>DBVV01000109.1:1248-5516 GCA_002308795.1 Mageeibacillus sp. UBA1255 | reverse complement strand
GGAAGGCCGGAGATCGGGAAGAAAGTCGCAATTTGCGGCGGCGGAAATACTGCTATGGACGCCTGCAGGACCGCGGTCAGGCTCGGAGCCGAGAAAGTATATACGATCTACCGCAGAACGCGCGCGGAGATGCCCGCCGAACAGACAGAGATCACCGAGGCTGAAGAAGAGGGCGTAGAGTTCAAATTCCTGTGCAACCCCGCGGAGCTTATAGCGGGAGAGGACGGGCGCGTAAAGACTGTAAAAGCGCAGATAATGGAGCTCGGCGCGCCGGATGCTTCGGGCAGAAGATCGCCTGTGCCGGTGGAAGGCGCATTCGAATATATCGACGTTGACACCGTAATAATGGCAATCGGACAGGGCGTTGACCCGGCCGGACTCGACGGAGTGGAACTCACGCGAAAGAATACCGTTGTCGCAGACGAAAACACGTTCGAGACGAACCTGCCGGGAGTGTTCGCTTGCGGAGACGTTACGAACAAGGGCCCGGGCATTGCCGTAGCTGCCATAGCCGAAGCGCAGAAAGCCGCGAAAGCCGTAGACGAATACCTTAAAACGGGCGCAGTGGATAAGGAAGCTGCTGCGAGAAAACCGTTCAGATCTCACCGCAACCTGAGCGACGCGAGGGTCAAAGAACTATACGCGCACCGTCTCGAAGAGCCTTCGGAACGCATAAAAATGGCGGAGGACGCACCGGAAATCAGGCGCGGCACGTTCACGGAATTTGCTAAAGGCTACACTGACGAAGAGGCGCGCGCGGAGGCAAAACGCTGCCTGGAGTGCGGCTGTATGGATTATTTCGAGTGCAAACTCGCGAAATATGCCGGTCAATACGACGTCCATCCGGAGCGTTTGGACGGGTTCCGCCACGACCGGAGCCTTAGACTCGAGAGCGAATATTTCATCCGCGATACGGACAAATGCATTCTGTGCGGCCTGTGTGCCAGAGCCTGCGAGCAGATCACCGGTAAAACGATACTCGGCCTCGTCGGGCGCGGCTTCGACACGATCGTGCAGCCAGAGATGGGATTGCCGCTGTCCGAAACGGACTGCCTGTCGTGCGGCCTGTGCGTGAGCGTATGCCCGACCGGAGCGCTCACCGAAAAGCAGCAGCTTAAAAAGCAGGTGCCCTTAAAAGAACACATTGAAAAGACAATTTGCCGCATGTGTCCGGCGGGCTGCCACATAAGAGTCGCGACCTGCGGGGCAGCGTTGACAAGGGTGCTTCCCGAAGAAGGAGCGGACGGCCACGTTCTGTGCGCTCTCGGACGGTTTGAACAGCCCAGATATATGACCACGGACGTAGACCGCGAGCTTTTCAATGCATTCGACGAAGCGTCGCCGTTTACGGGAGTACTCGTATCGCCTATGGTGCGCTGGAGCACGATCGAGCAGATCGATATCATATTCCAGCAGTATAATATGAGCGGATTTGTTGCCGCAGAGGAAACGGTCACCGTTCCCGAGGCGTTTGAAGAGAGCCGCAGATTTGCCATAAAGCATAATTTCGGCGAAGGAACGCCGGAAGCGGAGAAATTCATTGCCGATAATACCTACGGAGCAACCTCGCAGATGCTCAAAGACGCGGGTATCAACGTGATCTCCGACAAACAGAAAGAGATGCTTCTGAACGGACAGATCGAAACTCTGATCGCGATCGGCGTAAGAGATCTGCCAGAAACAGCTCCGGACGTAAAGGTAATACGCATCAAAGCGCCGATGTAAATATCGCGCGAAGGCATCTGAAAATAACGGAACGGGGAGGTGACAAAGGCCGTGATGAAAAATATATTGACCCACGCGAAAGGCATGAGAACGTGCCTCCTCAGCTATCTGATGGCCCTTGTCATCGCCTGGGCGGCATATCCGCTGATCATAATAGTACTGATCGGGTATATTGACCCCGACATCAGCCTGAGCGTATGGTCGCTGATCGTCACGATCGTTTACGTGGTGGTCGGATACCAGCTCATGCACTCGTTCGGCGAAAAAGATCGGCAGCCGTACGACCACGCCCGGTACGGAATGAAAGGACTGGTATGCGCTGCGCTTGCGTACGTCATAGTAACGGCGCTGGGCTTTCTGGTGATATTCCTGGCGAACAAGTACGTCATCGTACACCACCCGAAATTTGTTATCGAGACACTGAACGGATACCTGCGTCTCGCGGTATACATGCCGTTTTACTGGCTTATGCGTCTGATGGAAGGGCCGAAAGGCGAGATATGCCCCGTACCCTCCGTAACGTGGCTTCGCGCGGCACTCGGCGGACTCGTGACACTTCCTGCTGCAGCGTTCGGATACTGGATGGGATTCACGGGCCGCAGGATATTCAAAGGCGAGATAAAAAACCAGTTCCTTCGCAGGATATTATATCCGAAACCGAAGAATAAATAGAGGTACTAAATGAATGACGACATAAGAAAACTGGTCGAAGATATGGACGATTCCGGCGCGGGCAATGACGAGACCGCCCTTAAAACGGATGAGTTCGTTAAAAACACGATCAAAAGCTGCAGGTTATTCACCGAACCGGCGGATACGGTCAAGTATTACGGTAAAGATCGCCGTGATTTCTGGAACGATGACAGCGATGAGGTGATGCTCCTGTGTCAGTTTTTCAACAATGCGATAGTCTCGGGCGATCCCGGATCCGTTGAGATCGCCAGGACCGGATTCGAGCAGCTTAGCGAGAAAGATGACGAGATGCTGTTCGACGTAATAGGAAGCGTACTGCTGCGCCATATTGACCCGGACGGAATAATCGAACTGTTTGACCCCGAAAAACAGCCCGAATTTCGCCGCTACAATCTTGCCGTAGCAGCGAAGACGCATCCGGAAATACTTGACGAAGAACGCAGGAACATGATCTTTGACAGTCTTAAAAAGCGAATGAAAGCGCTCATTAAGGACAATCCCCCCGAGACCTGTGCCGTGTTCGACGAGGCTCTTATTCTGGCAGAATTCGGCGACAGCCGGGCAATACCGCTCCTGCGCCGCTACGCCGTGATGCTTCTGGAACCTTCCGAGGCCGAATACTCCATGCTCAAAGATTGCGCGAAAAGCGGTAAAAAGATAGAACCGAAAGAAGAACTTACGCCGTCAATGATGCTGTGGGAGGTTTGCAACGAGATAGAGACTCTTGGAGGAGTCGCAGACGACATCAAAGCAAAAAATCCGTTTGGCCACATGCTTTATAACTATTAATTAACCTACGTCATCACTTGGATTAGGGAGGAAAATCAGATGTACAGCCAGAACGACCTGATTATTATCCGTGACCTGTGCAGACAATACATGGAAATAGCCATGTCCGAAAAGCATGTCAGAATGAGAAAAAGATTCCTGGACACGAACGATCTGAAGATCGTCAGACCCCCTCTTATAATGGAAGAAATTCCGTGGCAGCAGATGAATTACGAGCATGCTCTCGACTGCAAATGCGAGAACGGCGAATTGCGCGGGATGGAATACGGTCTGCGGGTTGCCCTTTTCCGCGAAAAATATTTTAAATGCGATAATTATATCGAACCCTGCTGGGTAGTCCGCAAAGCTTACACTTCGACGGGGATCGGGATCGAAGATCTTTTTAAAGAAAAAGCGATCAACGGAAAAAATACAAGCATTCAGTCTCATGAATATGAAGACGTTCTTGAAGACGAATCATCTTTAGAGTACTTTCATCTGCCGGTAATCACGGCATATCCGGAGAAAGACGAATATAACCTCAACCACGTTAAAGAAATCGTCGGAGACACGATACCCGTAGTGCTCCGCGGCCACGGGATATATCATGCACCGTGGGACAGGATAGCGCGGCTCCGTGGCGTGGAACCGATCCTGATTGATATGTATGACAGACCGGAGTATCTTTTAAAGATCCGCCAGCTGTTCGCAGATGCGCTGGCATCCGAGATGGATCAGATGGAAGCGCTCGGACTTTACGACAGGTCGGATCTTTCGCTTCACTGTACTCCCGGAAGCGTTACTCTTCCGGAAGGATGCAAAAACGGCGGAAAAGGAGTTTCCGGGCTGTGGTACAGGACGATGGCTCAGATGTTTTCGACGGTCTCTCCTGAAGATCTGTATGAATATGACATAAAATTCAGCATCCCGCTTGCAGAAAGGTGCGCATACACATATTACGGCTGCTGCGAGCCGCTCTACGACCGCATACACATTATCAAGAGAATACCCAACCTCAGAAAAATAGGCGTTTCGCCGTGGTCTGACGTTGAGATCTCGGCAAGAGAGATCAAAGGGGATTA
>DBVV01000109.1:0-1167 GCA_002308795.1 Mageeibacillus sp. UBA1255 | reverse complement strand
TGCCTGAAATACGGCTGCCCGTGCGACATTACTCTTAAAGATATCAGTACCGTTGGCAACAGACCGGAGAATTTAATGATCTGGGCCGAGACGGTTTCGGACGTGCTTGACAAATATTACGGAGAAGCGTAGTTAAAGGCCGCGCGAAAAAGGAGATTTGAATATGGACAATAACTTTCCGAAAGATCTTATTCCGAGAAAAGAGTTTCCCAGGCCGCAGATGTACCGGGGAGAGGGAAGCTGGCTGAACCTGAACGGCAGGTGGGAGTTTGAAATTGACCACGGAAACAGCGGCGTTTCGCGGAAATTGTTCCGGGAAGATGCCGTGTACGGCAGGGAGATAATCGTCCCGTTCTGCCCCGAGAGTAAATTGTCCGGCGTCGAAAATAAAGATTTTATGCGCTGCGTCTGGTACAGGCGGAAGGTGTCGCTCCCGGCCGGATGGGATCTTCAGAAAGGCAGGGTGCTTATTCATTTCGGTGCGGTAGATTATTTTGCGCAGGTCTGGGTCAACGACGAGTACGTCGGAGGTCATCGCGGCGGTTACGTTTCGTTCCAGCTCGATATTACCGATGCGCTGAGGAAGGCGGTCAATGACGGCGGCGCTTCCGCTATTCCGGATTTCAGGCTTACGGTGCGTGCCGAGGATGACGTTCATTCGCCCGCGCAGCCTTCGGGAAAACAGAGTTACGATTATTATTCTGCAGGCTGCCACTACACCCGTACTACCGGTATATGGCAGACCGTCTGGCTCGAATACGTGCCGCGCTATTACGTGCGCAAACTGTTCCTGACCCCTGACGTTAAAAATGAAAAACTGAGTGTCCGCATGCGTCCCGATCGCTATCTCGCGCCGGATTCGAAGATCAGCGTCACGGTAAAAGACGGAGAAAAAACGCTGAGGAGGTTGACCGCCGCTGCAAGCTGGGGCGAGACGGAGATCGTCGTACCGATGCCCGGGGCAACGCTCTGGGAGCCCGGTAAGCCGTATCTTTACGGGCTCGAGATCGAATTGACCGCACCCGGCGAACTGACGGACCGCATCGAATCGTATTTCGGCATGCGTACCGTCGAACTTACCCCCGAGTGCCTGCTGGTCAACGGTAAAAAGGTGTTCCAGCGCCTCATCCTCGACCAGGGATTCTATCCGGACGGCATCTACACCGC
>DBVV01000130.1 GCA_002308795.1 Mageeibacillus sp. UBA1255 | reverse complement strand
CGTTGACTGGACCAACTACACCAGCTACAGGACCGCCGATTCGGCAGGCTGGAAGAAATACACCGCCGGAACGTACCTGAACGGCCAGAATCTGCTTAAAACTGCGGCGAGCGCGGAGGGCTTCGACGTGCCGAAGATTTATTTCGCGGCAAGATTATCCGGAGAAAATTACGACGGGCTGAAAGAAGTGCTTGACGATCTGTACGCGCTGTACGAGAAATATCCGGACGCGTGGTACAGATTTGACGACGGTACGGAGAACGCCGGGAAACCGTTTGTTGAGATCTTCATCGACTGGAGCCTCCAGGCGAAATTGCGGCAGGACGGTGCGCTCGTAAATGACCCGCGCTGGAATATTCGCTACACCAACGGATATATGAGCGAGAGCACGGAGACCGATGCGAAAGGGTATAAGGCGGTGCCGGCGGACGTTCCGGTGTGGCTTTTCGTTGAGAACGAAGAGGACAATGCTGCAGGAGAGGGTATGTACCGTACTTTCTATTCCGCGGGAAAAGATGGAAAAGTCGAGCAGATGGTCGCCTGGGCGTCGGTGCACAAGGGCGGTTTCAACTGGGACAAGCTGAATAACGTGATCGGCGGGCGGACAACGTTCGAGCGTCAGCTTAGGAACGTGAAGGAGCTGTCACCACAGGCGCTTATTGTCGCACGCTGGAACTACCCGCTCGAATGGTTCGAGCAGCCGCAGGAAGGCATCTCGCTATACGAAAGCACTCACATCGAGCCGAACGTTGACTTCGGATTTGCGGTGTTTGACAACGTGCAGAAGAATCTTTACGCGCTCAATAACTGGCTCGGGGAGAAGCCTCCGCTGCCTGCGGTAACAGGGGAGACCGACGTGGCAATGATGCTGTCGCTCGATGGTTTTCCGGCAGAGTACAGGCTCGGAAGCGAGCCGGGAGCAGGAGAGTGGGTCTATTATAACGTGAACGAGGGCGTGCCGAAGAAGGAATTAACGGCCGGATCGACGTACTACCTTCAGACCAGGAATTCGTTCGGCGAGAGCGACATACTTGAATTTACCGCAGGATAAGCATATCAAAAAGCAGCTCTGCAAATGTGATCATCCGGCCTCGGAACGCGCCCAATCTTTGGGACTGAGGCCGGTCTCTTTTTTGAAAATACGCGAAAAATAATAGCTGTCAACGAACCCCGACCGCCGTCCGATCTCCTGTATCGACATACTGCCGGGGTAGTTGAGCCGAAGCAGCTGCTTCGCGTACGATATGCGCTTGAAAGTAAGATATTGCAGAGGCGAATACCCGGTAGTCTTCTGAAACACCTGCCTGAAATAATCCGGCGCAAAAGGAATGTCGTCGAAAGCGGAGCTCACGCGGTAATGCGGATTCGAAATATTGTTAATGATATCATTTATTATGCGGGCAACGTACGGGTTCCCCGGGTCTTCGGCGGATGATGAGGCGGAAACGGCGTACTGCATTATCACGTCGTGGAGGCCGTCAATTATATTATGATAATTCTGCCGCTTCAGGTGGTATTCGCGGTACAGCAGTTCTACCAAAGGGAAGAATTCGTCAGGCTCCGTGTCTGTAAATTTCAGGAAAGAACCACGTACGAAATCATTGTCGTTGAAGTTATAGTGATAGTTCTGGAAGCCGCCGTCCGCGTAGTCAGAATGCGGTACTCCGGGGGGGATCAGGAACACGTCGCGCGCCTTAAAAGACCACACCCCGTCCGCAATTTCCACGGTACCTGAACCGGCGGTGTAATAAACAAGCTCCCAGGAATCGTGCGTGTGCGTACCGACTTTGTACGTACTTTCGGTGAGCCTTCCGGCGTAATTGACCTTATTCATTCAAAAACACCTCCTCGCATTTGCGCGAACGTCTGCTGCGGATATCAATCCGCAAAGACCGTATCCAGTTTTTCTTTAAGAAAACTGCGTGCCGCTTCCAGTTCTGCAGCGGGATCGCCTCCGCCGTACCAGAACTCCGCATTGAACCTGCTCACACCAGCCGCCTTAAAAGCATTGAGCGCGGAAGCAAAATCTACCTGTCCTTCGCCGAACATCAGGTTCCTGTATACCCCTGGCCTGGTTTCCTTCAGGTGCGCCGAGAAGATGTGCCCGAGGCCGGAGAGGATATCCTCCGTTACGGCGGAAGCATCGGGAAGAGCGTTTGAAATATTGCCAACGTCCGGATAGACGCCCAGATACGGCGAATTTACGGCTTTCACGTACTTCATGGCCTTCTTCACCGTATTCATAAAATCGTTTTCCATTGTCTCCAGCCCGAGGATCACTCCGTAGGATGACGCTCTTTCCGCTGCCAGCCTGAGATTTTCAAGAAAATATCTGCGCGTCTCCGGGGTAGACGGCTCGTAATAAACGTCGTAACCGGCGAGCTGGATGATCCTGATGCCTGTGTCATACGCAAATCCGATCGCCTGATCCATCGCCTCGACTGCGCGTCTTCGCACCGCCGGATCTGAACTTCCGAAAGGGTAGGAACGCTGCATACTGAAGCAGATCGACGTTACGGGCAGAATGCTGCGGGACAATTTCGCAAGCTCCGCCCTTTTCCTGCGGCTCCAGGTAAGGCGTTCCTGTTTTTCTGCGCTTTCGTCAATACTCAGTTCCATAAAGTCAAAGCCGCAGCGGGCAATAAATTCCAGTTTTTGTCCGAGTTCGAGTCCTGCGGGTACCGCTTTTTCGTACAAGCCCAGTGTGTATTTTTTAATTATGTCTTTCATAAGGATGTTCCCGCCGTTCCGCTAAAAAAATGTGCTTTAACGCGTTATTCCGCCTGTTTTTATTATTATAAATCCATTGGCCGCGTATTTCAATAGACAAACTGAATATTAATCGAGGGTGCGCAATATACGAAAAGTACAAAAAAGCATTGCCCGCTTCATCGGGATCATCCATCTTCAACAAATACCGTCGATGTCAATTACAGCGTGAAAGCGAACTACGAGTATATTATTTGTCCATTCTTAAATATGAATTATCTATTGAAGGCGAGGCGGATATAGTGTAACATACGGGTATCTCGATAACATTGACCGTAATAACGATAATCAGCGGAGGAGATCTGTATGAGAGGAAAAGAATCAGACTTGCCTTACGGCCTTGACCTTCTCGACGAACGCGCGACCGCGTTTCATGACTGCATCTGTTTTATGAGGCAGGCTTACCCGAATTTCGGCATTACGACGTACGACAGGACCGTTCACCGCGGCGCCGAACAGATCGTACTCGCGAAATTTGTTACCGGTATCGGGGCGGATTCGCCGGTATGGTCGATTTACGAAAATACTTCAGACGTTACGACCGCGGACAATATCCCCGGCGGTCTGTTTTCGCATACCGTTTTATCTGACGGACGCGAATACGATATCGAACTTTGCCCGCTGCTTATCGGGCGCGACGAAGCCGCGTTCGAAAATCCGGTGCAAAAACATCTGGGAGGCGCAGTGATCCGCGTCATTAACCGCACCGGCAGCCCGTTCTGGCTTAAATTCGGCGGAGAGGGGCTCGCGTTTATGCACTTTTCGCCCAACGAGGCTTTCAGAGGGGAGGACATTGCCTCCGCCCCCGGCTGCAGCGCCGAGGTTTTTGACGATACTACCGTGCTGCTCAGGCGCACGGGTGACGGCGGCGAGATAATAACCGCTGTAAAGGGAGCGTTCGATATTGTCCGCATCGAAACCGCAAAAAACGGGGCGGAGGGTGCTTCGTACGCATTATGCCGTATAAGCGGAGAAGAAATATATTTGACCGCCGCGTTCGCCGGAAACGAGGAAGAAGCATTGTCCGCTGCCGCAAAAGATCCGCGAAATGAACTGCAAAAAGTCCGGGAGCATTACATCCGGCTCAAAGAAAGCGCCGCGCTGAATACGCCTGATAAAGTGCTGAACGAAGCGTTCACGCACGCGCTCTACAACGTAGAATACGCCTGGCTGCGGCCGTACGGCTGGATCGAATCGTTCCACCACTGGCCTACGATGTGGCACATGGAACAAACTGCGCATGAAGAATGGCTCGGAAACTTTGACCGCGTGCGCGACTGCCTCCGCTCTCAGATGAAAAACGTGTTTGAGAGCGGCGCGATACCGGATATGTGTACTCCGGGCTGCGCTAGGCGCGACTGGGGCGGTAACAATCAATTCTTCCTGCGCGAGGTGCGGCATTACGTCGAAATGAGCGGCGACGTCGGTTTTGCGCGAGAAGCCGAACCGTATATGGAAAATGCAATGCGCCAGAGCATGCGCGAGTACGATCCCACCGGTACGGGCGTGCTTAGCTGGTACAGGCAGATCGGTAATCAGGAGGATATGGAGAGCACTCCCGGAATGGGTGCGGCAACGGGCGCGGAGGGCGTACAGATGTTCCGCACTATGGCGTGGCTCAAGGCGCTTCTGGGCAAGGATGCAGAGGCGGCGGAATATGCGCGGCTGGCGGACAATGCGTTAAAAGCCTGGCGGGAGCATATCTGGGACCGCGGGCTCGGCAGGGAGATATGGTACGAGGACATAAGCGGCGCGAGACACCTTGACACCACGTACCACGGGATCTGCTACCCGATCCTGTACGGACTGCTCGACGATATTGACGCGCTGTCATCGCTTGACCATTTAAGATCGAGGCTCACGGGCCCCGAGGGCGAAGTGTACCAGTCGAATCATTTCGGAGATCATTGCATAAACGGCGTGCCTACGTGGGGCATGCAGGCGGGCTCGGATATGCAGCCGTTCGCGACGATGGCGTATTGCCGTATGGGAAGGGCGGAGGATGCCGTGAGGCCGCTCAAATTCGTTGCCGACAGGGTGTGCGGTCCGTTTCAGCGCGGATCATGGCCGGAGACCGCGAACGAGAAGCGTTTTGCGTATTTTTCTCCCTCGGCTGCGATGTATACGCAGGGCGTCGTGGAAGGCCTGTTCGGACTCAGGCGGGATATTACAAAGAACTGCACCGTTATTGCACCGTGCGTTCCGGAAAGCTGGCCGGAAGCGGCGCTAAAACTTCCCGGGATCGCAATTAATTTGACGCGTTCGAACGTGGCGGCATGTTCGCAGACGCTCACGGCGTCGTTTGAGGACAATACTAATAAGTTCGTCGTTTTTACTATTCCGGATTCAAAGGCTGTTCGCGTGACGTCCGGCGGGGTCAATATCACGGATTTCGGGCTCATTCGCCGTGCCGGTTTTATGCAGCTATCCGTCGATTGCGGCCGCTTTCACCGGATCTCGGTCCGAGTCGAATATGAGCCGGTAGCGGTGAAATTCGAGTGCGACAAGGCGGCCGTTCAGGGCGAGATCGTAAAAATAAGGCCTTCAGGCGCGGAGATATGCGGAATTATTGACCGCGAGGGCATATTTGAGGAGATCACGTTGACCCCGAAGGGGGCGGAATGCAAACTGAAACCGGACCTGCTCGCACCTTACGTTAAGTTCGGGCCTCTCGGGTTGATGAATTTCGCACGCAGAACGTATTTTGTAAAATATAAAACCGGTATTGACGGCAGCCCGGGCACTTCGGGCGGCGCGGGTGAGTTTCTGCAAGAGATACACGTAACGGTGCTGCCGGAAAAAGAATTGACGCAAAACACTTCAGACGCTGCGCCGGAGGACGGCGGGGCAAAGGCTCTCAAGCTTCCGGAATCGCTCATAAAGCCTAAACCGTACTGGCAGGAGCTGGGCAATACTTACGCCAGGGGCTGTATCGTCATGAATCCCGCGTGCTTTATGGAAGGATTTGAGAACGGTCCTGTAGAGCTCAAACTGAAAAACGGTGTTCCGCTGTTTACCGATCCGAGGGGGTTCGTGCCGTTCGGAAAAGAGAAGCATCCGGTCGCGGCGATAGATCTGTCCGGCCTGAAAATGCGCAGGATCTATCTGGCGGTTTCGGCGTTTATAGAAAATCACGACATGTTTACGGACATATTGCGCGTTGAAGCGGAGACGGTGAAGGGCGAATCGCTGCTGAGACCCGTGTTCAGGCGCGATCTGAGTTTCCCGGGAGATCTGGATATGGGGTTCGGGAACAACGTCATTGCCGGCTTTTCGAGCTATTCGGGCGCGGTGAACAGAGAGCGCAAACTGAAATATCCGGATATTGCCGCAGGCGAATACGATTATCCGGAGGCAATGCCGCCGGAGTTTCCGGAGCCGGACTTCTGGTGCCGCAGCAGGGCGTTCGAGGCGGGTAATGCAGTTTTCAATCTTGTTGAGCTCGACTTTGGAGAGGCAAGGGAGATGAAGGAACTGCGGCTCATAGCGCTCACCGCCGATGCGTGCGGAGGGCTCTTTGCGATGGCTTACGTTTAATATTTCTGTTAATAATTTTGACGATATTTCTGTGCGGAGGTAATCAATATGTTCAAATTTCTCGAACTGCCGGATTCCGGCGAAATTAAAGTCTGCGGCGTTCCTTTCCTTGTGCGCAAAAACGGAAAAGGAGTGGCTGAAAAGCTTGCCGAAACTCCATATCCGTTCGGCGGGAGCAGCGAAATATTGTATTTTCTGGGCATGAGCTCCGAATCTGAGTACAGCTCGGAATGGTGGTCTCAGAACGAAGTGCAGTACGATCATTCGATCCGCGTTTTTTTGGGGGACAGGCTCGCGCGCATACACGTGACTTACACCGACAGGACAGAAGACCTGATCTCGGTCATCTTCGGCGTGAACTGCTGGAATTACAATCTGTATTACAAACCGCGCCCGGAAGAAGGACTGATGAGTTTCGAAGCACCGTACCAGGAACCGTTTTCGACCGATCCTGCGGCAATGGAGCTTTTAAAGCGTTCGTTGAAGCTCGCGGAGAATACGGCGGACGATGCGGTGCGGGCAACGAAATTCGTGTTTGCGTACCGTCCCGATCCGGCTAAGACGATCAAGGAAATATGCATCACGAAGGAAGACGGGAAGCGCGCGAACGTTGCCATCGCAGCCGTCACGGGCTCGGCGGGAGAGGCGGTGCCGGAGCAGATCGACCCGGCAAATATTACGGACAGAGACTTCTTCCTTGGCCGCAGATATTTTGCCGACCTCGACCGACTGATGCGAAGACTCTACCAGTTCAAAGACGAACTGCCTTTGACCGATCCCGTACGCGAGATCGACGGATTTGACGCCCCGGATATCACGTTCGAAGGCACGCCGGAAGCGGAGATATTTACCAACGTGTACCGGTACAATATAATGGATATGGCATATAAAAAGCTTGACGACGACGGACGTTCGCATACGTCTACGCCTGGTGCGGCGAATTTCGGCTGCTATCTTGGCTTCGGCACGTTCTGCACCGGGCGCGACAGCTACGGCGGCCACGTCTGGACCAGGGACGTGGGGCGTACGCTCATGGAAGTGGTGAACGCCGGCTATTTCGAACGCGCGAAGAAAGGCGCGGAATACCTCGAAGAACTGCTGTACTACCCGTCCGTACGGTTCAAGATCCCGCACTGGAAACGTGTCGCGAACCTGACCGCCCGCGACGAGAACGATCTTTTTAATGAGGGCAACGAAAATGACGGCCACGCTTCTGTCATGCTGTTTATGTACACGCTCTGGCGCAAGGGCGCTGTCGGCAATGACTGGCTCGTCGCGCATAAAAAGCATCTTACGGCCGCGGCGGATTATTATTTCTGGCAGAAGGAGCATCCCGCCGAATCCAATTTCTCGGACATCCTCTATTCGCACTCCGAAGCGAGCACACAGATCCCGGGCGGCTACGACCTGTTTTCGAATATCATTTCGTCATTGGCGCTGCTCGGTTATTCGCGGCTGTTCGATGCGATCGGGGACGGGGAGTATGCGGCGAAATGCCGTGGATTGTCCCGCGAACTGAGAGAAGGGGCAGAGCGCCATTTTATGATGGATCACCCGCGCTTCGGCCGCGTGTACACCGATACGACCGACGACTGCTGGACGTACGAATATAAACGCATGGTCGATCTGCTTATATACAGCGACCTGTTTGGCTACGACCTCGCGAAAGGCGATCCGGCACTGTTTGACCTGATGTCGCGCACGTTCGAGGCAGAGAAGGAAGTGTATTTCGACCCGTGTTCCGCGAGACAGATGGGTTACGGGCAGGGTTACATAACGCAGGCGGCGTTCATGCTTGACCGCTTCGAAGAACTCACGGCGTGCGTTTCGGCCGCGGCGCGTATGTGCTACCACCATACGGATCAGCAGTATATCGTGCCGGAAGGCGTTATCGTTCACGGCTCGGGGCGGTTCTGGTTCCGCAATTCGGATCTGGGCAACGCAGTGCAGCAGGCGGAGACGGTCAAGTGCGCGAGGCTGATCGCAGGCATTGACGACATCTCGTCCGAGGACGGAGTGAAGCTTGTCCCCAGGCTGCCTGAAGGCTGGACGGCGGTCAACGTTAAAGGTTTTACTGCTGTGCTGCCCGGGCGGAAGCACGGAAAGATCGATTTCAGATACGAGCGGATCGCGGGTGATGACGCCGGCTGTGAGGGGCAATTCCGTCGTTCTGTCTCCGCGGTTTGCGAAGGGACAGGGTGCGGCTTCAGAGCGAGCTGGAACAGCGGTTTTGAAGTAAAGAGTCTGCGCATCGGACCGTTTGCTTCGGGCAACATCTCCGTCTCCGGCGGTTTGCTGCTTTGCGTGCGGGAGATAAACGGAAGATATTTCGCGGAAGTTGGACCAGCAAAAGAACGAACAGACAACGTGTGGGAGATTGACACCGCGGCAGAATTACTGTAAAATTTCAAAACGAGCAAACGGATAACGAGGAGGCTAAACAGCATGAAAAAATATGATATCGCGGCATATATCTGGCCGTCATACACGGGACACGAAGTAAGAACTCGCATCTTCTGGCCTGACGGAGAAGGCGAATGGCAGTCGGTCAGGAAAGCCACGCCCAAGTTTGAAGGACATCTGCTGCCCCGCGTACCGCTCCTTGGATATAAGGACGAAGCAGAGCCGGAGACAATGGAGGAACAGATCGAACTCGCATCGTCGCACGGCGTAAACGTATTTATATACGACTGGTACTGGTACGACAGAAGACCGTTCCTCGAGTGCTGCCTGAACGACGGTTTCCTGAAGGCAAAGAACCGCGATAAGATGAAATTCTATCTTATGTGGGCGAACCACGACGCCGGGTATACGTGGGACAAGCGCATCTCGGACGGACCGGACGTACCTGTGTGGCTGGGAGCAGTTGACCGCGTTCAGTTCGATATCGTGTGCGACAGGGTGATCGAGCGCTACTTCAGCCAGCCGAATTATTACAGGATCGGCGGGAAACCGGTGTTCGCGATATACGATATTGACAACCTCATAAACGGTCTGGGCGGGATCGATAATACCAGAGCCGCACTGGAGAGCTTCAGGGAAAAGACGGCGAAAGCCGGACATCCGGGGCTTGACCTACAGCTGATCCTTTGGGGCGAGCGCATACATAATCTTACAGGCGTTGACGGCGAACATCTTTATTCGTCGGAGATCGCGAAGATCCTCGGATTTGACAGCACGACGAACTACCAGTACGTACATTTCGTTGACATCGACCGCGATTACAACGTGGTTATGGAGGATGTTAAGGGCTTCTGGGAGAAGTTCGCGTCGCTCGGACCGGTATATTATCCGCACGTTTCGCTCGGGTGGGACAATAACCCGCGCTTTAATTCGATGCGTTACGGTATTCTGAAGAATAATACTCCCGAGAACGTGGAGAAGGCGCTGTATGCGGTACGTGATTTCGCGGACAAGACCGGCGTGAATCTTATCACGATCAACAGCTGGAATGAATGGACCGAAATGAGCTACTTGCTTCCTGATAACGTCTACGGCACAGGTTACCTCGATGCCATTAAAAAGGTGTTCACAGAAGACTGAACAGACGCCGTCATTTTTAATTGGTGAAGTGTGGCGGAAAACAGGTAAGTAACCGGCGGAGCGAACCATCAAAAAATACCGCATATCAGTCGCTCAAACTGAATATGCGGTATTTTATATTTCTGTGATCCGTACAGGCTCTCAGATCTTCTCGCCGCGGTTATGGCGCTCGAGCAGGTTCAGTATCCTCTGATGCGGGTCGAGCAGCACGCTGATAGATTCGTCATAGTTGAGTGCGTCGACAAGCTTCGCAATGTACTTGGACATGCTTACTTCCACGAACCACGGCCTGTCCGCCAGCTCAGGACGGCGGTACGTCAGGTTGGTGGAGAAGATCTTATCGATGAGGCCTTTTTTGTAATACTGATCGAATTGTTTGATGCCGTCAGTGAACATAGCGAACGTCACACCTGCGAACACACGGCCGGCCTTGCGACGCTTTAATTCTTTTGCTATGTCAAGTATCGAATCACCGGAGGAAAGCATATCGTCCATGATCAGCACGTCTTTACCTTTAACTGACGAACCGATAAATTCGTGAGCAACGATCGGGTTACGGCCGTTAACGATGCGTGAGAAGTCTCTGCGCTTAACGAAAATGCCCAGATCAAGGCCGAAAAGCGTCGAGTAATACAGGTTCCGGTGGATACCGCCCTCATCGGGGCTGATCATCATCAGATGTTCTTTATCTACCTGGATGTCCGGAACTTCTCTGAGAATGGATTTCATCAGCTGGTAGTAGGGGTGAACGTTTTCGAATCCTGTAAGAGGAATGGCGTTCGAAACGCGAGAATCATGAGCGTCAAACGTGATTATGTTAGTCACACCGAGGTTCTGAAGTTCGATCATAGCGCTGGCGCAGTCAAGAGACTCTCTCGCGGCACGCTTGTGCTGACGCCCGCCGTACAGGAAAGGCATTATGACGTTTATCCTTTTTGCCTTACCCGCGATGGCCTGAATGACACGCTTCAGATCCGCGTAGTGATCGTCAGGAGACATGTGATTCTGTATGCCCATTATGTTGTAGGTGAGGCTGTAGTTTCCGACGTCGACAAGAATATAGATGTCCTTACCTCGCACGGATTCGTCGAGAATTCCTTTCGCTTCGCCGTTACTGAAGCGCGGACAGCGGCTTTTTAGTATGAACGTGTCCGGTACGTATCCGTTTTGTTCTTCGTGGAGTTCTTTGAGGTGTTTATCAACGCGCTGCCCCAGGTCGCGGCAGCTTTCCATAACAATAAGGCCGATGGGGCCGACCTGATGTGTGAGATCTGAGAACGGTGCTCTTTCAGGACTCATATAACACAAACCTCCGTGTTTTTTTCGGTTTGATTATACCACCGAAAACAGGCAGTTGGCAATAATTTTTTTGCGTTTTTTGTGCAATAAATTCCTTGCTCCGGGCAGCTTTCGGGCTGCTTCCGGGCTGTCCAAGGCGCTTTATTTTGAGTTTAGAAAAGTAGAATATAATTACGATCGGGAGCAGTCTGCCCCTGCTTATGATAAGGAGAAAACAACTATGAGAAAAGTTCGCATTATAACTGATTCCTGCGCTGATCTGACGCCGGAACTGATGGAAAAATACGGCATTGACTACGGCAGGATGAATACGGTGTACAACGGCGAGGTAAAGGTCGCCGATCTGTCGTGGAGTGCGGAAGAGGCGCACGGATTTTACGATATAATCCGAAACGGCGAGCGTATAACAACGACGCAGGTGCCTCCGGAGGAATTTGACCGCGTTTTCCGCAAATATCTCAGCCTGGGCGAGGACGTGATCTATATTTCATGCTCTCATAAACAGACGAATTCCATTTTTACAGCCGAAAGGCAGGCGGAGGAACTGAAAAAGGAATTCCCGGACGCACAGATAAGATGCATTGACAGCCTCCACGCCAGTGTGGGAGAGGGAATGATCGCCATCGGCGGCGCGAAACTCGCCATGGAAGGTAAAAATATTGACGAAGTCGAGTCAGGGATACTGGAACTTGTCCGGACAACGAACGAATTCCTGACCGTCCATTCGCTCGAATATTTGAAAAGGGCAGGAAGGATCAAGGCTACTTCGGCATTCTTCGGGAACCTGATGGGAGTAAAACCGATCATTATTGCCAACACCGAAGGTGAGCAGGCGGCCGTTATGAAGGTGAAAGGGCGCGCGACGTCATTTAAAACGATAATATCGCTGCTGAAGGCGGCATTGTCCGGCGAAGACGGGAACGGAACAGGAGACGGCTCCGATTTCAACGGAAGAGAGATATACATTGCCCACGCTGACTGCCGCGCGGAAGAACTTGACGCGCTTCGCGGTATGATCCTCGCGGAAATGCCCGGGAGCGTGCTTACTACGCTTATGATGGGTCCGATCATCGGCGCTTCCGTCGGTCCTGATGCTGTGGCAATATTCGGCGTCGGCCGTCCGATCCGTGACGAACTCTGATGGGGAAGGATTTTTATGGCAGCAGGAACCATTAACGGCACAGATTTTGCGGTGATGCTCCGCTGGGGGGCCGCAAACCTGAAAAAACATGAGGACGAGGTCAATGACCTCAACGTTTTCCCGATACCTGACGGCGATACCGGCAGCAATATGCTGCTGACGCTCCTGGGCGGCGTTGACGACCCCGAGAAAGTTGACAGCGACGTCGGACGTGCGGCGAAAAGCGCGGCGGACGGCATGCTTTTATGCGCGAGAGGCAATTCCGGAGTTATATTGTCCCAGTTTTTCAGCGGCCTTGCAGAGGGACTCGAGGATCTGGAACAGGCGGACAGGGACAATCTCGCCAGGGCTTTCGATTCGGGCGTGCGAAAAGCGTACAGCGCGGTGATGACGCCCGTCGAAGGAACGGTATTGACCGTTGCGCGCGAAAGTTCTGAATTTGCCGGGGGCAATAACAGTGACAGCCCCGAAGGGTTCCTTTCTGACGTTGCAGCCGCGGCGAAAAAATCCCTCGCGCGTACTCCTGATCTGCTGTCCGTTCTGAAAGACGCAGGCGTCGTCGATTCGGGCGGAGCAGGATTCATTTACATAATCGAGGGTATGCGCAGTGCTCTCGCATCCGGTAACGACGGTTCGTCCGACCGGTTTGACGGTATCGGCTCCGGCGATGATGCTTCCGGTGCCGCGGGCAAGGTAAAACAGCTTGATTTCGATCAGTTTACTGCTGACAGCGAACTGGAATACGGCTACTGCACCGAGGTGCTGGTCAGGCTTCAGAACGCTAAATGCGACGTGGATAATTTCGACGTCGATATAGTGAGGTCGTTCCTTCAGACGGTGGGTGATTCGATCGTCGCGTTCAGGAACGGCAGTATTTTAAAGATCCACGTCCATACGATGACGCCGGACCGCGTGCTGGCGTTCTGCCGAAAATACGGCGAGTTTTTAACTGTAAAGATCGAAAATATGTCGCTGCAGCACAGCAATCTTGACCCTGATACTGCCGCCGGAGCTGAAGAGCCGCGCAAAAAGATCGTGACCAGGGCCAAACCGTACGGGATCGTATGCGTTGCCCCCGGAGAAGGGATCGCGCGCTGCTTCCGTGACCTCGGAGCCGATCAGATCATAACGGGCGGACAGAGCATGAACCCGTCCACCGGCGATTTTATTGACGCTTTTCGCTCGATCAACGCCGAACATTTAATAGTTTTTCCTAACAATTCCAATATAATCCTTGCTGCGAAGCAGGCGGCGTCAATGTATTCCGACGTTCCGGTGACGGTGATCGAGTCTACGTCGATCGGCGAATGTCACGCTGCGCTGACAATGATGAATCCCGTCCTGGGCACCGACGCTATGATCGAAGATATGCGTGCGTCAATGTCCGGCGTCGTTACAGCTGCTGTTTCCCGCTGCGTGCGTGATGCCCGCAACGTCGATTTCGACCTTCACAGCGGTCAATACATCGGTTTTCTTGGCAAGTCTGTGCTTTCTGCCGCTGACGACCGCCTCGCCGCCGCGTGTGCCCTTGCCGATGCCATCGATTTCGACGATCACGAGGTGTGTATAGTATTCTCCGGCTGCGACGTTTCGCCTGACGAGACCGGTGCTTTTATCGATCATATTCAGAAAACGCGTCCTCTTGTCGAGGTGTTCGGCGTGAGCGGAGGACAGGAAATATACGACTTTATCATCGCGGTCGAGTAACCTTCCGCGGGCAGAACGCCGGGAACTTTTTCCTGTTCCACGGCCGTAAGAGGAGGCAATAATATATGCTGGCAGTTAAGATAATTGTCGCCGTCGCTTGTGCCGTCGGATCATACCTGGTATGCGGGCTGAACCCCGCCATAATATTGTCCCGCCGCATCTATGGTGAAGATATCCGCAATTCCGGCAGCGGGAACGCCGGTTTCTCGAATTTTAAGCGAGTCTACGGTTCAAAATATGCCTGGTGGGTGTTCGTGCTCGATCTTGCAAAAAGCGCACTGCTTCCGGCGATCTCCGGCCTCCTGTTCATGCTCACGGGCATGGGCTGGATAAACGGTGTCTGGGTCTCCGGCGTGTTCTGCCTCCTCGGTCACGCTTACCCGGTCTGGTACGGTTTTCACGGCGGCAAGGGTTTTCTTACCGTCCTGGCCATGGCTTTTATGCTCGACTGGCGCTGCGGTCTTCTGGCTTTCGCGGTGATGACCGTCCTGCTCCTGACGGTGAAGATCATGTCGGTGTCAACTCTTTCCGGCCTTCTCGCCGGTGCGATCCTGCTCTGGTTCATCTGCCCTTCTCTTCCGGCTAAGATCGCTTTCACCGCCTGCGTGGTGTTCGTGTGGGCAAGGCATCACGAGAATATCAACCGCCTTTTCCACGGCAAGGAGTCCCGGTTCAACATTTTCGGTGACAAGCCGAAGAAGTGAGCGAATGCAGGCGAACCGAGTGATGACAATGGCAAATGGCAAATGGCAAATGGGCGAACCGAGT
>DBVV01000017.1 GCA_002308795.1 Mageeibacillus sp. UBA1255 | reverse complement strand
AGGCGATGAAAATCTTATCTGCATAAGGGCAGGACAATTTCAATACACTGCCCTCACTGCGGCAGAAACTTTGACAAAAGAACCTGACTTTCTTTTCAGTTTAGTTTTTACGGTTATACTTAGTTCCACACATCAAAGGAGGTCTTGCAGATGAGTGTAATTGATGTGAAGCATCTGACAAAGGACTACGGCTTCGGACGCGGCGTGTTTGACGTGTCCTTTCAGGTCGAAAAAGGCGAGGTGTTCGGCTTTCTGGGACCGAACGGCGCCGGAAAATCCACTACGATCCGGCACCTGATGGGCTTCTCAAAACCCGACAGCGGCGAGACGCGGATATTCGCGAAAGAGTCGTTTCACCAATATGATAAAATACTGAAATCGGTCGGCTATATCCCCGGAGAGATAGCGCTGCCTGCAGGCCTTACCGGCTGGGAGTTTCTGCGCATGATGCAGGATATGCAGGGGCACCGGAATAAGAAAAAGCTGGATGAACTGCTTGGCCTGTTTGAGCTGGATCCGTCCGGCGATACCAAGCGGATGAGTCTCGGGGTCAAACGAAAGCTCGCCGTTGTGACGGCGTTTATGAACGATCCCGACGTTCTGATCCTNNGAACCGACCAGCGGACTTGACCCGGTGATGCAGGACGTCTTTATCGACTACCTGAAAAACGAGAAAAAGCGGGGCAAAACGATCCTTCTTTCCAGTCATATTTTCTCCGAGGTGGACGCCACCTGCGACAGGATCGCCATTATTAAGGACGGAAAGATTGTTTCGGACTTTGTGGCAGACGATCTGCGGCACGCTTCGCAAAAGAACTATCGCGTCAGTTTCGACTCGAAAACCGACTATGACCGCTTTATAGCGGAAAACAGCAATCAGGAAGAACTGAAAATCATCGAGCGCGACGCTGAAAACAACAGCCTGGTGGTAGCCACGGACGACGCGTATATCAACAGCGTCATCGGGACTCTTTCCGCTTATTCCGTATGCGGTTTCACTCACCTGAAAGAAACGCTGGAAGACTATTTTATGAAATACTACAAGGAAGATAAGGATTTCGGAGGTGCTTTGCAAAAATGAGTTCTGTGATCGAAATCAAAAACCTCACGAAAGATTACGGCGAGGGACGGGGCGTCTTTGATATCAATTTGTCGATTGCCAAAGGCGAAATGGTCGGCTTTGCCGGCACCAACGGCAGCGGAAAGACCACGACCATCCGCCATATCATGGGGTTTGTGCAGCCCACGAGCGGCGGCGCCTATGTGAACGGGTTGGAGGCATGGAAGCATTCCAGCGAATACATACGGGATATCGGCTATGTACCCGGCGAGATCGCTTTCCCGGATCTTTCGACCGGAACGGCGTTTCTGAAAAGCCAGGCGGATTTCCTTGGACTTAAGGATATGTCCTACGCAGAGGAACTGATCAAACGGCTTCAGCTCGATCCGCGTGCGTCGCTCAAACGCATGAGCAAGGGTATGAAGCAAAAGACCGCCGTCGTCGCGGCGCTGATGGCGGACCCGGAGATCATCATTCTCGATGAGCCTACAACGGGCCTTGATCCGCTGATGCGGGATTCGTTCCTTGAAATCATCAAGGAAGAGCACCGAAAAGGCAAAACGATCTTTATGAGCAGTCATATGTTCGAGGAGCTGGAGGCGACTTGTGACCGCGTGGCGCTGATCGCGGGCGGCAGGATCGAACATATCGTGGATATGGAGGATATCCGCAACCCGAAGGTACGGGAATACAAAGTCGAGTTTGTGAACGGCGAGGATTACGAAAAATTCAAAAAGCTTGATTTTGATATCGTGCGCGATCAGCCGAAATACCGACAGGTCACCGTGGCGTTATCCGGGGACCGGATCAACGATCTGTTCCGTGCGCTGAAAGGCACGGACGTGCATTTTATATCTGAGGTCAAATACAATCTCGACAAGTATTTCCGCGAGAAGCTCGGCAGAAACAAGGAGGCAGATACTCATGTTCAGTAAATCGTTATTCAAACAGTCCTGCAAGGCAAACGGGACTATGTGGCTCATCATCACCGTCGCCGTGTGCTTTATGCTGTCCTGCGTGATGCTTATTTCGGGTAGAGGCGACATCAGCGAAACCAAAGACGCCCTACAAAATACCATCATTGAAGGAGAAATGCGTTCGGCATTACAGGATAAGGCGCTGAATTACTATGAGATCGGCAACGGCGCTATGGAGCATTTCGACGAGACGTTTCTAAAGGAATATCAGACCGCATACGTGGGCGCCCTGACCGGCGGCATGCCTGAGGAACAGGCGGCGGGAACGGCAAGCATGGCGGCGTATGCCGCAGCGGCGAAGGAACTCCAGGAAGTCTATGTGCCGGGGCTTATCAGCAGTCTCGGTTATGAAGCCGAATCGCAGGAGGCAAAGGAAGTACAGGGCGTGGTGTTTTACGTTCTCAACCCCATGCAGGAGGACGGAACGTACATGTTCGATGATTTTTACAAGGAGCACGATGCGCCTATCGTACATTACACCGATCTTCTCGCAAATATCAACGAAAGCATCCATCCGGAGGAACGGCAAAAATACGTTATGAACAACTGCGCGCCCTTTATGGCGGGCAATATGGTTGCTGAGGAAAACATACAGGCCGTTCTGGACACCCTTTCCGACTACGGCGTGACCAAGGAACAATACGACGAGTTCGGCTTTTCGGATTA
>DBVV01000098.1:16179-17018 GCA_002308795.1 Mageeibacillus sp. UBA1255 | reverse complement strand
TTTTCTCTGCACGCCCGCGCACATGGTTATAACCGGTAAGACAAAAGAAACGTCCCAAGGCCGCAAATTGCGAAGACAAAAGAACTGTCCCCAAGGTCGCAAATTGGGAAGACAAAAGAAGCGTCCCCGTGTCTGAAGCCGGGAAGACGAAAGAACCGTCCCCGTGTCTGCGTGCTAGCGTGTGTGCAGGGGCGTGCGGGGAGAGTGAATCTCGCGTCCGGGGTTGCTGACGGCGTCACGGATCAGGATCCAGAAAAGGGCGTCGTCGAGGGCGTCTTCCAGCGGATAGGGCGACGGACCGCCCGTGAGGTAATCATCCATGTCGAGCAGCATGGTTGCGATAGCGAATTCGTCCTGCTCGGTATCGGTCTGCAGCTCGGGCTGCCAGGTCCGGCGGATGTCGCGGAGCGCCTGGGTATCGAGCATGCGGTACCGTTCGGGGATTTCAGGCATGAGGAGCTGTTTTTGCGGAATGTTATGATCATCCAGATAATACAGCATGCGGTCGCTCCATTCGCCGCGTTCGCCCCTGACCGTCAGATGACGGGAACGGATATAGGTGCGGTACTGCGTCGGGGCAAAGTCGTATATCGCGGTTTTGCCGGAATCATATGTGATGCGGACGGTATCGCGCACTTCCTCACCTGTGCGTCCGTCGTAAAAAGCGCCGTAACGGGAATCGGTCTCGACCACGGAGGTGATGTTCCTTTCTCCGCGAAGAGTATATCCTTCGCCGTCCGTCAGGAGCATTTTGCGCAGTATGCTCGCGGCGTGGTAGTCGTGCACGAGTGAGAGATAACCGCTGACCGGACGTCCGATCAGCCCGTCGGCAACGGCAG
>DBVV01000098.1:15874-16062 GCA_002308795.1 Mageeibacillus sp. UBA1255 | reverse complement strand
ACAGGTGTTTCGGCAACGACGGGGAAGCCTTTGAGTACCCATTCTTCAGTCACATCGGCTATGCTTGCCCGGTCGACGGCCACGACGACGAAATCGGGCGAGAAAGCGAGAGCTTCGCTCGGAACAGTGGTGGCGGGGATACCTGTATGTGCTCTGACCTGCTCCGCTTTTTCTACGGAACGGCACAG
>DBVV01000098.1:0-15836 GCA_002308795.1 Mageeibacillus sp. UBA1255 | reverse complement strand
GCGATGCGGCCGTAGTATTCCGAACGGTAACCTGAACCGACTATCAGATATGAAAGCATGGGATCGTTCCTTTCGTTATTATTTTAGGTTTATTCTTGAACGCATTATAACATGTCAGGGCACGGATGAAAACGTGCGGAGATAATTTAATGAAAAACATTAAAAAACTATTGACAAACGTTTATGCCGGTGCTAATATTGATTTATCGATAAACGATAATTATTTAACGAAAGGATAAATATCATGGAAAACAGCAAACTTGAAAAGATAAGAAAGTCGGCAGGAGTAACAGCTACGGTATTGAATGTTATCAAGACCATCCTGATCGTGGGATTGGTGATGGCAGTTGTCGCAGGCATCTCGGTTATGTGCCTGAGGACCGGCGACGAAGGAAAGACGGTCGAGGTATTCGGCAAGAAGATAACCGTGCACAATATGGTCAGCGTCGGAGACCTCTCTGTAGAGAGCTTTGATTTCCTCGACATGTTCCGCATCGAGGATCCGTTCGTACTGGCAGGCGTCAACTGCTTTGTCGCTGCGGTCCTGATAGCGCTCGTACTTATTGCGGTGATCGTGCTGCGCAGAACATTTACTTCCATTCAGAAGAGCGACACGCCGTTTAAGCCTGAGATACTCCGCAGCGTTAAGATTACGGGCATTCTGGTAACGGTTATCGTGCTGACTTCTTCGATCGGCATTGCGGCTGTCGTAGGCCTGACATTCTGGTGCGTTTACACGATATTCGGCTACGGCATCGAGCTGCAGACGGATGCCGATGAGACTCTTTAAGGGGGACTGCCTGTGGGAAAGATCATACTTCGTCTGGACCGCGTGATGGCGGACCGCAAAATGAGCCTGAATGAGCTCTCGGAGAAGGTTGGCGTCTCAAACGTCAATCTCTCGAAGATCAAGACAGGCAAGATCAGCGCTGTCAGATTCTCGACGCTTGCGGCGATCTGCCGCGTGCTGAAGTGCCAGCCCGGCGACATCCTCGAATATGACCCGGATGCGCCCGACGAGCCGGAAGAGTAACCCGATGTATTACCGGAAGGATGTCCGATACGACGTCCTTCCGGCTGTTTGCTGTGATCATATATTTTCGAAAGAGGTATAAACATGAAAAAGCGTATTACCGAGTATCTGCGCAGGATCGATCTGCTGCTCGATACAGCCGGGCCCGATACCGACTGGGAGCGGGAGAAGTCGGAGCATCTGACGCAAATATCGTTCTTTATGCACGAGAGACTGATACATCTGATAGTTACGGCGCTGTTCGCGGTGCTTACCTTTATGGTACTGATACAGCTGCTGAATGCTTTCACTCCGGTACTTGCGATACTCTTTGCCGCACTGATGGCTTTGCTCGTTCCGTATATTATGCATTATTATCTGCTTGAAAATTCAGTCCAGAAAATGTACGAACAATATGACAAGATGGTGGAGTATTACGAATCATGGAAAATACGGGATCAAAAGAAGAACTGACGATGCAGGTTTCGGGGATATGCCGCAAGGACGGGAAAAAGTTTGCCTTTGTTACATTTTCCGACGGGGAAAGATCGGCCGAAGGAATGATCCCGGATTGCAGGATACTGAATCAGACGGGGTTTGAGGAAGATGAGATCTGCCGGCTTGAATTATTTATGAAAATGAATCTCGACAAACTTAAGCGTAAAGCGGCTTCGATCGATCCTGTTCGGGCGATGATGAAAGACTGATATTGGGAGACATATCAATGAATTATTTTTTTAACGGAGTTTCATTATTCGGCGGACTTGCCTTATTCCTTTACGGTATGAGGCTGATGAGCAGCAGCCTGAAGGAAGGCCAGTCGGGTACGCTGAAGGTCGTGCTTGAGAAAGTGACCAATAATCCGCTGAAAGCTTTTTTTCTCGGAATACTTGTTACGGCGATCATCCAGTCATCTACCGCCACGATAGTCATTACTTCGGGACTTGTGGCCGCAGGTGTTCTTTCGCTGCACCAGTCAATGGGTATCATAATCGGAGCCAATGTCGGAACGACCGTTACCGGACAGATCATCAGACTGCTGGATATCGACGGCGGGGCATCTTCCGTGCTCAGGTTTTTCCAGCCTTCCACACTGGCACCTCTGGCTCTTACGGCAGGTATCATTCTGATCATGTTCCTGAAGTTCCAGAAATCCGACAATGTCGGCAGCATTCTCATGGGTTTCGGTATCCTGTTTACCGGACTGATGAATATGACAAATTCGGTATCGTCTCTCAAAGAGACCGGTATTTTTGACAGGATATTCACGGGATTCGGAAGCAATCCTTTTCTTGCGTACCTTGCGGGAGCGGGAGTTGCGTTCATCTTGCAGAGTTCTTCCGCGACCATCGGTATCCTTCAGGCTCTGGCCAGTTCATTTAAGGATGTCGGTGGTATCAGCTTCAATATCATTTATATCATTCTCGTCGGAGTTTATCTCGGTGACTGCGTAACGACGGCCATAGTCTGTTCGATCGGCGCGAAGCCCGAAGCCAAGAGAGTAGGTATAGTAAATATACTCTATAATCTTGCCAAGACGCTGATCGTGGTGATCGTTGTGACGATCGTACACCGGCTCGGTTTAATCGATTCGCTGTGGGATAAACCGCTCACCTCGGGCGGTATAGCCAATGCCAATACGGTATTCAATCTCGGCTGCGCTGTCCTTCTTTTCCCGCTTCAGCTTGTATTCGTGAAGATGGCGGAGAAGATCATTAAAGATAAACCTGAGGACAGAAGCAAATACCAGGATAAATTAGATGCGCTCAACCCCGTATTCTATTCTACTCCTGCGCTTGCGTTCAGAAGCTGCTATGACGTACTTAACGCTATGTTCGCTGCTGCCCGGGACAATATTTTAAAGGCTATCGCTCTCCTCGATAAATTTGACCATAAGGTGATGGAAGAGATCAGGATAGAGGAAGACGAGGTCGACGTCATGGCAGACCGTGTCAGCAACTACCTTGTTATGTTTTCTCCGCATCTGAAATCGGAAGAGCATATCAAAATTCTCGATCAGTATTATAAAGTCGTTACGGAGTTTGAGCGCCTGTCGGATCACTCGCTTAATATTGCGGAAACTGCTGAAAATCTGCATAATACCGGTATCGAGTTTTCCGAAGAAGGAAAGAGAGAGGTAAAAGTATTGACCGCGCTTATTGAACGGATACTCGAATGCACCGGACAAACGTTTGCCAAACGTGACGTTGACGCCGCGCGCTCGATCGAACCGCTCGAAGAGGTCGTCGACGACCTTGTAGGGGCACTGAGAGATAACCATTTGAGACGCATGCGCGAGGGTACCTGCAACGTGCTGATCGATTCCGATTTTGCGAACCTTATGTCTGATCTTGAGCGTATATCCGACGTTTGTTCCAACGTCGGTGTGGCTACTGTTGCCCGTGTCGATTACGCACAGGCGAGCCAGGCGCACGCGTATATCTCTGTCCTTCACCAGGGCGGTGACGATGCTTTTAACAGTGCTTACACCGCTGCTCACGAGAAGTATTTCAGTATGCTCGAATATGCCGCGGATCCTGTCGAAATCGACAACACTTTTGATAACGTTGAAGTCTGATCATAACTTGAAAAGGAGTGGAAGATATGAAAAATTGCGTAAGTTCGTATAGTTTCGGCGGATACGTTGACCGCCTCGGTATCCTCGGAGTGATCGATAAAGCTGCCGATATGGGATTTGAAGGTATCGAATTTGTTGAGGGAGGCTGGACCGGCGGACTCGATAAAAGCATTGCCCGCGCGTGCAGAGAAAAAGCGATGGAACGCGGATTAACGCCAGTTTCATATTGTATCGGCGCGGATTTTCTTTATGGCTCGGGCGGCGACCTTGACAGGGAAGTCGATCGTGTAAAAGCTCAGGTGGATTTCGCGGCCGAACTTGGCGTAATAAATATGCGCCATGACGTCGCTTACGGAATGCGTCCGGTGGACGGTAAAAAGGCAGGTATCGGCTATGACAACGCTCTTCCGCGTCTTGCGGAAGGGTGCAGAAGAGTTACCGAATATGCCGAGACAGCGGGCGTAGGAACGATGACCGAAAACCACGGCTATTTTTCACAGGATGCCGCAAGGGTTGAAAAGCTTATAAATACAGTCGATCATAAGAATTTCGGTGCTCTCGTTGATATCGGTAATTTTATGTGCGCCGATGAGCATCCTGCGAAATCTGTAAGTATTATGGCACCGTACGCTAAGCACGTTCACTGCAAAGATTTTCACTATAAAAACGGCACTGAGCTCAATCCGGGCAGCGGATGGTTCCCGACCAGGGCACAGAACTGGCTGCGCGGTTCGATTTTAGGGCACGGTGTAGTTCCCGTCGGACAATGCATTCACATTCTTAAGTCTTCGGGTTATGACGGCTGGTTCTCGATCGAGTTCGAGGGTATGGAGGATAATCTTCTAGGCATACGTCTCGGCCTTGAGTATCTGATTCGTGTCCAGCAGTGATCCTGCATTGTACATTTGTAAAAATTGTTATTAAAAAAGTTGTTGACAACGTTATTTTCTTCGTTGTATAATACGCTTTGCGGGTCAAGCAGAAGGTTCGCTTCTCACCTTGCGGGATGTCGCATCCCGGGGTAACGCATTGATAGGTACCGGAAGGTATATGTTTCAGTGTGATGTTGCGGACCAGGGCTTGCTCGGTCCGCTTATTTTTTTACGGAGGTGTCTGCTATAAACAAAGAAGGTTTACAGATTAATGAAGAAATTCGAGTAAACGAACTTCGTCTGATTGACGAAAACGGAACAGTTTTAGGGATTATGTCAGCCAGAGAAGCACAGCTCATCGCGAACGAGAGAGACATCGACCTGGTATTGATCGCACCGAACGCCACTCCGCCGGTCTGCAGACTTATGGACTATAAGAAGTATGTCTTCGACCAGGCAAAGAAGGAAAGGGACGCGAAAAAGAACCAGAAAGTTGTCAGCTTGAAAGAAGTTAGACTCAGCATCGGGATAGGCGACCATGACTTCAACGTAAAACTGAAGAATGCCATTAAGTTTTTGGAAGAAGGAAATAAGGTGAAAGTTGCCGTTTTCTTCGGTGGACGTGAACTTCGGTACACGAACGAAGGAGAAGTCCTTGTGGACAGAATGGCTGAATGCCTTAAAGATTACGGAACGCTGGAAAAAAGACCTAAAATGGAAGGCAGAAAAGTTATGTCAGCCATCATTAATCCCAAATAACCTATTGATTTTGTAACAGACAGGAATAGAAACACGAAAGGATTGATTTAAAATGCCGAAAGTAAAAACACACAGCGCTACAAAAAAGAGATTCAGATTAAGCGCTAACGGTAAAGTTAAAATGAGCCACGCCTGCAGACGTCACAGACTTGTAACCAAACCTCGCAAGGCTAAGAAAGGCCACAAGATCGGAATGTACGCATCGGAAGCAAATGCAGCTACCGTTAAGAAAATGATGCCGTACGCGAAGTAAGAGAAGGAGGTAGTTACAATGTCCAGAGTTAAGAATTCAGTCGCTACCAGAGCGAGACGTAAAAGAACTATAAAGCTGGCTAAAGGTTATTTCGGCAGAAAGAGCACAGTCTTTAAGACCGCTAATCAGGCTGTTATTAAATCAGCCATGTATGCCTACAGAGACAGAAGGCAGAACAAGCGCAATTTCAGGAAACTGTGGATCGTCCGCATCAACGCGGCAGCAAGAGAGAACGGTATGTCGTACAGCACGCTTATGCACGCTCTTAAGGTAAATAATATCGCGCTCGACCGCAAGGTCCTTGCCGATATGGCAGTTACCGATAAAGAAGGCTTTGCAAAGCTCGTTGCACAGGTTAAAGGCTGATAGATTTTTTACAATATTCGGACAGGCATATGCTTGTCCGAATGTTTTTATGTTCAGGACTGTTATTATTCCTATATGCGCACCGGTTATTCTGACTTAAAATATACTGGCAGTTTTTCAGATCAGAGGGTCGCTTTCATCCGCAGCCTTTCAAAGAAAAAGGTCGCGGAGGATGCGGGCTGCTTTTTTATCGAGGGAGAACGAGCCGTATCGGAAGTACCGCGAAAGAAAGACGTCATAAAAACTGTTATCGTAAGTAAAAGTTTCGTTGACGGCATCGACAGTACTCCGGGAAGATTTGAGCTGATATCCGGTCTCGAGAAGGCAGGAGGAGAACTCCTCGCTGTGACCGATAAGGTTTTCGGATCGTTATCAGGAACTGTTACCCCTCAGGGCATCGGCGCTGTCGTTAACCGCCCGATCGAATTGACTCCTGAGGAGATATCCAAAAAAGCGTCAAGGATACTCATCCTTGAAAACGTGCAGGATCCCGGAAACATAGGAACGTGCATCCGGACCGCAGACGCATTTGGGATCGACGCGGTGATTTGCGTTGATAACTGTGCAGACGTTTATAATCCTAAAGTCCTGCGTTCTACGGTCGGTTCGCTTTTCCACCTGAACGTCATCCGTTTCAAAGAAGGTATATTCAAGCTTATAAATATACTTAAATCTTGCGGTTTTACAGTATTCGGAGCTGATCCGAGAGGCGGTATTTCGAGTGATTCGGACGATTTCGGAGGAAATAAAGTCGCTGTTATCATCGGAAACGAGGCAGGCGGTCTTTCCAAAAGCGCAAGGGCAATGTCTGACGGACTCGTTACGATACCGATGGACGGCAATGCAGAATCGCTTAATGCTGCGATCGCTGCGGCGGTGATAATGTACGAATTGCGGCGGGGTCAATGACCGCTCTGAACCATATGCATTTATGCAATGTATTTCGCATGTGCAGAATAATATATAATTAAGATCAGGAGTGATCAATATGAATTTACATGAAATGTGGCTCGATAAACTCAGGGCCGGAACAAGACAGCAGACTAACGCTCTGCTTCACGATTACTATGGAAAAGAAACAGAAGTCTACAGAACGATATTGACCGAGAAAGCGGATTCTTTTACCGGAACAGCTAAAGAATTCGGTGAAAAATACGGACTTGCCGGATACGAAGTCGGAGCGTTTATAGACGGCATAAACACTTCTCTTGAGAATAAAGTTGACATCAGCACTCTCGAGGAAGATACGCAGCTCGAGCTTAAGATCGTGTGGAGAGAATTATATAAGAACATGCTGAAAGCAAAAGCTGACTGGCTTTATGATCTTCCGGAATGGGATAATTTTTACACTGAAGACGAGCGCCGCGAAATAACGCGTGAATTCAGATATTCACAGCAGGCACACAGCGTTAAAGTCGGCCGCAACGATCCGTGTCCGTGCGGAAGCGGTAAAAAATACAAAAATTGCTGCGGAATGGAATGATATTGCCAGCCGGGCAGGAAATATAAGATCAGTTTATTCAGATACCCGCTATAAGGGACGTAACGTCAGTAACGACCCGGGCGGGTTCTGTTATTGTCAGCTGAGACATTGAAAGCAGCGCCATCGCCGTTTCGAGCGCAGAACGTATATCATGTTCGGTAAGACGTGTGCCTTTTAAAGCTGTTGACAACGTCTCTCCGAGCTGTGCGTCCATAGCGTCGGTATTGACAGCGGCGCTCTTTATCGAACCGTTTTCCACGAACAGTTCGGCTGAAATGGTGCCCCATTCGAAGCGCTTTTCCGTAAATACGTTGAACGGCATTGATTCGCCGTATCTCCATTCCCATGATGCGAACTTCTGATAACGTGAATAAAAAGTTTCGCTTCCCTCGATCGCAGGATCCGTATAGTAAAGTTCTATCTGTTCACCGTCCGAATCGATCGAAGTACGTACAGGTGATACTTTAACCGGATCAGCGGCGTCAATATTATTTTCTTTGCAGTATTCGCGAAATGAATCGATCAGCCTGGCAGACAGGGAAGAAATCGTTAGCGTGGGTGACAACTCTTTTAAGTTTACAACCCTGGATCGTACTGATCTGACGCCTTTCGCCTCTAATTTTGCCTGTGAAACGTTCAGATATCGTCCCATTTTATCAAGATCGGCATCTACGAGCAGCGTTCCGTGGATCAGACCCGCGGATCTAGAAAAACGAAATGCATTTCCCGAAAATTTTCTTCCGTCGCCTGTAACGATATCATTTCGCCCGTTCACAGCCGCGTCAATCCCGAAACTTCTGACGCATCCGGCTATCAACTCTCTCCAGTTGATTTTTTCGTAATCATCGATCGGAGCTATAAACGTGAAGCATAGATTCCCGACGTCGTGAAATACGGCGCCTCCTCCGGACGTCCTTCGGACAAGTGTTCCGCCTTCTTTTTCAAGCAGCTCAGTCCTGACTTCTCTCCATGCGTTCTGCGATTTGCCGATGACAACGGTATTCTGGTTCTGCCACAGGTACATTATAGTGATTTTATGTTTATCAGTACGCTCGAAAAGAAGATCCTCAAGCGCAAGGTTAAAACGCGGATCGGTGCTCGAAGATATGTACATTTCTGCTTGCCTGTTTTCCATAAATAAAACATCCTTATAATGATCCGGCATTGACTGCGCATATGCACGTGCTGCAACACCTTTTCGTAATTTTATACGCGTCGATCGTCAATGTAAAGAGCAGCGCGGTCACGGAATTGACAACACGCTCTGTTTGTGATAACTTATCGCCGTAACCTCGCCGGAAAGGAGCTCATATCATATGAAAACGATAAATGCATATGTTAAATTTAAAACTTCAGCAACTGACGGAACTGAAACCAGACTAATTCTCAGAATCGTTACCAGGCAGGAAAGACACAGAGGATTCGATTCCGTTGCCCGGGGAGGAACAGCTGAATTTGAAATAGACGGCCTCGAGATCGGAACGGAATACGTCTGGACTTTTGTTTCATGCGATCTTGGCGGTGCCGTGCAGTTTGAAGAACATGGCAGAATCACGGTATATCGTAAAAAATACAGCAGTTTTACTTCCGTAACTCTGGCGGAAAATGGTGAAAACTCTGAAGAGGAAAACAGTTTTGGCGGGGCAGTGATAAGCGGCAATCTGATCGGCTGTCAGGTGTTGAATTTTGCAGTCCGTTAGTGTACAATTCTACTTGCAAATAAACCCCGGGGTATTCCGCGAAAATGAAGGACAATGATTCTTATATAACCGAAAACAATGAAATGCTTGTCACCGACGAAGCGCTTGCCGTTATCGCCGGTATGGCGGCAATGGAAGTTAGCGGTGTCGCGGGGATGAGTACCGGCTTCACCGGAGGACTTGCCGAGGTCCTGGGGCGGACAAATCTTGCAAAGGGTGTTAAAGTTCTTTCGAGAGACGGAGTTACGACCGTAGACGTTTACGTGATCGTTAAGTATGGCGTGAGGATCCCTGAGGTTGCTTTTAATATTCAGGAGCACGTGAGAGAAAACGTTGAGAATCAGGCTGGTATCCTTGTCGATTCCGTAAACATTCACGTACAGGGCGTTGATTTTTCTGATGTAAAGGAGGAAGAAAATTGAACTTTTTCTTTCGTGTATTGACCGCAATATATGCCGTTATTGCCGCTGTTTTGAGCGCGCTCGTAATGATATCGCCTTTTTCGGATAAGAGCCTTATGAAAAGCTTTCTGGACTGGGCTGACGTCACGCTCTACAGATCGGATAAATACAACGTCGTTATTTTCCTGCTCGGACTGGTCCTTCTGCTGATAAACCTTGCGATCCTGTTCTCCGGGCTCAGATTCAGGGGAGTAAACAAGTATATCTGTTATAAGAACGACGGCGGACAGATCCGCGTATCCTCAAACTCGGTCGAGAACATCGCACTCGGACTCGCACGTAAAAGCAAAAACGTCAGAGAGGCAAAATCTAAGGTTAAGTTCAGAAACGGTTCTGTAGAGATCCTTATGAAACTCTCTGTTTACCCGGATACACACGTCCCGAACCTCTCGAGGCTCCTTCAGAACCAGATCAAAGACGCCGTGGAGAGTATGACCGAGATAACGGTCAGCAACGTTGACATCAATATCGAAGGAGTTCATGCTGCTCCCGCTGAAAAGGAGTGATGGTCCTATATGTTAAGACGTTTTTTCAAGTTTTACAGACAGAATTATATGCCTATCAACGGCGCGATCATCGGACTCCTGATCGGGCTCTCGTTCCATTTTCTGGGCATAATCGCGACGCTCTTCCTTGCTTTATGCACGTTCGCAGGCTACTGGATCGGCAGACAGCTTAAGAAGGACAGGTCGTTTTTAAGGAACCTTCTCGACAAGATCCTGCCGCCGGGAAGTTACAGATGAAGTTACAGATGATAAAGTTGATTTTAGAAGGATACCGGAGGATATAAAAGCGATATGAGCCGCAGAGATTCCAGAGAAGCAACGGTTAAAATTATTTTTCAAAATGAGTTTATAGACAGCAGGCTGAGGACTGACGTTGACAGATCGGATGCGTCCGGATCGGACAAGGTCGAATCGGAAGATATGATCGCTATGTTTATTTCTTCTGCTGAAGAAAAAGAGACCGCAAAGATAGACCGGACGTTCGTTGACCGCGTGCTAGGATGCGTGCTTGAGCATATTAAAGAGATCGACGCACTGATAGAATCTAAAATTGACCGCACGTGGACGATAAACAGACTTTGCAAAGTCGATCTTGCGATCCTGAGAGAAGCTATCGCAGAGATACGATATTTTGACGATATTCCAGTAAGCGTTACGATCAACGAAGCTGTTGAGCTTGCTAATAAATTCAGTTATCCCGAGGCATCTGCCTTTATTAACGGCATTCTTGGAAGTGTCAGCAGAGATGAATGATAATTACGTCGAAAACAGCCTGTTCGATACTCCGGGGCGTTTTGCAAGAAAAACGCTCAGAGTTTCCGACGTAAATAATTATATCAAATCGCTTATTATGTATGACGCTAATCTTAGCGGCATATACGTTGAGGGAGAAATATCAAATTTCAAGCGTTATCCTTCAGGTCACGCTTATTTTTCGCTTAAAGATCAGAGCGGCGTTCTTAAATGCGTTATGTTCGCAAATCAGTTCCGCAAAGTCGATTTCATGCCGTCAGACGGAATAAAGGTCGTTGCTTTCGGAAGCGTTAACGTCTATGAACGTGACGGCGTCTATCAGCTGTACGTTGATTCAATGCATCCTGACGGTATCGGGGCGCTTTATGAAAAATTTGAACAGCTGAAAAAGAAGCTTTCTGCTGAAGGCCTTTTCAATGACGACCATAAACGCGAACCGCCGCTTTTGCCCAGAGCCGNNCCCGCCGTAACGTCGAGCGCAGGAGCTGTGATAAAAGATATCATGAACGTCGCCGGAAGAAGGTTTCCCGGAATGCCTGTTATTCTTTATCCCGCTCAGGTCCAGGGAGCAGAAGCGCCCGGAGAACTAATAAGAGCGCTAAGGAAAGCACAGGATGATGGAAAAGCGGACGTCATCATAATTGGCCGCGGCGGTGGATCGATCGAAGATCTGTGGGCATTTAACGATGAAGTTCTTGCAAGGGAAATATATGCGTGCATGATACCTGTAATATCCGCCGTTGGCCACGAAACTGATTTTACAATATGCGACTACGTATCCGATCTGAGAGCACCGACACCTTCGGCAGCCGCGGAACTTGCCGTTCCGGTATTCGACGGCCTTATGTACGAGATCGATCAGATACGCATAAAATTAAACACGTCTATAATAAATTATTGCGATATTAAAAAACACCAGCTTGATAAGGCTAAGGCGAGGCTCGGTGTACAGACTTTACGGTCGATGCTCGATTCAAAAAACGATCTGCTCGATAAGACCGCATCGAATCTTGTTAATCTTGCTAAAAGTACGGTCGATCTTGAAAACTCGCGTCTCAAAAGGATCGTCTCAGAATTAAAAGCATACAGTTTTGAAAATCCTCTAAAACGCGGATACGCATACGTCAAAGGAAAAGACGGACAGATAATAAAAAGCGTTAGTGAATTAAAAGAAAAAGGCGAAGCGGAATTAGTTATGCACGACGGAAGCACACGTATTGCACTTAGTGAAGGGAGCATGAGAAAATGAGTGAAAATACCGGAACGAAAGACACGAATGAGAATGAACTTACGTTTGAACAGGCCATGGCCAGACTTGAAGAAATAACCGGTAAAATGGAGAGCGGAAAACTCATGCTTGACGAAAGCATTGCCGCTTTTGAAGAAGGAAGCAGGCTGGTAAAATACTGCCGCGAGAAGCTTGAAGCATACGGAGATAAGATCAAAAATATAACGGATGGTGAAGGCGATGTCTGATTTTTATGAAAAACTGAGGGAATATGCCGCGTATACCGACTCCGGCCTCGACGTTATCCTGCCAAAGAGGGACAATTACCAGAAGGAGATCTATGAGGCGATGCGCTACAGCCTGCTTGGGGGCGGAAAACGCATCAGACCCGTGCTTCTGTTCGTTACTGCCGAACTGTTCGGACTTGACGTCGAAACTGTTAAACCGTTCGCTCTCGCTCTGGAGATGATCCATACGTCTTCGCTGATCCACGATGATCTTCCTGCGATGGATAATGACGATTACAGGCGCGGAAGGCTGTCGTGTCATAAACGCTTTGATGAGGCAACGGCCATTCTGGCAGGAGACGCATTGCTTACGTATGCGTTTGAAGTTGCCGCCGACGGTGCTTCCGGACTGATCACAAAAGCCGTGGTGTCAGGAAATACCGAACTTGCCCGCAACGCTTCAAAGATAGTCGGATTGCTTGCGTCAAGAGTTGGAACTGAAGGAATGATCGGCGGTCAAGTCATAGATCTTAAGGCAGAAGATACTGCTATCGACGAATATGAACATGATACTCTGTGCCGCCTTAAAACAGGCTGCCTGCTTACCATTCCGTCCGAGATCTCCGGTCTTATCGCCGGAAGGACCGATACGCCTGAATACGGGCTCGCGGTAGATTATTCTAAATCGATCGGCCTCGCATTCCAGATCCAGGACGACATTCTCGACGTAGAAGGCGATCCGAATCTGCTCGGAAAGAATATCGGTATGGATGACGTAGATAATAAGACCACGTTCGTTACTCTTTACGGTATCGACGGCGCGAAACATAAGCTTGAAGAACTTACCGCAAAAGCTGTCGCTGACTGCAGAGCATTGATGGAACTTAGCAGCTGCAATAAAGAAAGCGCGCAGTTTATGCTCGACCTTGCTGAATTCTTGCTCGAAAGGAAATACTGATGGGCGAATTCGACGGGGTACTTTCCCGGCTGAGCGGGATGAGCACGGAAGAGAAGAACGAGATATGTGCCAGGCTCAGGAAAAGAATTATTGAAACGGTAAACCGGACCGGAGGCCATCTTGCTTCAAATCTCGGCGTCGTAGAGCTCACAGTCGGGCTCTACAGCGTTCTTGACCCCTTTAAGGATAAAGTGATCTGGGACGTTGGCCACCAGTGTTACGCTCATAAATTACTTACCGGAAGAGACGATGCTTTCGATACGCTCAGGCAGAAAGACGGAATCAGCGGTTTCCCCGTAAGCGCTGAAAGTCCTGCAGACGCATTCGACGCAGGACACAGCTCGACGTCATTGTCCGCAGCGGTAGGCTTTTCCAGGGCAAGAAAATTGACCGGAGAAAGCTACCGCATTTGTGCCGTGATCGGAGACGGAGCGTTCGGAAGCGGAATGGTTTTCGAAGCACTTAACGATGCAGGACAGATGACAGATAATATCACCGTTGTCTTAAACGATAACGGGATGTCTATCTCTCCGAACGTAGGTGCGATGCATCGGTATCTGATCAAACTGCGTACCGGGCGCAAATATATTAAAGCTAAAGGCCGCGTAAAACGGGCACTCGATAAAATGTCCGGCTTCGGGCGCTTCGTCGCGCGAAATATGGAACGCGTTAAAAGATTCATGCGTTCGGCAGTTGTTCCCGAAGGCGAGATATTTCAGGAAATGGGCTGGAAATACTTTGGCCCGATCGACGGACATGACGTAAATGCTGTTATAGACGCCGTGCAGAAAGCTGAGCTTATAGGCGGTCCGGTCATTATCCACGCTATCACGCAAAAAGGTAAAGGATACGCTCCGGCCGAGGACAATCCTTCTTCATACCACGGTGTTAGCCCCGCTTCAAATACGGCATGCACGTCAATAGATACCGAAAGCAGGTCATTCTCAAAATGTCTTGGCAATACTCTTTGCAGACTCGGTGAAAATAACGACCGGATCGTTGCGGTATGCGCGGCAATGGTAGGCGGTACAGGCCTTTCGCCGTTTGCAGATAGATTCCCGGAAAGATACTTCGACGTAGGGATCGCCGAAGAACATGCCGTAACGATGTCCGCGGCAATGGCTAAAGCCGGTCTGAAGCCGTTTATCTGCCTCTATTCGACGTTTTCACAGCGGGCATATGATCAGATACTTCATGATATCGCGATCCCCGGAAATGCCGCTGTACTGTGTCTGGACAGAGGCGGAGCATCAGGTCACGACGGCCGTACGCACCAGGGCATATACGATCTTTCGTTCATGAACACGATGCCCGGTTTTATAATAGCCGCTCCGGCAGATCTGTTTGAATTTGAATCGATGGTCGAACTCGCTGCTGAAACAGACCATCCTTTCGCGATCAGATACCCTGCAAAACTTCCTCCCTCTGCGTCTTCGGAAGGTCTCGCTTCGCTATTTGGAGCGGATAACGATAAACGCTTGGTTAAAACCGGAAAAGGCGTTCTGATCCACACACCGTCTGACGAAATGAACGTCAGAGTCGTTTTTATATCTTTAGGTACTATGGTTTATGAAGCATTAGGTGCTTCTGAAAAAATCGAACGCGCCGGATACGGGACAGTCGTATTTAACGCACGGTTTATGAAACCGATCGACCGCGAACAGATAACCGATCTGTTAAGAAAGTATCATGAAAGCATTGTCGTCACGTGCGAAGACGGAATTCGCTCAGGCGGATTCGGCGAACAGATAATTGCCATCGCTGCCGAAGAAGGACTCGATGCGGATAGAATAATTGTCACAGGCTTTCCCGACGAAGGTATCGAACACGGATCGATCGCAGAACTGTATAAAAAATACGGACTCGATTCAGATTCTCTTGCAGAAAAATGTTTTAAAAAAATATCCGGGCGATCAGAAAAATGAGACTCGACGTTTATCTTACGGAAAATGGAATTTACAAAAGCCGGACACGCGCACAGCAGGCTATAAGATCCGGATGCGTCTCGATACGCGGAAAAACCGAGCTTCGGCCGTCTGCCGATATCAACGGCGATGATACTGATCATATTTCGTGTCTTCCTGATCCGCTTGAATACGTCGGCAGGGGAGCATTAAAATTAGATTTCGCGCTCGAACATTTCGGTATCGACGTCGCAGGTCTTGACTGCGTAGACGTAGGGGCGTCAACGGGAGGCTTTACTCAGGTTTTATTAAAACGTTCTGCCGGATCAGTTACAGCGATCGACGTCGGTCACGGTCAGCTCGACGAACTCATCTCATCCGATCCGCGTGTCGTCGATCTCGAGGGGACAGATTTTCGCGATTTCAGTCCCGGCAAACAGTTCGGTTTCCTGTCTATGGACGTTTCTTTTATATCTATCACGATGTTAAAAGACAAAGTCTCCGAAGTACTGAAGCCCGGAGGCAATGCTGTTATTCTTTTTAAACCGCAGTTCGAGGTCGGACGCCGTCACATCGGAAAAGGCGGGATCGTACGCTCTGTTGAGGCTGTAAAGTCGGCAATGTCTTCAGCTGTTTCCGCCTATGCTACGTGCGGCCTGTCTCTGATCGATTCAGCAGAGTCACCGGTCAAGGGCGGCGACGGAAATACCGAATACCTTCTGTGGTTCCGCCGCTGTGATCCAGCCTTATGAAAGGCTCTACTCCCAATTTCGTAG
>DBVV01000107.1:263-18221 GCA_002308795.1 Mageeibacillus sp. UBA1255 | reverse complement strand
AAACAAAATTCTTAGCCATTCACTCGGCTTCGCAAGGCAGGTAATAAGGATGAGAAAGAAGGACACCTTTAACGGGCTATAAATATGCGGTATAATGTCACTGAGTAAAGTTAGGAACTTTTTCCTCTTTTGTGACGCGTGTTTGTGACGCACAGGCCACAGAATACGACTAAGTTGGTGAAAAGCTTTTCAGACCGATCAGCAAAAAAAAGGAGGGCGGCTTGGCAGCTTTGAAAGACGACGAGATCATCCGGCTGTTTGTAGAACGCGACGAGCGGGCGCCGGAAGAAGCAAGGCAGAAATACGGAACACTGCTAGAAGGGATCGCACGCGGCATACTGCGCGACCAGCGCGACGCCGAGGAGTGTGTAAACGACGCCCTGATGGCAGCCTGGGACAATATTGCCGACGTACGACCGTCGAACCTCAAAGCGTACCTCAAAACATTGACCCGCAACATTTCACTTGACCGGGCCAGGGCCAACAGCGCCGAAAAGCGTCAGGCCGAGCGGGAAGCCGCACCGTACGAAGAACTGGAAGACGTTGCCGCCCGCACGAACGTGGAAGCTGATGCGGACGCAGACGAACTGGCCGCGGCGATCTCCGAATTTTTGAGAGGAAGGCGGGACCTGGAGCGCAGGATATTCATCCGCAGGTACTGGTTCGGAGACAGCATCGCCGACATCGCGAAACGGTTCGGGATCGGAGAAAGCAAGGTCAAAATGACGCTCAAACGGACGCGGGACAAGTTGTCCGACGCGCTGAACAAAGGAGAGTTCCTGAAATGAAAACCGAATTATTAATAGAATCGATCAAAAAAATTGACGGCGAGCTGGTCAACGACGCTCAGGCGATTGCGAAGAAAAGCGGCGGCGGCAGTCCGTGGAAAACGGTGATAGTGGCATCGGTCGTGGTGCTGCTCGTTGCCGCCGGGCTCGTCACCGGGATCCTGCTGGGGGCGCGATATAATAATAAAAACAATACACACACCGGGCCAGATTATCAATTGTCCGCCGGTACGCCGGAACCGGATGAGGCCACACCTGCTAACTTAGAGGCGCCAACTGACCCCCACAAGACCGGCGCCCCTTCAGACGAGCCGACCGCCACCCATACCACCGGCGACGACAATTTCGACAATTCTCTGTTTGTTCCGGATTATAACAGCACGAGCACGCTCCACACGGACGAGTTCCTTTCGCAGCTCAAGCAGAACGGAATCAAAATGGAAAGCAGAACCAGCCGTTTGGACATTTTAGGCAACGGCGAAACCATAACCGACTTTAACACAGCTAACATCACAGGCGTATTTAACATCACCCCACCCGGTATCCTGACGGAAAACGCGGATATCGAACTGTTCCTGGTAAAGCCCCGCGTGGCAACGTTTCTCATGCTTAATGGCGTCATTTACCGGTTCGAGGCGCTCGGTGGCCAATTCAAAGAACTGTACCTATGGGACGCGGACGGCAACGGCACTAAGGATCTGGTTGCGCATTATTGCTGGGGTTCCGGCTCATATATTGAATCTTTATCTATCTTCGATATCAACGAGATACGGACACTGCTTAATATCGACATAACAAAACCCGATTTTGAGCAGTTATCTTTCAGTTTCGACGGGAACAATCTGTTTTTAAACGACAGAAAGCTCGTGTATTCGGACGGCAGCTTCAATATTGACGAACACGGGAATATCATCCCGACGGAACCGACCGACGAAGAAATGCTTGAAAAGCCTTTCGAAATAGGAGTGCTGAACGGAAGCCTGCGCTTCATACGCATTGCCGACAGGCCGGTGGTCTCCACATTCAGCTCAGATGTTATTGACTACGACGCACTTTGCAATGGTGTGCTTCCGCCGCACCTCACCGTCAGGGACAATTCCTCCGGCGCTCTCCACAACACGATCTTCAACGCGCTTGACAACAAGCCTATTTTGGCGGAAGATCCGGGGAATCGTGATACTATGCTGCTCGGCATTATTTTGTCTGCTTCGCGGCCCGATCAATGCGCTTACAAATATCTGATCGAATTGTACGAATTTTCACACTACGGAGCATTCGCCCGGGTCACGGACCTTTTAACAATGAAAAAGATCGGCTGCGTGAAATTGACGCTGGATGAAGTGCATGCTCTTTACACCGCTCTCGTGCCTGTGAACGGTTCAGAAATACTCCCCACGTCTGATATTGTCCGCATCGAGCTGTCATCTGAACCCGAGAACCCCTCGTATTACTGGGACGTGACCGATCCCGCCGCGATCGAGCGTATCACCAGCACGCTTTCCCTTCTCAACTTATCAGAGATCGACGATGTTGAATTCCGTACCGGGATGGCCTGGGTGCTGGAGCTCTATCATGCTGACGGCAGCAGGTCCACGTTATATGATATGAGTGGATACCTGAATTATGGCGGTCAGTACTACCGGTTCGATCACGTTCAGTCGTCTGCCCTGGATGAGCTTTTATCGAGCAAAGGATAATCTCCGGCTTTACTGCAAACCATCCAGATTCAGCTTATAGATCATTGGCTCCGATGGCTGCTCCTTACTTAAAAACATGAGCATATAGATGGGCAGATACACGATCCGACCATCGGCACTAACGTTGTCATTTTGAAACACAAAGGCCTCAGGGATGGCATAATCCCGGTTCTCCATAACATTGTCCAAGGCAGCGTGACGTTGATAATCCTTGCCAGATTTGATCTCAATGGGCAGTACATTTCCCCCGCGCTCGACCACAAAGTCCAGCTCGCCTTGTTTCTTACTGTTGAAATAGTAAAGCTCGTAGCCGTGAGCTTTCAGTTCCTGTGCCGCTGCGTTTTCATACACAGAGCCGAAGTTTATATTCTTCTCCCTTTTCAGCAGTTTAAGCTGTATCCCGTCCATATACATGGCCGCCAGCAACCCCACATCAGAGAGAAACAGTTTGAACAAGTTGGAACTTTTATTCAGTTTCAATGGTACAGTGGGTTCAGTAACACAGAAAGTCGGTAGTGCGACACCTGCGTTTTTCAGCCAAAGGAAGCTGTTCTGATAACGGGAAAACTTGAAATTCTCATTCAGATTTTTCAATATGAAACGCTTATTCTTGTTGTTTAGCTCGCTGGGAATCAAGGTAAAAATATCCTCAAGATATAGCTTGTTGTTCGGATCGTACTTTGCAATGTCCTGCCGATACAGCGTCAGTATCGAGTTCTGTTCCTGCGAGACCTCCTGCAGGTTGTTAGTAGCCAGATATCGAGCAACGACAGAGGGCATGCCTCCGACAATGAGGTACAGGCGGAACAACTCCATCATCCGCTCGTGAATGAATTCATCCACTGGCGTCCGGCTTTCATAGGCAGACCGCAGGCTATCGATAACGCGCCCAGCCACACCGTTGGCCAAAGCGAATTCTTCAAAGTCCAGGGGGAACATCTCGAAGACATCCATATATCCCACCGGCACAGAACGAATATCCCGCAAATCAACGCCGAGAAGAGACCCACTGAGAATGTATCGATAGCTGCCCTCGTCCACAAGGTACTTGATCGCAGTGACAATTTCTTTGCACTCTTGCACTTCGTCAAAGAAGATAAGCGTCTTTCCGGGAATCAGCGGTTTATTCGTAAGCGCAGAGATTCGAAGAAGAATGTCAACACTGCCTTTTGCATTTTCAATCAGGGTTCTTGCCGTTTCGTTTTCAAGAAAATTAAACTCGATGAAAGAGTCGAAATCTGCTTTTCCGATTTCACGTATGATATAGGTCTTTCCAACCTGACGCGCACCGGTAATCAGTAATGCTTTTTTGTCCTTCTGTAAGAAATCCCGAATCCGTTTTCGCAACGGGTTTTAAGGATATTTTGTCCGTTTTTCCAACAAATTATCGGCAGTATTTGTCCGTTTTTTCGTGTTAAGAGGCATCATCCGGTTCGCTGCTCTTGACAATCCTCCAAATTGGCGCTAAATTAGACCACACTTCAGATCAGCACCGATCAAAGAGGAGGACATATCATGAGCAAAAAAGCACTGAACATTGCCGCCGGGCGCAGGATATTCAATCACCTGCTGAAAACGCCGGAAAATATGCCATTTTCATTCAATTACGGAGGCGAGACCCACCGGGGGCTCGAGGGCCTGAACGCCAGGCGCGTGACCACCGGAGGAGGAGGAAAGACCCGGATAATAACCACCGCGAGGGTCGATGACAGGCTGCGGATAAAAGTTGACGCCGCATTCGTGGAGGAATTCGGGCAATGCGAATATACGGTCTGGTTCGAGAATACGGGCCGGAAGCCCACGGAAGTGATAAGTGCGGTGAAGGCCCTTGACATCCAGCTGGAGGGCAGGGATCCGGTGCTGCGGGGCTGCCTGGGCGATCATGATAACTGGTACGCGGCGTACGAACACGACCTCAGCAAGGGCGATAAATACTTTCAGTCGCTGGGCGGACGGTCAACGCACATCGTCTTCCCGTACTTCGACGTTGTCCACGGAAACGGCGGGACAATGATCGCTCTGGGCTGGGCCGGGACCTGGGAGGCATTGTTCTCCTCCGGATCTTCTGCGGAGGGCAATGATACCGTTACGCGTGTAAAGGCTTCTACCGACGTATCGCTGAACACCGTTCTCCTCCCCGGTGAAAAGATCCGCACCGGCCTCGTGGTGCTGCTGCCGTATAAAGGCCGTAATTACGACGACGCAACAAACCTCTGGCGCGAATGGTTCATGAAATATAATTTGCCTAAAGCGGACGCAGAAGGCCATCCGTTAGAGCCGCTTAGCACCACTGGTTTCTCGTCCGATACCGGACTTCCCAACTCCGACGGCAGCATATCCGAGCGCAGCTTCACGTGGCGCAGGACGCTCGATAAACTTGTCGAAGAAGAAATGATACCGGATTTCAGATGGTTCGACGCAGGCTGGTATTTCGACGCATCAGGACGGACGGTCGAGACCGACTGGTGGGGCACCGTAGGCACGTGGGAACTTGACAGCGTGAAATGGCCCGGAAGATCGTTTCTCGAATCGAACGAAGCGTGCCACAAGCTGGGCATGAAGGTGCTGGTCTGGTTCGAGCCGGAGCGGGTGTGCGACGTGCCAAATCTGGTGAAAAATTACGGGTATAAAGAAGAATGGAGCATCGGCGACGGATACGTGCGGACAAACAATTTAGGCGATCCGGACTGCCTTACCTGGACTCTCGGGCGTATCACTAAAATGATGGACGAAAACGGCGTAGATATGTACCGCGAGGATAATAACAGCGATCCCGGTTTTGCGTGGCCTTACCGGGATAACCAGGAGACACAGAAACTCGGCCTGCCGCGATGGGGCATCACCGAAAACAAATGCATCTGCGGTCATTACGCACTGTGGGACGGCATCATCGCATATTGTGCGGCCAACGGGAAATGCACGTTCGTTGACTCCTGCGCTTCGGGCGGAGGCCGCAACGACCTCGAGTCGATGAGACGCGGTTTTCCGCTTATGCGCTCCGATTACGACCGTACGACGTCGTCAATGCGTCTCTCCCAGTCTTCTACGTTCCCTCGCTGGATCCCCTTCCACGGATCGAGCACGAAAGAGACCGTGAATCAGCTCGACCCCAGCGTCGGTGCAGGAAGCTCACCTTACGTTGCCCGCGCATCCTATCTCCCCCACTACCACTTCGGCGAACCGTTCACGCATAATAAAGAGCTGGACTTCGACCTCATGCGCCGCAATTTCAACGAGTGGAAGAGCATCCGCCACCTGCTCGTGAAAGACATGTACGTATTGACGCCCTGGCGCCACGACTCGGACCGCACCCACTGGACCGCGATCGCATACGACGATCCGGAAAAGGGTGAAAGTGTGCTTCTTGCTTTCCGTATGGAAGAGGCAGAAGCGTCCGAATTCACCGTGAAGCTGCCTTTCGCCGTTCCCGGGTCGGTCTATTCGCTCCGCAACGCGGATACCGGCGAGGTCGTTCGCATCGGGGGCAAGGAACTTTCGCGTGATGGTCTCAGGATCGTCCTTCCCGAACCCAAAACAAGCGCGATGTTTTATATTACTTTAAACGCTTAAGCCCCCTTTGATCTCCGAAAAACCGTGCTTGCCGCCGCACGGAGCGCTTTGACAATATCCGCCGGTTTATGCTATACTGTCATATACTGCTTACGCAGATAACCGTTTATACTTTTCATTACATTTTGAAAGGAAGTAACAACTATGAACAAACGTTTACTGGCAATGGTTCTTGTATTCGCTATGGTCGTCGCTCTTTTTGCTGCATGTACAAAACCAGCCGATAATACTCCGACGAAAGAACCGGAAGCCACGAAAGAACCCGTAGTAACCGATGCACCCGTTGTCACCGACGCGCCTGTCGTTACCGAAGCACCGGCTCCCACTGAGGTACCCACCGAAGCTCCCACGAGAGAGCCGAGACCGACTATGGACGTTGGAGACCTTTCCGCCATTATTTTTGACATCGAAGAAGGTAACTATCAGAATCAGGCCTGCAACGTTGAGCTTAGCGACGAAGGTCCCTGGCTGAGCATTATCACCGACATCGGCGATAACTGGATCATCTTCAACTTCCCTGAGAACGTTGATCCCGCCGAATATCCGTTTATTGCATTCAAATACAGACTCGGATACGGCCAGAGCATCCGCAACACCAACCACTTCTATTCCATCTGCACCGTAAGCGGCGGTCCTTCGACCACTAGCGGAACCTGGTCAGACATCACCTGGACGACAGACCTTGACTGGCACACCGGTATCCTTAATCTCGCAGAGCAGTTCTACGCAACTGAAGGCGAATGGACCGGAATCAGATTCCCCACCGTTGACACCAGAGAAGGCGAACTCGCGATCGCATGGCTCGGCGCTTTCAAGAGCGAAGAAGATATCGCTAAATACGATGAAGCGTTCAATGCCGTTTACGGTTCTCAGCTTGTAAAAGCCGAAGAGCCCCCCGAGCAGGATAAAGAAGAATCCTTCCCGGACGTTGAAGACGAGTTCGATGAAACCCTCATCGATTTCGAAGACTTCGACGAAGGTGATTCTCTTGCGAACCTCGGCCTTGACTCTTATTCGTACAGCGCAGGTACCAACTCTTCGACGATCGCCGACGTTAACGGTAACATCGTAGCAAAGATCCCGTTCGATGCTTTCTACTACAATATGATCGTTAAATCCGGCGCGGCTTACACCTGCACGTTCAAGTTCAAGAACGGCGGCAATGACGCAAACTTCGGCGGTTTCGTATTCAACTTCGGCGACGAGCTTCATCCGAACCGCAACCTGTACGAGAACAACGGTCTTGAAGGCGACGGTAAAGGCTCCCTTGTCAGCCCGAGCGGCTGCGGCGTCTTCTTCCAGGGCGGAGATAAGATCAAGGTTTACGTTCCTGTCTGGGATACAGAGAATAACAAAAAGACTTACATCTCCGCAACGTTTGAGACCGGTATCGACTTCAACGCAGACTTCGTTCTCATTAAGGTCGAGGATAACGGCACGGATACGGTTACCGTTTCCGCAAATGACACCGTTCTCTTCCTCATCAACTATTCTGATCCGGGCGTTATCAATAAAGCTCTGGGATACGACGAGGGATATTACAGGAACACCAAGATCCTTGCCGCAGACGGAACCGAGCTCGCAGCTTCCACCAGCGCATTCTTCTCGAAATATAAGAGTTTCGGCTGGGCTGGCCGCGCACACGACGTATTCGTTGACGACATCCAGTTCAAAAACATAAAGTAATTTCTGATACTTTTCCGGCCGCCTGAAACGGCTGCCGCTAAGTAGTGACCCCGGCCGTTAAGGCCTGATGAAAACCGGTATCGATCGTGCTTATGCGAAAGGTGCCGGTTTTCGTTTTTTCATATTTTATGCGCAATTCCTAACCACTGCCCAGGACAGGACGCCGCGCTGAAATGCTATGTTTAAAAAACTTCACGGAAACAGGGAAAGAGCCTGCGAAAATAATCGCTTGACATTTGCCTACTGCTTTGGTATGTTATAGTCAACAAAATCAATCACAGCAAAGCGGATAATCCAGCGGCGTCCGCTTTCAAAAAAACGAAGCCGTTGCCGCCCGGCATGGTAACCATATGACATTCACTAATAACCGATCCAGACCTGCCGGTTTCCACGTCGAGCTCATTCCGCCGAAACAGGATTCGCAAAAGCTGGAAGATGATCTGGCTCTTTTTGCTTCGAAGTTCGAGCGCGTTATGGGCAGCGGGTTTTCTGCGTCTATCACGGACAATGCGATGGGCCTTCTTGCGTTTCAGGGCCACGAGTGCATAGAGGAGCTCGGGCTTGATCTGCACCCGGAGCAGGTACTTATCCACCTTAACACATTCCACACAAAGCAGGACCTTGACGGCATCCTTTCCTCGTGCGAGAGGCTCGGTATCAGCTCCATCCTCGCGATCAGCGGCGACGGATCTCCGCGTCTTCCGAAGCTCCTGCCTTCCGACGTCGAGGCCAATAATACCGCCTCGGTAACGTCGGTCGAATTGACCCGGTACATCCGGAAGCATTATCCGTCGTTCACTGTCGGAGTTGCTTTTAACCCGTACGAGCCGGAAGAACATGAATTCGAAAAGCTGAAACGAAAGCTTGACGCCGGTGCGTCGTTCGTGATCACGCAGCCTATTATCGATAAAAACGCCGTGACGGACAGGATGCTTTCTGAATACCCCGATCTTCCGGTATTCATCGAGGCATGGATGTCTAAAAAGCTGTTCCTGCTCTCGGACGTTGTCGGATATCCGATCCCGGAAGACGCCGCTTTCGATCCGATAGCGACGCTCAGACAGCTAATGGATTATTATCCGTCCTGCGGTATGTATCTGTCGCTTCTGGGGTTCAAGACGCAGTACACGGTCATTGAAGAGATGGCCGCCCTGGCGGGGAGGGAAACGAAATGAGGATAGTTGTTTGTGTAAAACAGGTCCCTGCGACGACCGATGCGAAGATCGACCCCGAGACGAAACGGATAGTGAGAGAAGGAACGAAAGCAGTGCTGAATCCGTTTGATCTGTACGCGATCGAAGAAGCGCTGCGGATACGTGAACAGTGCGGAGGCGAAGTGACCGTCATATCAATGGGCCCGGAAAGTGCTAAAAACGTTCTGATCGAAGCGCTGTCAATGGGCGCGGACCGTGCGTTTCTTTTGTGCGACAGGCGGTTTGCGGGCTCGGACACGTGGGCAACGAGTTACGCGCTTGCCCGGGCGATCGAGACTCTGGGGAAAGCAGATCTGATAATATGCGGAAAGCAGGCCGTTGACGGCGACACCGCGCAGGTAGGCCCCGGCATTGCCGCAAAACTTGATATACAACAGGCTGCGAACGTATCGAAAATAGAGGACATACGCGAGGACTGCATTACGGTTTCCCGCATGAGCGAGACGGGATATGATGTGCTGAGGCTTCGCCTCCCTGCGCTGATCACGGTTTTGAAGGACATCAACGTGCCGCGGATACCGACGCTCAGGAACGCCAGAAAGGCAAGAACGGCGGAGATAACGGTATGGAAACCGGAAGATATTGACGCCGATCCGGATCTGATCGGATTAGCAGCTTCACCGACGCGCGTGGTAAAAACTGCCCCGCCGGCAGTCCGGGAAGGCAGCAGCATCATGATCTGCAAAGAACCTTCGGAAGCCGCAAAAGAACTGGCCGGAGAGCTGTTCCGCCGCGGGCTTATCCGAACCGGCGGCAATGGAGGTGGCGTATGAAAATTATTGACGAACTTGACAGGCAGTCATACCGCAACGTCTGGACGATCTCCGAAAGCGCAGGCGGAGGAATACACCCCGTCTCATACGAACTGCTGGGAATTGCCCGCAAACTGGCCGCGGACAGAGGCTGCGAAGTTTGGACGGTCGCAATGGGAAGCGGCAGCGCGAAGCAGGCAGATGCGCTGTTCGCATACGGTGCGGACAAGGTCATCGCCGTTGACGACGAAAGACTGCGTGCGTTTAACGACGAACTGGAGTGCAACGTCCTCGAACGGCTGATCAAAAAATACCGCCCCGAAACGGTTCTGTGCGCTGCCACAGCGCGCGGCCGTGCCCTCATCCCCCGCCTTTCGGGTAAGATCCACGCCGGACTTACCGCTGACTGCACCGGGCTCGCGATCGATCCAGAAAGCGGCAATCTCCTGCAGACCCGCCCTGCGTTCGGCGGAAATATTATGGCGACGATCAAATGTGCCGATTTCCGTCCTCAGATGGCGACCGTCCGCCCGAAAGTCATGCCCATGCCCGAACCGGAACCCGGCCGCAGCGGAGAAATCATCACCGAACCAATACAAGTTGCGGACACGCTTAACGTTAAAGAAATCCTGCAGACGATCGAACGGCACGAATCAACTGTAAACCTGAGCGACGCACGGATAATCGTTGCCGGCGGGCGGGCAATGAAAGGGCCAGAGGGTTTCCACCTGTTAGAAGCGTTCGCGAAACAGATCGGCGGCGCAGTAGGGGCAAGCCGTGCGGCTGTTGACAACGGCTGGATCGCATACCCTCACCAGATCGGCCAGACGGGCGCAACGGTCCAGACCGACGTTTATATTGCCTGCGGTATCTCCGGCCAGATCCAGCACCTGGTCGGTATGCAATCATGCAAAACCATCATCGCGATCGACGTTAACGCCGAAACACCGATGATGAAGCTCGCGGACATTGCAGTGCAGGGCGATCTGTTTGAAATAATTCCGGAAATCATGAAAGAAATTGCGAAGGGAGAAAAACTATGATCATCATCGGAGAAAAACTGAACGGCGCTATAAAATCAGTGGCGGAGGCAATACAAAAGAAGGACGCCGATTTCATAAGGAATCTCGCGTCAAGGCAGCTCGCGAGCAAGTCGGATTATCTTGACATCTGTTCAGGCGTACATGAAGGAGACGCGGACGTTCTGAAATGGATGATCGAACTCATTCAGGCAGATCATCCGGACGTAAGATTCAGCCTCGACAGCCCCGATCCGGGCACGATACTCGAGTGCATCCCCCTCTGCAAAAATCCGGGCATGATCAATTCGGTCTCGCTCGAAGGAGATAAGGCGGACAGGATCTTCTCCGCTGCGGCAGCTAATAAAGGCTGGAAGGTCGTTGCACTCCTCCTCGACGACACCGGTATCCCGGATGACGTAGAAAAGCGTATGGATAATTTCCACCGGCTCGTAAAAAAAGCCGGAGAGTACGGCGTCGCGCTTGACCGGATCTATTTCGATCCCATGGTCTTCACGGTAGGTACGTCTCCGGACAGTTTCCTGAATTTCATCGGAACGGCCAAATTAATACGCGAAGAATATCCGGATTCGCATATCGTCAGCGGCCTGTCAAATATTTCTTTCGGTCTGCCCTACCGCAAAGCGATCAACCACGCGTTCCTGATCGGGGCAATGATGTTCGGTATGGACAGTGCGATAATGGACCCCCTGAACCGCGACATGCTCGGAGGCGTGTTTGCCGCCGAAGCGCTTCTCGGGATCGACGAATACTGCATCGAATACCTTTCGGCATACCGCGACGATCTGTTCGGAGTTCAAAAGCCGTAACAGCCGCTGCGCGCCTGAAAAATAACGATTATTAAATATTTATTCCGCCTCTGCTGTAGCCGTAACCTCAACAGGGGCTTTTTTAGGATTCCTTTTGCTGTTCACAACGTTCAGCACGAGGCTTGCGATATCGACCAGTGACATGCCGATCATTATGATGCCGGTAACGATCCACATCGCTTTTTCATTGCTCCCGAACGGCCGCAAAATAATAACTACGCCAAGCACGATCGCCAGGATCCCGCTTATAATATGAATGAAATTCACCGGAGTGCCCGAGTGGCGGTAGTCAATGAAGAGCCCGATCTTATACACGCCGGATATGATCAGCATGATCGCGTAAACGAGCGCGCCGAATGCCGCTTTCACCCACGTGAATATCTGGCCCGGGAAAACCAGCGAAACTATGCCCACCAGTATGACGATGACGGCGATAGTAAGGCTGATCGCGTTGCCCGTACCCTCTTTTTTCGCTTTGATATACCGGAACAGGTGCACGAGCCCGACCGCGATAAGAACGCCGCCGAAAACGGCGATGAGCACCTTGGTGAAAAACTCCGGCTTGATGAAAAGCATGATACCCGCGAACATTTCGAATATTGCCAGCAGGATCACCGGAAGATGTTTCAAAAACGCTTTCATAAAAGTCCTCCTCCCTGTAAAAAAAGAAATTGCCGCAGTCCCGGGTGGAGGCCGTGGCAATTTCGTGTTATGGTTTATCAGGCATCCTGATCAGGATCGTCGCTGTCGTTAAGGAACCGGGTATTGTCCCCGCCTTCCGCTCCGTCGAATTCGCTGTCGTCAACTGCGGGTGCGGGCACGTCGTCAACGTTGACCTCGGCTTCGACCGTTTCTTCGCTGCCGGGCTCTGCGTCGTACATCTCATCCTGATCGCCTTCCGCTTCGTCCTGCTCGTTTCTGCGGCGGAGTGCTGCGGGAACGTGATCCAGCGTCGTGACGTCGATGTTGATGTTGTTGTAGCGGCCCATACCGGTACCGGCAGGAATAAGTTTACCGATGATGACGTTCTCTTTAAGTCCCATCAGGTAGTCGCGCTTGCTCTTTATAGCGGCTTCGGTCAGGATCCTCGTCGTCTCCTGGAACGATGCGGCAGACAGGAACGAATCGGTGCCCAGAGCAGCTTTCGTGATACCGAGCAGTGCGGGTTCGGCTTTCGCCAGAGCTTCTTCGGGTCTTCCGGCTGCGGTCAATGCAGCGTTTGCGTCCAGCCATTCGAATTTATCCACTACACTGCCGTCCAGCAGATGTGTTTCGCCCGGATCGGTTATGCGTACCTTGCGCATCATCTGGCGGACAATAACTTCGATGTGTCTGTCGTTGATTTTAACACCCTGGAGGTTATACACTTTCTGTACTTCCTCGATGATGTAATTCTGAACGCCTGCCTCGCCGATGATCCTTATGATATCCTGAGGATTCACAGATCCGCCTACGATGCGGTCGCCCTTCTTCACGATATCTCCGTCCTCGACCTTGAGGGTAACGCCTACAGGCAGCGAAACGGAGAATGATTCGGTACCGTCGTCAGAATCTATGCGTACTTCCTTCTTCTTTCCGTTCTCGGTGATCGAAACGACACCGTCGATCTCCGCGATCGTCGCGGCGCCCTTGGGCTTCCTGGCTTCGAATAACTCTTCTACTCTGGGAAGACCCTGAGTGATATCGTCTGCGGAAGCAACGCCGCCGGTGTGGAACGTTCTCATCGTCAGCTGTGTACCGGGCTCACCGATCGACTGAGCGGCGATAACGCCTACCGCGTCGCCGATGTTGGCACGTGTGTGGGATGCAAGGTTCGCACCGTAGCACTTGGAGCATACGCCCAGGCGGCTCTCGCAAGCCATAACGGAACGCACCTTCACCGCTTCGATCCCGGCCTTCTCGATAGCTTCGGCAAGATCGTCGTTGATGAGCGTCTCGGTGTCTGCCATGATCTCGCCCGTTGCGGGGTTAACGATATCCTCAGCCGGATATCTTCCGGAGATACGTGCGGACAACGGCACGAGCGGCGGCTGATCCTTTGCCTCGGAGTTAGCGATCGCTCTCACTTCGAAGTATCCCTTCGTTCCGCAATCGTCTTCCTTGATGATGACCTCCTGGCTGACGTCAACAAGTCGTCTGGTCAGGTATCCGGAGTCAGCGGTACGAAGCGCCGTATCCGAAAGGGTCTTTCTGGTACCGTGGCTGGAGATGAAGAATTCCAGAACGTCCAGACCTTCACGGAAGTTCGCCTTGATCGGGATCTCTATCGTACGTCCTGCCGTTGCAGACATCAGTCCGCGCATACCGGCAAGCTGCTTGATCTGGTTGATATTACCACGGGCGCCCGAATCTGACATCATGTTGATCGGGTTGAACTCGCCCATGTTTGCTTTCAGGATATCGGTCAATTTATCGATCGCTTCGCTCCATGCGCGGATGACGCTCTCGTGACGCTCTTCTTCAGTGATCATACCTCTGCGGAACTCACGGGTGATGCGGTCAATAACTTTATCCGTTGCCTCGATCAGTTCCTGCTTCTCGGGCGGAACGATGATGTCTTCGACACCGACCGTGATCGCGCCCTTGGTGGAGAACTTGTAGCCGAGAGCCTTGATCTTATCCAGGACCTCAGCGGTAACGGTAAGGCCGTGGACTTTGATGCAGCGGTCAAGTATATCGCCGAGCGTGCCCTTCTTAACCAGCTTGTTCATCTCGAGCACCAGCGCGTTTTCACGTTTCGTGCGGTCAACAAATCCGAGATCCTGAGGCACTGCTTCGTTGAAGATCAGTTTGCCCATCGTTGTCTCGATGATCTGCGTGATGTGCTCGCCCTGGAACTCGCCTTCCATACGCACCTTGATGGCAGTGTGGAGATTGATCTCGCCCAGATCGTAAGCCAGCTTGGCCTCGTCGTATCCGGAGAATACGGGAGCGTTCGAGTAATCTTTATTCTTAACAAGCGTCAGATAGTACGAACCGAGGACCATATCCTGCGTAGGAACGGTGATCGGCTTTCCGTCTTTCGGAGCCAGAAGGTTGTTGGCGGAGAGCATAAGGATGCGGGCCTCTGCCTGAGCTTCTGCGGAAAGCGGAACGTGGATAGCCATCTGGTCGCCGTCGAAGTCGGCATTGTACGCCGTACAAACCAGCGGATGGAGCTTGAGCGCGTGACCTTCTACGAGGATCGGCTCGAACGCCTGGATACCGAGGCGGTGCAGCGTAGGCGCGCGGTTCAGGAGCACGGGATGCTCTTTGATGATATCTTCGAGGATATCCCAGACCTCGGGCGAAACGCGCTCGACCATCTTACGGGCGCTCTTAATATTAACTGCCTTGCCCATGCTGACAAGTTTGTAGATAACGAAGGGCTTGAACAGCTCGATAGCCATTTCCTTCGGCACGCCGCACTGATATATCTTCAGCTCGGGACCAACGACGATAACGCTTCGGCCGGAGTAGTCGACGCGCTTACCGAGAAGGTTCTGACGGAAGCGGCCCTGCTTACCTCTGAGCATATCGGACAACGATTTGAGCGGTCTGTTGGATGCACCGGTGATGGCGCGGCCGCGGCGGCCGTTGTCCAGGAGGGCGTCAACGGCTTCCTGAAGCATTCTCTTTTCGTTGCGGACGATTACGCTGGGAGCGCGGAGCTCGAGCAGCCTTGCCAGACGGTTGTTTCTGTTGATAACGCGTCTGTACAGATCGTTAAGGTCAGAGGTGGCAAATCTGCCGCCGTCCAGCTGGACGAGAGGACGCAGATCCGGAGGAATTACCGGAATGACCGTCAGGATCATCCATTCGGGGCGGTTATGGGAGTCAATAAACGCCTGCACGACTTCGAGCCTCTTGAGCAGCGCCGTCTTCTTCTGAATAACGGTCTGGCTCAGCTTCTCTTTATCCTGTCCCTCGAGATCCTCTATCTCTTTCTTAAGCTCCTGGCGCAGTTCCTCAAGCTTCACTTCCTCAAGCAGGCGGCGGATAGCTTCCGCACCCATCTGCGCATTGAATCCGTACGCACCGTACGCTTTAACGGCAGCCTGATACTCGTGTTCATTCAGTATCTGCTTGTACTCAAGAGCGGTCTGACCCGGATCAAGAACGACGTAAGCTGCAAAGTAGAGCACTCTTTCGAGATCCTTCGGCTTCATATCGAGCAGAAGACCGATGCGGCAGGGCGTGCCTTTGAAGAACCAGATGTGAGATACCGGAGCGGCGAGCTGGATGTGGCCCATACGCGTACGGCGTACCTTGGAACTCGTAACTTCAACGCCGCACTTATCGCAGACGATGCCGCGGTAGCGGTTTTTCTTGTACTTTCCGCAATGGCACTCTCCGTCCTTCGTGGGGCCAAAGATCCTTTCGCAGTAAAGTCCGTCTTTCTCGGGTTTCAGTGTTCTATAGTTGATGGTCTCGGCTTTTTTAACCTCGCCGTGGGACCATTTGAGTATCGTTTCCGGAGAAGCAAGTCCGATCTGAATCGATTCAAAATTGTTAAAATCTACCATATTACTTCACCTTCCTCTTTCAGTTCTCGTCGCCGTAGGAATCTTCTTCCAGACTGGCCTCTTCCGATCTTTCCTTGTAGTAAGCTTCCGCTTCGCCCTCGGCGTCAGGCTCGTCGAAGAAACCGTTGTCCATCTCGTCACCTTCACCGTTTCCGCCAACAGCGTCCGGGTCAAGGCTCGTGAGACCTTCCATAGCATCGCTGCCGTAGTTTCCGCCTTCTTCAGCGTACTCTTCGTCGCTGAGGCCGCCGTACGCGGAGCTGATGTTTCCGTTTTCGTCAAGGAAGTTGTAGAAGTCGGGGTTATCCACGTCCGCTCTCGTGCGGTACTTGTCCGGATTCTTGATGTAGTCTTCCTCGGTCTCGCGAAGAGGTATCTCTTCTCCGCCCTTCTTGTATACTTTAACGTCGAGAGCAAGGCTCTGGAGTTCTTTGATAAGGACCTTGAAGGATTCGGGGATGCCGGGCTCGGGCACGTTCTCGCCTTTTACGATCGCTTCGTACGTCTTTACGCGGCCAACGGTATCGTCGGACTTGATCGTAAGGATCTCCTGCAGCGTGTATGCGGCGCCGTAAGCTTCCAGTGCCCAGACCTCCATCTCGCCGAAACGCTGTCCGCCGAACTGCGCTTTACCGCCGAGGGGCTGCTGAGTGACCATCGAGTAGGGACCGGTAGACCTTGCGTGCATCTTATCGTCGACAAGGTGATGGAGCTTGAGGTAGTACATATATCCGACCGTTACGCGGTTCTCGAAAGGCTCGCCTGTACGGCCGTCGTAAAGGATGCTCTTACCGTCCTCTTCCTTGCCCGCAAGCTTCAGCGTTTCAAGGATGTTTTTCTCGGAAGCACCGTCGAATACGGGTGTGGCGATCTTCCAGCCGAGAGCTTTCGCTGCGTAGCCGAGGTGAACTTCGAGCACCTGTCCGATATTCATTCGGGAAGGCACGCCCAGCGGGTTCAGCACGATCTCCAGCGGAGTTCCGTCAGGCAGGAAAGGCATATCCTCTTCAGGAAGCACTCTCGATACGACACCTTTATTTCCGTGACGTCCGGCCATCTTATCACCGACGGTGATCTTTCTCTTCTGAGCGATGTAAACGCGGATCATTTTATTGACCCCCGGCGACAGCTCGGAATCGGTCTCGCGCGTGAATTCTTTCACGTCGACAACGATACCGTACGAACCGTGAGGTACGCGCAGTGAGGTATCACGCACGTCTCTCGCCTTCTCGCCGAATATTGCCCTCAGCAGGCGCTCTTCAGGAGTAAGCTCGGTCTCGCCTTTGGGCGTAACTTTACCGACCAGTATATCTCCGGCTCTTACTTCGGAACCGATGATGATGACGCCCTGTGCGTCAAGCATCTTTCTCGCGTCGTCGCCGATATGCGGAACTTCGGGAGTGATCTCTTCGGGTCCGAGTTTGGTGTCGCGCGCTTCGCACTCATATTCCTCGATATGGATAGAGGTGTACGCGTCCTCCTTCACCAGTTTTTCACTGATCAGAACGGCGTCTTCGTAGTTATATCCCTCCCAGGTCATAAAGCCTATCAGCGTGTTGCGGCCGAGCGCGATCTCGCCGTGATCGGTGGAAGGACCGTCTGCGATAACGTCTCCCTCTTCGACCCACTCGTCGAATTTCACAACGGGGCGCTGGTTTATGCAGGTAGCCTGGTTGGAACGCATGAACTTGAGCAGTTTATACGTGTCAATAGTTCCGTCTTCGCGCTGGATAACGATCTCTCTGCCGGATACGTTCTTAACGCGGCCGGCGGCTTTCGCGAGGACAACGGCTCCGGAGTCGTGTGCGGCTTTATACTCGATACCGGTGGCAACGATCGGTGCCTGCGTTCTCATAAGCGGCACTGCCTGGCGCTGCATGTTCGAACCCATCAGAGC
>DBVV01000107.1:0-120 GCA_002308795.1 Mageeibacillus sp. UBA1255 | reverse complement strand
GGCTCGTTCGCCTGCGCGACGATGTACTGGTCTTCCAGGTCAGCCATCAGGTAATCGATCTGGCGCGTTACGCAGTGATTCTCTTTATCATATTTTCTGTACGGAGCTTCGATAAAGCCG
>DBVV01000063.1 GCA_002308795.1 Mageeibacillus sp. UBA1255 | reverse complement strand
AGAAAACAGACTTTAAAATGTTTGAGGAATTGCCACCGTGATAAACCTTGTGGCCGGCAAACTTAAACCTGCGCATCCCCCCCATTTTTATAAAACTTTTCACTGAAACAGGAAAAGAGCCGAAAAATAGTTTCAATTGAAAAGAGCGGCGCGGCGGGGTATAATATATGCGGAAGGCGATAATAAACAGCCGCATAAACGAGACAGAAATGGCAAATATACTACAAAAAGCGAACGATCGCTGACGGAGGAAGAAACATGAAAAAGACCCTCGAAACACTGCTGATTTTCATTTTAACACTCTCCACGATCTTATTGACCGCCGCATACGCCGAAAATGCGCCGGCAGACGATCCGACGACCGCAAGAGCGTACCCGTACGACGTTGACGCGGCACTTGGCGCCGACATATGGCTCAACGCGTTTGACGCCGAAGGCGAATGCATAGGATCCGACTACGTTGTCTTCAACGCCGCTGCGCCGCTGAAGGGACTTGGCTTCCCGGTCGTTTTTGCGGGGAAAGAAGAGAACGACCAGGACGCGACGGTCAGGTTCGAGCTGTTTGGCTGGGACACGAACGAGAAAAAGACGCTCGAAGGAACGCCGGTGTTCAGCCGCGAGATACATTTCAACGGAGACACCAGAGACGTTGACCTGAAGATCGACGATAAATTGGCCGCGGGACAATACCTGTTCAAGATCTCGCAGGTCACCGGACAGGGCGAATGGACCGAATTCCCGGCACACTACTCTGTATTGCCCTCGGGCGAGATCAGCTATTCGGAATCTACGCTTCTGTACGGGGCAAAGGGCCGGTTTGCTTTCTATGCCGATTTCGAGGCGACGGACGGGGTGACAGACTATTTTAAGACCCTGGAAGGAAAGTCGAATCAGATCGACATCCAGAAGGAAAAAACGATAATTGCCCGAAACGGCGATACTCCGCACGAGATCGCGGAATTCGGGATACTTACGCCGGAGATACCGGACGGGCAGGTGCTGTACAGCATAACGCTTGCCAACGCTCCGACGTGGAACAACACAAACGGTGATTCGGATGCGTCGTTTACGGTGTACAAGTGGAAAGGCGATTACGAAACGTCCGTCGAGGGCAATCCCGTCGCTTCCGTGGAGGTGCTGGATCACAAGGACAATTCCGATATGACGGCGCGGTTCGACGTCGCTTTGCGCTACGGGTACAGGTATCTGATCGTTGTCGAGCCTTCAAATGACGGTAAAATCGGATATTGGGAGGGCAGAGATGCCCGCCCGGACGGCTGGGAGTTTTTCGAGTTTGGCGAGGAGCTCAGCTACAACCCGACGCTGAAGGCTGCATATGCTGTCGTCGGCGACCTTGGCCCGGAGCCTACCGAGGCGCCAACAAAAGAGCCCGCGCCTACGCCCGAGGTTACGGAGAAACCGACTGCTGCTCCTACCGAGGTCCCGGCGGTCACCGATGCTCCGGCGCCGACCGACGTGCCTGTGATGACGGAGGATGCTTCGAAGCCCGTGAAGACGGAAGACAATTCTCATGGCGGTTCCGATGATAAGAGTGGTTCCGGGGCCAATATGACCGTTCCGATCATTGTCACCTCTATCTGTGGCGTGATCGTCATCGCCAGCGTCGTGGCGATCATCCTGGCGCTCAGGAAGAAGAAGTGAGCGGCGGGTAATTAGTGTGTTGTTTTTGCAGATCTTTTAGAATAAATATTCTTGTTTGAAGAAAGGTGGTAATTTTATGGAACTTGTATGGAAGATCCTTGTTGCGGTCCTGCTCGGTGCTTTGATCGGCTGGCTTGCGGGCAAGATAATGAAGAGTGAGGGCAGTTTCCTCCGGAATATGATCCTTGGTATCGTCGGTGCCGCTCTCGGCGGCTGGCTCGGCAGCCTCATTAAAATCGGCGGAGGCTGGGTGATGAGCATCATCCTCGCGATCGCAGGCGCGTGCCTGATCATCTTCCTCTGGAGACTGATCTTCAAGAAAAGATAGGAATTGACCGCCTGATGATCCTGGCGGATGACCGACAGCCGGGCAGAGTTGTTATCCCTTATTTGAGGGGTATGAGACCTGCCCGGCCGGTTTTTTTGCTCGCTTTTTTATCGGAATATCACGAATTATGCTGCGCCGGGGATATTGTAGGCAATGATTTTATTTATCTGCGGTTCGCTTAGCGGCATATCTTCAGACTCTACGGTTATGATCAAAGTGGCACCTGCATAAATGTCAGCCTCGAAAAAACGTCCAAGCTTTTTAAGAGCGTTGACGGCATATTCTGGTCGATCCGCTAACCCGAAATGTTCCCAATAGATCTCTTTTCGCTGTTTTTTGTCAAGTAAAGTAAAGTCGGGACGGATCATGTGATCGCCAAGCCAAAGCGGCTGTTCATATTTAAACGGAATGCGGTTTTCACGCAAAATAGCGGAGATGATCATTTCGGATTTTGAACGCACTTTTTCCCCGCTTTTTGTGACAAGTCGCTTGGATTCTTCGTAAAAATCATCCGATTCGATATTGTTATTCATCCAGCGCTCGGCAAATTGATCATTTGATTCAACGACAGGGGATGCGAGATTTTTAATATTTTCGTTAAGATTGTCAAATACTTCTTCGACGGTGCAGCCGCCCAGGCTCCGGAGCAAATGCTCGCATCGTGTTAATCTGGACAATTCCGCGTCGATTGCTGCAAGGGTTTTCTGGGCGCATTGCTTTTGTGCCAGCTTTGTTATCGTCTCCATCTTCTTTTTTGACAGATATTTGCCGTTCGACATCGCTTCTGATTGACGCCAATAAAATCTCACTTTTCCATTGATCACCCTGCAGCTGAGCCGGCCCTTGGGTGCGGCGGCAATAAAGTCTTCTGCGATTTCTCGGTGCTTACGAAGGAAAGCGCGCCGCTTTGCGATGTTGTCAATGATTTCGTCGATGCTTATGTATTTCATATTTCTTCTCCTTTCTGATTTCTGATGGTCGTTATTGTTGCCAACGCCATGTTTTCCTTGCTGCGTTGCTGTCTTGCTGATTACCATTGTGCTCTGTTTCGCTCTCAAAATCAAATTTTTCCGATTTTCTCTCAAAAAAGTCAGTACTTATGCGGGTTTTGGCGTGACCAAATTTTCGCTTTTTTCCGAAAAAACGCCGGCTCGTTTTCACTTCGTGTAAAACGACAGCTTGATTTCATTTCACGTAAAACGCCGGCTAGATTTCATTTCGTGTAAAACGACGGCTCGATTTCGTTTCACGTAAAACGACAGCTCGATTTCGTTTTACGTAAAATGACAGCTCGATTTCGTTTCACGTAAAACGCCGGCTTATCTGAATCGATGAAATGAATTGATGAGAGTCTCGACGAGGGGCTTTGTTCATTTGCCGGTTATTGTTAGTGTCAAGTAGTATAAAAATAGATAAAGTTTGCAGGATTATACTACTTGGCTTTCCGTGTGTGTTCATTTTTATGTTGATGTTTTAGACAAGTAGTATAAAAAGAAAAACAGGTTTTAAAATTATACTACCTCAAAGTCGTTTTGTGCTCATTTCCCGGAAGCGTTCATAGGTATTTAGTATTAATATAAATAAAACGCCTAAATTTATACTACTAAACAGGAAGTTGAGGAACCTTTAACGGTGTATAAGCAGAGCTAAATAGTATTAAACCAAAAGAAATCCTTAAATATTATACTATTTGGATCGTTGTGCTCATCCGTCTTGATGAGGTAGACGGCGCCCGGGTAGTATAAAAGCAAATGAAACTATAAAAAATATACTATTCCGCTTGCCAGGATCATTCAAAGTGATCCAATAAGAGGAAAAGAGTCCCTTCAAGGGGCAAAAAGCGGGAATATGGAACGATATGGTGTAATATGGAACGAAGTGGAGCAAAGTGGCGGAAAAAGGCGGAAAAAGGTGGAAAGAGGCAGCTGTTGGCACCGGAATTTGGAGCAAGAATCTGGCAAGAATTTGGCAAGAATTTACAACTTTTTTTATTGCATAATTTGGCGAGATGTGGTACACTTAATATGTATTCTTTTTCATGCGAAACCACAGGATACGCAGAAGGAGGTTGACGGCATTGCAGCTCTTGGAAGAGAGAATACGAAAAGACGGGAAGGTGTTTCCCGGAGACGTTCTTAAAGTAGATTCCTTCCTGAACCACCAGCTCGACGCAGAGCTGCTGGACGCTGTAGGCGCGGAAATTGCCGACCTCTTCAAAGACTGCGCGGTGACCAAAGTACTCACCGCCGAAGCCAGCGGAATAGCCGTCGCATGCTTCGTAGCGGCACACCTGCATTGCCCCGCACTGTTCGCAAAAAAAACGAGAACACTCAACATCGCCGCCAGCGTATGGAGCGCAAAAGCACACTCATACACACACGGAAACGACTACACGATGGTCGTATCGAAAGAATACCTGAGCAGCGAAGACACCGTACTGATCGTTGACGACTTCCTCGCAAACGGCAGCGCACTCAGGGCCATGCGGAACCTCTGTATCGAAGCAGGCGCGAAAGTCGCGGGAGCCGGGATCGCAATAGAAAAAGCATACCAGGGAGGCGGGGACGAACTGCGCGCAGAAGGAATGCGCATAGAGTCCATGGCCAGGATAGCATCGATGGATGCGGAGGACGGAATACAGTTCTGCTGAAAACGCAGACGGGAGCCGCCCTCGATTTTATTTTCACGACGCAGTTACTTAAGATAAAGTCAAAAAAACACGCAGGAAAAAACGAAGAAAGCAGACGAAGGGATTACACGGCGCGAAATGCAGCCGGTGATCATAAATTCATTTTTGGAGGAACGGTAAAATGTTCAAAAAACTTGTTTCACTTTGTTTGGCGGTTCTGATGGTTGCCGGACTCTGTGTCGGTCTGGCCGGCTGCACCAACTCGAATGCTGATTTCAAGATCGGTGTCATCCTGCTTCACGACGAATCCTCGACCTACGACAAAAACTTCATCACCGCAGTAGAAGACGCCCAGAAAGCACTTGGCCTCTCCAACAGCCAGGTCATCATCAAGAAAAACATTCCCGAGAGCAACGACTGCTACGTCGCTGCTAAAGACCTTATCGCTCAGGGCTGCAAAGTTATCTTCGCCGACAGCTTCGGCCATGAAGACTTCATGATCAAAGCCGCTAAAGAGTTCCCGGCTGTTCAGTTCTGCCATGCCACCGGCACAAAGGCTCACACCGAGAAACTTGATAACTATCACAACGCTTTCGCATCCATCTACGAAGGCAGATACCTTGCCGGCATCGCCGCTGGTCTCAAGCTTAAAGCTATGATGGAAGCTGACAGCACCATAGTTCCGAAGATCGGTTACGTTGGCGCTTTCACTTATGCCGAAGTTATTTCCGGTTACACCTCTTTCTACCTTGGCGTTAAAGAGATCGTACCTACCGTTACCATGGACGTACAGTTCACCGATTCCTGGTACGATGAGACCACAGAAAAGAACGCTGCTCTCGCACTGATCAACGACGGCTGCGTACTTATCAGCCAGCACGCTGACTCGATGGGCGCTCCTTCCGCATGCGAAGAAAAAGGCGTTCCGAACGTTTCCTACAACGGTTCTACCGAAAGCTCCTGCCCCAACACGTTTATCGTTTCCTCCAGAATCGACTGGGCTCCGTACGTTGAGTACATCTGCAGACAGACGATGGCCGGAAAAGCGATCGACACCGACTGGACGGGCACAGTTGACACCGATTCCGTAAAACTCACCGAACTCGGCAAAAAAGCGCCTGTTGATGGCACGCAGGCTGAGATCGACAAGTATAAGGCTGAACTCAAGGCCGGCACGCGTCACGTATTCGATACCAACAACTTCACCGTTGGCGGCGAGAAACTCACGTCCTACAAGGCTGACGTTGACACTGACGAAGCTTTCACTCCCGATACCGAAGTTATCAAAGACGGATACTTCCACGAGTCCGAATACCGTTCCGCTCCTTACTTTGACGTTAAGATCGACGGAATCACCTGGAAAAACAAATAATAATTGACGCTGTCTACAGGAAAGGCAGGTTTTTACCTGCCTTCCCTGCTTTTATTTTTTTATAGCAGTTTTTGCCATATGGCAGTTATCGCGTTAATTGACCGCGGCTGCACTTGCCTGCGCGGGAGGACAATTTATGGAACAGACAGAAGCGCGAACCGTTCCGCTTGCACTGGAATTAAAAGGTATAACAAAAACGTTCGGCACCATAAGAGCGAATTACAACGTTGACCTCGATCTGAAACACGGCGAGATCCTTGCTCTGCTTGGCGAGAACGGCTCCGGCAAAACAACGCTTATGAATATGGTTGCCGGAATCTACTACCCGGATGACGGGCAGATATTTGTTGACGGCGAAGAAGTCGTCATAAGATCGCCTAAAGATGCATTCGATCATAAAATAGGCATGATACACCAGCACTTCAAGCTGGTCGATCTGTTTTCCGCAGCCGAAAACGTCGTACTGGGCGTAAATGACGGAAAAAAATACAATATCAAGGAAGTTAACGAGCGCGTGCGCGAGATCGCGGACCGCTACGGTTTTAATATAGATCCAAAAGAGAAGATCCACGAGATGTCTGTCTCTCAGAAACAGACTGTTGAAATATTAAAGGTGCTGTACAGAGGCGCGGATATACTTATACTTGACGAGCCTACTGCCGTACTTACGCCGCAGGAAACGTCCAAACTGTTCGCCGTACTGCGAAAGATGAAAGAGCACGGAAAGTCCATAATTATCATCACGCATAAGCTTCACGAGGTGCTTTCTATTTCCGACCGCGTAGCCGTACTCAGGAAGGGCGAATATATTGGCACGGTCAACACCTCAGAAAGCACCGAAAGTTCTCTCACAGAGATGATGGTGGGCAAGAAAGTATCGCTTAGCATTGACCGCTCCGAGCCCGTGAATACAGTTGAAAGACTCGTCGTTAAAGGGCTTTCAGGGGTCAATGAAGAGGGGCTTAAAGTCCTGGACGACGTTTCGTTTTCCGCCTTCGGAGGGGAGATCCTCGGTATCGCGGGAATAGCCGGCAGCGGTCAGCGCGAGCTGCTGGAGGCGATCGCGGGTATATACAGCCCCGAAGCCGGCGAGATCCTGTACAATGATCCAAAAAACGGCGCCCAGGTAAATCTACGCAAAAAAACTCCTCTTCAGATCCGCGAACTCGGCGTGCGCCTGTCTTTCGTTCCGGAAGACCGCCTCGGAATGGGCCTGGTAGGAAGTATGGATATCACGGATAACGTCATGCTCCGCAGCTACCGTTCCGGTTTCGTGCTTTTAAACCGCAACGATCCCAAAAAACTTGCGGAAGAAATCGTGCGCGACCTTGAAGTTGCCACCCCGAGCCTCAAAACACCGGTAAGAAGATTGTCCGGCGGAAACGTGCAGAAGGTCCTGGTCGGCCGTGAGATCGCCAGCTCTCCGACGGTGCTGCTCTCCGCCTATGTCGTCCGCGGACTGGATATCAACTCTTCGTATATGATCTACGATCTGATCAATAAGCAGAAAGAACGCGGTGTCGCCGTCATCTATGTCGGCGAAGACCTCGACGTCCTGCTTGAACTGTGCGACCGGATCCTGGTGCTCTGCGNNGAAGGTCCTGGTCGGGCGCGAGATCGCTTCCGCACCGTCGCTGCTTATGGCGGCGTATCCGGTAAGAGGACTCGACATAAACTCGTCATACGCGATCTATAATCTGCTTAACGAGCAGAAAGAACGCGGCGTCGCGGTAATATTCGTTGGCGAAGACCTTGACGTGCTGCTCGCCCTGTGCGACAGGATACTCGTAATAAACTCCGGGCGTGTCACAGGAATTCTTGACGGGCGGAAGGCCACGAAAGAGGAAGTCGGCTTCCTGATGACAAAGTCCGACAGGGTCGGAGATGCCGAGACGAAAGGGGGCGCGGCATAATGGCTTCGGAACATCATACCACGGTAAAAGAGCCGCTGATACATATAACTAAAAACGCGGCAATGCCTTTTTGGAAAGGCCTGCTGATCAGAGCGACCGCCGTCGTTGCCGCTTTCTTATTCTGCTCTCTTCTGGCGGCGCTCTTTATAGGCGCAAATCCCGGAGAATTCATCAGAGCGTTTATTGAGGGTAACTTCGGCGGAGGCGCCTGGAGCCTTGCCAAGATCCGCATATGGGAACTGATTAAAGGAACCGCTATTCTCCTGATCATTTCGCTGGCGGTGACTCCTGCGTTCCGTATGCGCTTCTGGAACATAGGAGCGGAAGGCCAGGTGCTTATAAGCGCGCTTGCCTCTGCCGCTGTCGTGTATTACGGAAAAGGTATAAAGCAGGAATGGTTGCTGCTCGTTCTGATGCTTATTGCCGCCGTAGCCGCCGGTATAATATGGGCCGCAATACCTGCTATTTTCAAAGCGCTGTGGAACGCCAACGAAACGCTGTTCACGCTGATGATGAACTACGTTGCTTCACTCGCTGTCGCTTACTTCCTTGTCATCTGGACCAAGGATAAAAACGGTTCGAGTTCACTCGGCGAGCTCCAGCGCGGTCATCTGCCGTCGTTCGGCAACACGTATATGTTGTTTACGATCATTGTGCTGGTGACAACTGCTTTCATGTTCGTGTATCTGTATTACAGCAAGCACGGCTATGAGATCTCGGTCGTCGGAGAAAGTCAGCGCACCGCCCGCTACATCGGGATAAACGTTAAGAAGGTCATAGTACGGACAATGATCCTCTCCGGTGCGCTCTGCGGTTTGACAGGCTTTATGCTTGTTGCCGCTCTCGATCATACGATAACGGTGGATACCGTAGGAGGACGCGGCTTTACCGCTATAATCGTTTCCTGGCTGGCCAATTTCAATCCGCTCATTATGATCGGCACCGCGCTCCTAATCGTTTTCCTGAATCTTGGCGCCGGGCAGCTGGCAACGACTTTCCGCGTCAGCAATGCTTTCCCGGACGTCGTAGTTGGAATCGTGATATTCTTCGTAATAGGATGCGAGTTCTTCATAAGATACAAAGTTCATTTCCGCCATAAAAGCCGCCACGCCGCCGAGACGATCCATTCGGGCAATGACCAGGGAAGTATTGACACGGCCTCGGTAATACCGGATAAAGGAGGTAAGCTCAAATGAAAATAATTGAATTTTTGCTTAGTGCGCTTGCTATCGGCGTCACGTTCCTTTACGGTTCGACGGGTGAGATCATTACAGAGAAGGCCGGACATCTGAATCTGGGAATTCCGGGCATCATGGGCATAGGCGCGGCTTGCGGCTGTGCGGCGCTCAGCGTTATGATCCCCGCCGGTGCAGATCCGCTCCTTCCGGCCTGGCTGATCGTTATATTAGCGCTTCTGGCGACTCTGATAGGCGGCGCTCTTATGGGACTGCTGTACAGCTTCCTTGCCGTTACGCTCCGCTCAAATCAGAACGTCACCGGTCTTGCGATGACGATCTTTGGAACCGGACTTACCAAATATATTTTCAACGCGCTTGAAAAAAAGGACGCGGCATATTTAAGAGCTCTGCCGTTCTTCAGATTCCCCTTTAACAATACAAGTTCAGCGCTGCAGTATTGCGGAATTCTTGTATTCATCGGTATAGGCGTGGCAATAGCCGCTTCGATCATATTGACCCGCACGCGCGTCGGACTTCATTTAAGGGCCGTGGGCGAGAGCCCGGCAACGGCGGATGCGGCCGGTATCAACGTGGTGCTCTACAAGTATCTGGCTACTTCCATCGGCTGCGGGATCTGCGGCTTAGGCGGTGTCTTTTATGTTATGGACTGGACATTCGGAACCTGGGCAAATGACGGTGCCATTGAAGGTCTCGGATGGCTGGCCGTTGCACTGGTTATCTTTGCTCTTTGGAAACCGATCAATGCTATTTTGGGCTCCTATCTCTTCGGTATTCTTTCCACGGTTTACATGTATATCAGTACGAGCCGGAGTTCCCAGGAACTCTTTAAGATGCTTCCTTATCTGGTAACCATTGTGGTTCTGATCGTTATCAGTCTTCGAAAGAAACGGGAATATCAGGCCCCGGAAAGCCTCGGGATTCCTTATTTCCGGGAGGACCGGTAAAAATATAGGTAAGCCGAGATCGAAGACCGAGGATCAGCTGAGACTTATAAGAAGTGACTGAACCGTAGGTATGCGTTTGAAAAAGCGACAAATGATTGGCTCGTTGACAGGTTTTGAACCCTATGATATAATGGCAATTTGTAAAATGCCGAAGGTGTCACCATTTCCCTGTGTAAGTAGCAGGAATCGGATGTGATTTTGTAATGACAGGCCATAAGCAGTGACCCGGATCGGCATATTCAGATGAGTTGTTTAAGTTCGAAGGACGCACCTTCGAACCGAAATTGGAGGTAAGTATGTACAAGGTACTGAGTGCGAAGGAAATTGCTGCGAACATCTATGAGATGGTCGTGGAAGCTCCCCGTGTTGCAAAGCACTGTGAGCCGGGACAGTTTGTGATCGTGCGTACGGATGAGGCTGCGGAGCGGATCCCCCTCACCATCTGCGATTATGATCGCGAGAAGGGAACGATCACCATTGTGATCCAGGTAGTAGGTGCTTCCACCAAGCAGATGGTGAAGACACAGAGCGGAGAGTATCTTCATGATATCGTAGGTCCTCTCGGCTGCGCTTCCGAACTGGTGGATACTCCCATCGAGGAGCTGAAGGCAAAGAAGATCCTCTTCGTGGCAGGGG
>DBVV01000140.1 GCA_002308795.1 Mageeibacillus sp. UBA1255 | reverse complement strand
CATATCCAAACCATATCCATATTACCAGGAAATATTGACCTGCGGGACAACATAATCGCCAGAAGACCGATCATTCTTGCATTTATACCGCCGGATGCGCTATAATTCCGCCAGGCGGCCCGGTATTGACGCCGCCCGAAGGAGTGAGGTAGCATGGAAAATTATTATCAGCAGGCGATCGAGTGCGCGAGNNGGAGCCGCGAAGAGATCATCGCCATGCAGAACGAAAAGCTGGTAAAACAGGTACGACGGGTGTGGGAAGCTGTCCCTTATTATCGCAAAAAAATGCAGGATCACGGCGTGACGCCGGATGACATCAGATCCATTGACGATATAAAAAAGCTGCCGTTTTTGTCGAAAGCCGACCTGCGGGATTCGTACCCGTACGGTATGCTGGCCAAGCCGCTCAAAGACTGCGTGCGCATCCAGTCCACTTCCGGCACCACCGGAAAAAGGGTGGTGGCGTTTTATACACAGCATGATATTGACCTTTGGGAAGAATGCTGCGCGCGGGCGATCGTTGCCGCCGGCGGTACCGACGAAGACGTGTGCCAGGTGTCGTACGGATACGGATTGTTCACGGGCGGCCCCGGGCTCAACGGCGGTTCGCACAAAGTCGGCTGTCTGACCGTGCCCACCAGTTCGGGCAATACCGAGCGCCAGATCATGTTCATTATGGACCTAAAAGCGACGATCCTGTGCTGCACTCCGAGCTACGCCGCGTATCTCGGGGAGGCAATGAAAGAGATGGGCTACGGTCCTGACGATATTCCGTTAAAAGCGGGTATCTTCGGCGCGGAAGCATGGAGCGAAGAGATGCGGCAGAGCATCGAAAAAACGCTCGGAATAAAGGCTTACGATATTTACGGGCTCACGGAGATCTCCGGCCCCGGCGTATCGTTCGAATGCTCCGAACAGCGCGGCATGCACATAAATGAAGACCACTTCTACGCCGAAATAATCGATCCGGACACCGGAGAAGTGCTTCCGGAAGGACAGCAGGGCGAGCTCGTATTTACGTGTCTCGATAAAGAAGCGTTTCCAATGATCCGCTACCGTACGCGCGACATTTGCGTGCTCACACGCGAAAAGTGCTCCTGCGGCCGCACGCACGTACGCATGCGCAAGCCTCAGGGACGCACCGACGATATGCTGATCATCCGAGGCGTAAACGTATTCCCGAGCCAGATCGAGACAGTGCTGCTCAACCAGGGATACGCGCCGAACTACCAGATCGTCGTTGACCGCGTAAATAATACCGACACGCTCGACGTGCTGGTCGAGATGACGCCCGAAATGTTCACCGATAATCTGGGAGATATCACGGAACGCCAGAACCGCCTCGCATCCGGACTGCTGTCAATGCTCGGAATAAAGGCAAAGGTCTCGCTCGTCGCTCCGAAATCGATCACCAGAAGCGAGGGCAAGGCGGTCCGCGTCATCGACAGGCGCAAGATATGATCCAGGCCGGAAAAAGCCGCATCAGGAGGTTTCAAAATGAGTGTAAAACAAATTTCTGTATTTTTAGAGAACAAGCCCGGAATGCTGAATCAGTTGACCGCTGAGCTGGCAAGATCCGGGATCGATATGCGCGCGCTGTCACTCGCGGAAACAAAGGATTTCGGCATTGCCCGCATCATAGCCGACGATACGCTGAAGGCGATGAACGCTCTTAAAGAGGCGGGTTTCGTTGCCAGCCTCACGCCGGTGCTGGCGTTCGAGATCCCGAACGAAACGGGCGGTCTTAACAAACTGCTTCAGACGATCACCGATGCGAACGTAAACGTTGAGTACATGTATTCGTGTCTCTCGCTGAGAGGAAGTTCCCGCGCCGTGATGATCTTCCGCGTGGCCAATACTTCCGCTTCCGAGTCTGCGCTCCAGGCCCGCGGTCTGTGGTCGCTTACGCAGGAAGAGATCTGATCCGCCGCATATTTATATAGAGTTCGCTCACTCTTTTATAGAGTTCATTCACTCTTTTCTTCACTGTATTCCTGAACTCTTCGTATCGCCGCGGAGAGTTCAGTTAAAAATTCGTGCCTGAACGCGTCGTACCCTTCCGGATGTTTAGTGCCGCACGCGTTGATGGTGGTCTTGTCAAATCCGAGCGACAGCTGGAACCACTCGCTGTTATTGTAATCTTGCGCCGACTCGTTATAGTTTAACCAGCGGATCAGTCCGTGCTTTTTCACGATCCTGTCGAACGCGCTGAAATCTATGACGTCGTCCGGGACGTCGCGGTAGATCTGGTATTCGCCGGGGGCAATAAATTCTCCGCTCACCGATCTCACCTTCACGTCGAAATTGCAGTTTCTGATGCCCTGTTTCATCAAAAGCAGTTCGTAACTATCTCTCCCGGACGTGCCTTTTTGTATGAACGTCGCCAGGATCGAATCCAGTTCGCCCTCGATCCCGCGGTCAATGATCTTCTGTTTTTCGCGTTCGTGCAGTTTTTCTATCTCCGGCTTGAACAGGGCGTCCAGACTGTCCCGGAAATCTCTGTACCCGGCCGGAAAACTGTTTGACCCGTGCGCGCTCATTCTCTTCCCGTCAGAGAACACGATCTCGAGCGAAAAGCCCGAGCCGTCAAGTATGTGTCTGTTGTATTTGTTAAATCCGTTCCATCTTTCGAGCCTGTTCGTTTTATAGATCTCTTCAAGTTTTCCGAAAAAAGTGTTATCTGTCTTATCCGTCATTTCTCCGTATTCCGGATAGATCATTTCCTCCGCCTTGATCACCGGAGCGTCGCCTGTCCTGTCGGCTTCCCACGTGAATGAATCTCCTCCGATCGATCCGTTATAGCTGTATCTGAACCGGACAATACCGCTTGCGTTTTCTTTTGCGTTTTCTCCCGCTCCGTCCGTTCCTTCGTCGCCGAAGTCAATATCGATCCGAGGATCCGGGATATTGCTCCCGTTTTTCCCGAATCGTTTTCTGAACCATTCTGTTATTTTTTTAAAAATCGACATGTTCGGCATCTCCGTTCTTTTATACTGTTTTTATCTTACAACATCCTGTGTTTTTTTACAATATCTATTGAAAGATGGCTCTTTTCCTGTTTCCGTGAAAT
>DBVV01000058.1 GCA_002308795.1 Mageeibacillus sp. UBA1255 | reverse complement strand
GCTCGTAATCTGCCGGATCGGGAGGAACGATCAGATCGACCGCAGCCGGAACGATCTCAAAATCGAGAGGGAGATTGCCGCCGTCCTCGCCGTCGATATCGAGCACGAACGCGTCGCTTTCATTTTTAGTCCTGACCTTCAGCGTTTTTAACTGCCGGTATTCGATCCACTTGTTATTGTTCGCATGCTCCCCCGCGTTGATCTGCATGATCGCCGGAAGGACCTCCATGCGGGCAACTTTTTTTATTATACAAAGATCCATCCGTCCGTCGTCGATTTTGGCCAGCGGCGCGATCGTGCTGAATCCGCCTGCCCTTTTTGCGTTGGTGAGTGAAAAGCAGAACGTGTCGAACTCTTCTTCTATTCCGTCGATCTCGTAGATGAGCGGGATTGTATCCAGCTTCAGATTTCCGTATTTTTTCAGGCCTCCGCTCAGGTACGCCAGATATCCGAAACGTGTTTTTTTATCAGCAGGCGTACTGTGGGCGACCTCCGCGAGTCCACCTCCTCCGACTTCGCTGTAAAAATACTTGCCGTTAATGCGGCCAAGGTCGGTACGGGCGATATTCCCCTCCAGTATCATATCCGCGATCTCTTTCGCGGTCTTAGGCATAGACAGCGACGTCGAAAAATCATTTGACGTCCCCGCCGCCATTACCGCCATGGGGATACCGCTTCGGCTCCTGTAAAGCCCGGCTGCAACTTCGCTGATCGTCCCGTCGCCGCCAACGGCACACACGAAATCGTATTGCCCCTTACGCAAATTCCCTGCGGTTTCTTCCGCGTCACCTTTTTTATGTGTATAAAAAACGTGTATGCCTTTGCAGTCAGTCCGCTCAAGCAGAATGTCCAGCACGGCCGGGACCTGCTGATGGACGCTTTTTGAACCGGATACCGGATTGATTATAAACAAGCCATTCATCTGACCATTTCTTTCTGCAGCATTTCTTCTGCCTGCCCCGATGCGGCTACGGCTGAGCAGCTGAGCGGTCGAGCGCGAATATCTGCATGGATTCGCTAAGATCGTTTACGTTATACGAGATCAGTTCGCGTTTCCCGTCAGGCTTTCCGTCGGAATAGAAACAGTAAAGCCTTTCTCCGTCCGTAAACATTTCACTCACGTGAAGCCCGTCTGCCGGTATGCCTAGGAGAAGCCTCGGTTTATCCGAATTCTTTTCTATTACGTAAATTCCGATATTATCTTTCTCGTCTGACTCGTTTCGCGTATAACCCTCGTACCAAAGCTTGCTGCCGTAAACACAGTAAGCGGCCGAATAGGACAATACCGGTTCGCCGGTGGTGACCGTCTCGCCGTCATTGCCGACGGAATAATTCAGACCGACGACGGACAATTTTTTATTGTCCGCATCCAGCGTATACAGTTCTATGTCGTGCATCGATACGGCGTCAAAAAGCAATTCTCCGTCCCAGAGCGTCATATAATATACTTCGTCGAAATACAGCACTCCCAGCGTCGCTGAGCCGGCAAATTCCGAGACGTAATAGATTCCCTTATCCGCGCCGCCCGAAAACAGTACCTTCCCTTTTTCGTCGACAACGATGCAGTACCTCGACGGGGCGTCTTCCACCTCTTCAAGGTATACGGCGGTGAGTTCGCTGTCGTCGGAAACGCCTTCTCCCGGCATCGAATAGATCCCGTCTGATGCGCTGAAATAGAGTCTTCCGCCGCTGAAGCAGAGCGTCGTGCCGGACTTTTCGCAGAGCTGTTTCAAACCCGATCCGTCCGTGTTTATCGAATAGATTTTACTTTTCTCTCCGCGGAAAAACAGTTTCGTTCCGTCGCTGACAAGCTCCCGGACGGTCCCGCCGTAGATGAGTTCAGGCGCGCCGCTTCCTTTCGGCACGGCATATATCCCGCCGTCAACGCCTCTGTAATATACCTTTCCGCCCGCGGACACCATATTGATCGTATTGCCGAACTGCACGCCCGGCGGAACTTTCTCTTCATTGCCCGGCCTTACGCTGCTCCTGGTCGAAATTATGATTCCGGCGACGATCCCGCCGATAAGAAGCAGACCTGCAATGACCGCGAGCACCCTTAAACGAGCTGACCTCGCCTTCTTTTTGCGCCCTGCTTCCCTCTCGGCAATTTTTTCCGCCTCTTTTTCATCCGCGGAAAAAGAATTGACCTCATCAGACAGGTACATAGCTTCGTGACTCACGTGTGCCACGACAGTCCGTTCACCGTCCCCGATCTTGTCGTAAAGATCCGGGCAGACAGCCTCGATATCGCGCTTCAGTTCGGGGAGGATCTCCTTTTTATCGCGGTTTTTATCCATATCCGCCAGCCTTGCGATACCGCGCCTGATCTCGGCTCCGGCAGACCCGGAATAATAACCGCATAGCTGGGCGATATCCACGTTCCTGAGCTCCGTTGCCGCCTTCAGCACGAGCATCGTACCGCGGTCGCCGTCAAGTTTAAACAGCGTGTCGCTAAGAAGCGCGGAGGCATTGTCGACCTCCTCTTTCGCGATGGACGAAGGGGCAACGGCAGGGTCGCGCAGGGAGTTTCTTGACAGCTGCATACACATATCGAGGATCCAGTATTGACCGCTCATATCCGTATCGAACGTGGGGGCGTAGCGCACGACACGTCTGAACGTTTCGACGGTTATCTCGCGGGCAAGTTTTCGTGATTTCGTTACGGAAAGGGCAAGTCCGAAAACGCCCGGAGCCATTGACCTGTATACAGTCCGGAGATCTTCTTCTGAATTCTTAGCGATACCGATAATGTTATATTCCAGCTTCATATTATCCCTGTCTCAGCCTCAGAACAGCGGAGAAATAAGCCTCAGCAGCGCCTGTACGACCTTGTACCACCACGGCCTGCTCTCCCATTCCTCCAGCGATATTTCCCTCGAAACTTCGATCGTTTCGTCAAAGTCTTTCTTTACTTCTTCTACCGCGGTCCCGCCGCACGTCCATATCGCGTCTTCGAAATGAAGATAGAACGAACGGAAGTCAACATTGATCGTCCCCACCAGCGCCGTTTCGTCGTCGGAAACGATATTTTTAGCATGTATGAATCCGGGCTCGTATTCGTAAACTCTCACGCCTGCCTTCAGCAGCCTTCCATAATAGTAGCGGGTGACCGGATACACGTATTTCTTATCGGGTATCCCCGGCGTTACGATGCGCACGTCAACGCCTGAATATGCGGCCATGCAAAGTGCCGTTGACATCTCGTTATCGAGGATCAGATAAGGCGTGCTTATATAAATATATCTGCGTGCGCGGTTTATCATCTGGAGATACAGAAATTCTGCCGGGCGGTTCGGTCCTTTTCCGTACGGTCCGTCTGATATCGGAAGAGCGTACGAAGGCACTCTCTCCTCCGCCGCCTTATCTTCAATCCCGCCATCCGCCGGGACGTAAAAATCGAGGAAATTCTCGGGTTCCTTTCGCTTCCTGGAATTAGCGTACGTCCACATCTGCAGGAACATCACAGTCATGCTCCAGACACCGTCACCGCGAAGACGCATGCCCGAATCCTTCCATTGACCGTACGCGTCAACAAGATTGGCATATTCATCGGCGATATTGACGCCGCCCGTGAACGCTACCCTGCCGTCAACGACGCACAGTTTCTGGTGGTTCCGGTGATTGCCGATATAAATACTGCTTATGAACGGAATGAATCTGTTGAACTCGGCCACCTGGAGATTCGGCCTGGATTTCAACTTTCCGAACTTCCACGGCAGCGCGAAAATGCTTCCGAAATCGTCATACAGCAGCCTTACGTCTACGCCCTCCTCTGCTTTTTGGCAGAGCAGCCCGTAAAGATCGTTCCAGAGCGTTCCCTCGGACAATATAAACGTTTCGATAAATACGAATTTTTCTGCTTTTTGGATGGCGTCCATCATATCAGGGAACAATTCGTCGCCAAGGCCGTAATATTTTACGTCCTGCCCCGGATAAACCGGATACCCCGAACGCTCTAAATAACACGCGATCTTCTCCTGGTTGGGATATTCTTCCCCGAGCGCCTTTACGTTCTCAAGTCGTTTTTCGGCCGTGCACGGAGGCGCTTCGGCTATACGCAGATCGGAGCCCAGCGGCATCGTTTTAGCTATCCTTCTCGGCGGCCTGGGAAGGCCCCAGAACAGGTACAGGATTATACCAAGCCCCGGTATCGCCATCACGACGACGACCCAGAGCAGCTTAAACGACGAGTTTCTCTCGGAATATACGATCGATATCGTAAAAACGGCGGCAACGATGTGCAGAAAGACGAACGTGATGAGCGCGGCAATGTTCATATAGATTATGCCGAACATAAGAAGCCCCGCCTGGATGAAGAACATCAGCGCCGCTACCGTGATCCTGAGCAGATTCGGCTTCTTCTTTTTTGGTTTCTTCGGTTTGGTATCGACCGCTTTTTTTGCCATAAGTTACGTCTATCTCCCCGGGAACCGTCAGTCAAGCCTGACCCTCATTACGGGCAGCACTTTCTTCCAGGATTCTATTGAAGTGGGCACCTTTGGATACTCCTTGTACAGGCAGGCAACGATATTGTGCTCGTCGGCCGTGTCGAAGTCAACGCCGTTGTTGATCCACATGCGTGTTTCGCCGATCCTGTAAGTGGTGGTATTCGTCCAGACCCAGATGGGCGTTGTCCACAGATGCACGTCGCCGTCGATCGCTTTATAAACGTCTTCCCTGACGCCTGCCTGGCCGTGGTGCGCCATATGAACGAAATCGCTCTTAAGCTTATCACCGTACTTTGCAAGCAGCCTCTCTCCGCCGTGAGCCCCCAGGTCGTGCAGGAACATGACCGTCTTATCACCCACGTGCATGCGGAACACCAGAGAACTTGAATTCACGTCGCTCTTATCCGACAGATCCCACGTCTGCAGCATTTCAAAAGTGAGTTCGTCGATAACGATCTCCTGCCCTGCCGCGATAGTGTCTTTATTTACCAGCGCACCGTTCCAGACGTCATAGTAAGATTTACCCTCAGGGATCTCGAACCCGTTTACTTGCGCATAGTGATCGAAGCCTTTCTTCAGTTTCAGCAGATCCGGATAATCTCCGTCCGTGTACGGGAACTCCGGCGTATCATACGGAGGGAAATCGAAGTAAAAATTCTTGATGAAGAAGTTATCTTCCCTGGCATATTCGCGAAGAAGCTTTCCGAGCTCATTGAAGTGGTCATTGTGCGCGTGAGAAAGGAACCATGCCTCAACTTCGAGGTATTCCCCTTCTTTTTTACCGGCTACTGCCCGGATCGCAGCCTGGAGATACGGGGCCGCTTCATAACCTTGTCCGGCGATGCCGCCGTCAATAACGATGATCTTTCCGGCTTTTGTTTTGATGATATAGCATTCCATCAAACTGTTCTGTTCCGGGACGATCATATACATTTCTGTTTCGGGTGATTTTACGCAGGAATTCATAAATCCTCCACATATCGTCAGCAGCATGATCATTACGATCATCATGGCCGCTGTCCTTTTAATTCTGCCTGTTTTTCCGCTCTGTTTCATTAATGCTCTTCCTTCGTGACCGTGCTGTTTTACCGTCCTGATATCCCGTCTCGGCGCAGCCGATCATCGCGTGCCTATAATATCATTAAAACGGCGGGGTGTCAATTAAAGTGCGCGCTGCAGCAACGCGCCGGGGCAATGAAAAGAGTGCTGCGTGC
>DBVV01000020.1:3113-7513 GCA_002308795.1 Mageeibacillus sp. UBA1255 | reverse complement strand
AGAGGATGAGCGCACGGCCGAAATCCCACCTTTGATCAATTTCGGCCGTATCAAGGAGGTGGAACGCACGGCCGAAATCACGCCTTTGTTCATTTTCGATCTCCTTCTTGACCCCGATACGTCACAAAAAACGAAATCACTAAAAATGTCACGTAATTTTATTCGAATTAGAATCAGGAAGCGGCGCCGTCGAAGAACGTATGAAGACTGGATTAAGCCCGGATGAAGCCCGGACCTCAGGATCTGATCTCCTGGCCGTAATTTCCGTGATTTCGGAGAGAATGAGCAGTCAACAATCGCAAACGGATACCATTCACGGAAACGTGAAAAGAGCCTCAAATACACTGTGCCCTCAAAAAAACTGTGTTTGCAATTTGCGTCTGCAGAATGGTATAATTTGTTTAACTTTCCGAACGGAGGAGAACGATATGACAAAAGCGAAAAAAATCATACTGGCATTCGCGGCCGCGGCGCTGCTGCTGACGCTTGCACTGTTTGCCGGATGCAATACAGGAGGAGATAACGTGAAAACACAATCACCAGACTCAACAGGCGGAGACGTTCCGGCTACGGAAGCGGTAACACCGGCCCCGACGTCAGACCCAGCAAAGATCTTCACAGACACACTTCCGAAAGTTGCCCCGAACCCGGACCTTCACGTCACGATGGCTGCGACAGACGAAGGATACGATATCTTCGCGCCGCTTGACGGAAAGTGGGGATACCGCTACGGCCCGTCGATAATGTACTACCCCGACGGATCCGTTGACGCATGGTTCGCCACTCCCGGAACCTCCGGCGAATGGGACTGGTTCACGTACAAACACTCTGACGACGGCGGGAAGACCTGGTCGAAGGAGATCGTGGCTATGCGTCCCACGCCCGATTCGATGGACCACTATTCGGTATGCGACCCCGGTGTCATTTATTTCAACGGCTATTATTATCTCGGATACACTTCGACGATCGTTGCCACGAACGGCGGTATTAACAATAACGTATTCGTTGGCCGCTCCACGAAGCCCGAAGGACCGTACGAAAAATGGAACGGCACAGGCTGGGGCGGAGATCCGTGGCCTATCGTTTATTTCGACGAATCCGACTCACAGTGGGGCGCAGGCGAAGTCAGCTTTGTTGTCCTCGACGATACACTCTACATCTACTACACGTGGGCATGCGGCGAAGGCAGATTCACGAAAGTTTCTACCGCACCCGTTTCCGACGACTGGCCTGCACATATGACGTACCGCGGATTTGCGTTCACGAACGCAGGCGATCAGGACTCCTGCGACGTCGTATATATTGAAGATATCGGCAAATTCGTTGCCTTCTCCACTTACAACCGTTTCTCTGCTAACGCCGGCATAGCGCTGTTCGAATCGGACGACGGAATCACGTTCACTAAAGCAGACGTTATAAGGACAAACATTGCCCAGTACTGCCATAATATGGGTATCTCGAAGCGCGCCGACGGTCACATCCAGCTGAAGGACGACATCTTCATCGGCTACGCGTACAGCGACGGACGTCAGGATAACTGGGGCAAGTGGGCTACCCGCTTCCAGCATATCTCCATCTCATCATATGAAGGAAAAGTTACTTCGTCGGATCCCAAGGGCAAAGGCGTGGTACTGAAAGATTATTTCTGGAAAGCTCCCGACAAATTCTGGCCTATCAACGTCGGAGTATTGCCGCAGATCGTCGAAGTACATTTAAACGAAGGCACGTATGAAATACCTGCCTACTGGTATGACACGAACCTCGGCAAGCACAGGATCGAGGATGCGTCTAAAGTCACTTTCGACGGATACGATACGAACGTCATTTCTATCGAAGGACTTACCGCCACGCTGAAGGCGGTCGGAAAAACGGAAGTAACGATACATTACGAAGGCCTCTCGCAGACGTTTAAATTCTACGTACGCGAAAACGGCTTCGTTATCAACAAAGAACAGCCCGACATCGTTTCGTTCACGCCCGTTAACGACAATATCACCGTTTATATGAAGGACGGCGGTAAGAAGCATAAAGTCCAGATCCGCGGCTACGTGGTATTCGAAGACGAGACGTGGGGCGAGACGTACAACGATAAGACCAAGGCGCATCCCGATTATCCGGCAATGGTCGACGCGGGCGTTGAAAAATACCTGATGACGTTCGAAGTCGCCGACACAAGCATCTGTACGGTCAGCAAGTCCGGCGTGATCACGCCTAAAGCTGTCGGCAGCACCACGGTCAAGGTCGTAATGGGCGGAAACGAGAACCTCAGCTTCACCGTAAAAGTCACCGTTGAGGAAAACAGAGACTGATATTGACCTCGGCGGATCGAAACAAATGATCTGAAAATGAACAGACTGCCTGCTTTTCGCCGGCGGTCTGTTTTTTTTGCTCCGATTCGTGTATAATAGAAAATGGGAGAAAGTGCAGGAAGCAGTTTTTATCCCGACATAAGAAAACGCAGGTGAATCAAATGGCGAACAACAAACCTGAAAAGAAAAAGATCCCGGTATTTGTATATTATCTGATAATGATAGTGGTTGTTGTCATCATCACGAGCATAGTTGTCCCGCGCCTCACGTCGCCGTACAGCAAACAGATCAGCTACAACGAATTTCTGCAGATGCTTGACGACAATAAAGTCGAAAAAGTCGAGCTGGATAAATCGGCTAACAAGATAACGATCAAACCGACGGATTTTGATAAATCCAACACGTATTATTATACCGGCATCCTCGCGGTGCCCGATGAAGAACTGACGGCTAAACTCGCGGCGTCCGGCGTCGACTACCTGTCCCCTATCGCGCAGCAGGCAACGATCCTTGACTACCTGCTTTATTACGGCCTGCCGATCCTGCTGGTCGGAGCGCTGATGTTCATCACGATGCGTATCATTTCTAAGCGTATGGGCGGAGGCGTGATGTCCTTCGGTAAGAACACCAGCAAGATATACGCGGAAAAATCCACCGGAAAGACGTTCGCGGACGTTGCCGGCCAGGAAGAAGCGAAGGAATCGCTCGTGGAGATCGTTGATTTCCTTAATAATCCTCAGAAATATACCGAGATCGGTGCAAGACTGCCTAAAGGCGCGCTGCTGGTCGGACCTCCCGGAACCGGAAAAACGCTGATGGCTAAAGCCGTTGCCGGCGAGGCAGGCGTGCCGTTCTTCTCGTTGTCCGGTTCGGAATTTGTCGAAATGTTCGTCGGCGTCGGTGCGTCAAGGGTCAGGGATCTGTTCCGCCAGGCTGTGGAAAACGCTCCGTGTATCGTGTTTATCGACGAGATCGATTCGATCGGCAAGAGTAGGGACAACGGCCTCGTTTCGAACGAGGAGCGTGAGCAGACGCTCAACCAGCTGCTTTCCGAGATGGACGGATTCGATTCGTCGAAAGGCGTTGTCATCCTCGCCGCTACGAACAGGCCCGAAGTGCTGGATAAGGCGCTGCTGAGGCCGGGCCGCTTCGACCGCAGGATAATCGTTGACCTCCCCGATCAGGAAGAGCGTGTCGCGATCCTTAAGGTCCACGCAAAAGACGTTAAGATGGACAAGAACGTTGACTTCGACGTTATCGCACGGGCAACGGCCGGTGCTTCCGGTGCTGATATGGAAAATATCATCAACGAAGCGGCGCTCCACGCCGTCCGTGCCAGAAAGACGAAAGTCAGTCAGGCCGAGCTCGAGGAAGCCGTCGAGATCATCCTCGCGGGAGAAGAAAAGAAAAACCGCGTGATGTCGGACGAAGAAAAAGAAGTGGTGGCGTACCACGAGACCGGTCACGCGCTCGTCACGGCTCTGCTTTCGCATACCGAACCAGTGCATAAGATCACGATAATTCCCCGTACTTCGGGCACTCTGGGCTACGTGATGCAGGTCGCGAAGAAACAGAAAGTGCTGTTTGCGAAGGACGAGATCTACAATGAGATCGTTACTCTGTCCGCAGGGCGCGCAGCCGAAGAGATACGGTTCGGGCGCATAACCACCGGTGCGGCAAACGATATAGAGCGTGCGACTGAGCTTGCGCGGTCAATGATCACGAAGTACAGCATGCTTGACGGGTTTGGTTTTACGGCCTGGGAGAAGCAGAATTCGCTCTACCTTCCCGGCTCGTCATCGGTCAATTGTTCTGATTCGACTGAGCTGCGTATCGATCAGGAGGTCATCAGGATCACAGGTGAGTGTTACGAGAAGGCAAAGGAACTGCTCGCTTCGCACAGGGAAACGCTCGACCGTCTTGCCGGGTCGCTGTTTGAGAAGGAAACGATCACCGGCGAGGAATTTATGAATTTCCTGCGTGAGTACGAGCCCGAGGCTGCGGCGGTCATCGACGAGCAGGCTCGTATCGATAAGGAGAAGGCTGAGGCGGCGAAAGCGCGCAAAAAGAACAGAGGCAGTGCGGCTGCTG
>DBVV01000020.1:1743-3097 GCA_002308795.1 Mageeibacillus sp. UBA1255 | reverse complement strand
GGCCGTTGATGGTGCTGCATCCCGCGATGGCGATCCGGCCGTCGATGGCGCTGCAGCAGGCGATGGTGATCCTGCCGGCGCGGAAAATGCGGAGGATGTTTTGAATGAAGATATTCACTCTGACACTGAATCCGGTAATTGACACACATTTCGCAGTCAGCGGTCTCAGGATCGGTACCGAAAATTTTACCCGGTCGATGGTCCGGTCCGCCGCGGGCAAGGGTGTTAATATTTCGAGAGCGCTTTTAAGGCACGGGGTGATAGCCCCGGCCTTTGTGCTTTCCGGCGCAAATTCCGCCGATATTTACGCGAATATGCTGTTTGACGCCGGTATCGAGGCCGTTTTTCATACCGTTCCGGGCAATATCCGCGAATATGTTTCCATAAACGATCTGTCCGGCGAGACCGAGACCCGGGTATGCTACCGGGATTTTTCCGCCTGTGATGACGATGTGCTCCTCATTGGGTCAATGCTGACCGAGCGCCTTTCCGCCGGCGACATCGTGTGTATTTCCGGTGGCCTTCCCTACGGCGTATCGCCTGATGCAGTCGCTGCACTTTCTGACCTTTTCCGGAGCCGCGGCGCCTATGTGGTGATCGATTGTGCCGCTCTTGACGCGGATTCGCTCAGGCGCTCGGAGCCCTGGCTTATTAAGCCCAATCTGTCTGAAGCCCGGGCGCTGCTGTGCATTTGCGGCGAATTGCCTGATATTGACGCAGACCGATCCGGTATTGCCCGGCGCCTTACGGAACTTGCCCAGAACGTGCTTCTGAGCCTGGGGCCTGACGGGGCAATATTTGCTTCCCGCGCCGGGGCTCTGGTTTCCCTTCCCGCCGTTCCGATCTCTCATTGCTATTCCACCGTGGGCGCCGGCGATAATCTGTTAGCTGGTTTCCTTTTTGCGCTCTCCGCCGCCGGTTTTTCCGGCAATGAATCGATTTCGGCTTCGCTGGCCGAAACCGCTCTTCGCTCCGGCCTCACTTTCGCGGCTGAGCAATGCAGTGAGAAAAGGTAAACCTGTCAGTAGTTTTGCGGGCGCTGTCTCTCTCATTTTAAAAAGCGCAGAGTGACCCCGGAAAGGCTAAAAACACCAGTCAGGGTCACTCGAGCCTCATACGCAGATTCAGAAGCATTCTTAGATTGACCCCAAACAGCTTATTCGGTGCAGTTGGGGTCGATCCAACGCGGATCAGCCATCGAAAATGAACAATAGCTGTACCCCAATTCCTTCAAAACCGCACTTTGGGGTCAATCCCCTCCTCGCGCTCCTTCAAAATGAACATACCCTATATTATCAGCCATGTAATCAGAAGATGAGCCTACCTTATTGGCTCTACTCCCAAAATCGTAAAA
>DBVV01000020.1:0-1562 GCA_002308795.1 Mageeibacillus sp. UBA1255 | reverse complement strand
GGCCTTGAGATTCAACTTTCCAGGCGCGTACTGTCCATATAATGGTGTAAATTGAAAAGTGTGCCAAAGGGCGCAAATCCTGTTATAATGTAAAGTGACCAACCCACACGAAAGGAGATGCAACCATGGCACAGGTCAATTTTACACTAAATCAGGAAGAAATACTACAACTTTTATCGAGCGGAAACAGTTCAGAAGCATTAAAGGAACTCTTAAGGAGGTCTATGAATCAAATAATGCTTTTAGAGTCTGCAGAGCAATTGGGGGCGGAACCATATGAACGAACAACGGAGCGACAGGATCAGCGAAACGGGGTAAGAGAGCGTCCGTTGACGACGCGGATAGGGACAATCGTTTTATCGGTCCCCAGACACCGTAATCAGCCGTTTCATACGATGCTGTTTGAGAATTACCAAAGAAGTGAGGCGGCCCTGATAACAGTTATGGTAGAAACAGTTATCGAAGGTATATCCACGAGAAAAGTAGCAAAAGTATTGGATACACTGTGCGGAAGGTCATTTTCAAAATCGACTGTATCGGCGGCATGCAAAATGTTAGATGCTGAAGTAAATGAGTTTAAAAACAGGCCAATCGAACCTGGACATTATCCGTTTCTGATCTTGGATGCCACTTACTTTAAGGTGAGAGAAGACCACCGTACGAAGTCAAAAGCATTTATGATCGCAATAGGAATCACTGCCAAAGGAGAGCGAGAACTTTTAGGGTTTGACGTGTATGATGACGAAAGTAATTCGACATGGACTTCATTCATACAGAGCCTTAAACAGCGCGGACTTTCAGACGTTCTCATGTATACATCTGACGCTCACCTTGCGATAAGGTATGCAATGAGTAATGAATTTCCAAATACAGTATGGCAACGCTGTCAGTTCCATCTCATCAGGAACATACTGGATGCGGCGGCCAAAAACTACAAAGCAGGAATCGAAACGGAACTGCGCGAGATGTTCAACAGTAAAACGATAAAAGAGGCCAGAAAAAAGCGTGATGAGATACTGAACGATTATTCAGACGTGGCAGAAAAAGCGATGGAAATTCTTGATGACGGATTCGATGATTCTATGACTGTCATGATGCTGCCGGAGGAAATGCGTCGACCGCTGCGGACGTCAAATGCGGCAGAACGACTCAACGCAGAACTCAAACGCAGAGCCGTCGTGATAAAGATATTCCCAAATCAAGCTTCTGTCCTCAGGCTGATGGGATCCGTAGCCATAGATTACCACGAAACGATGTCACAAAAGAAACCACTGTTTTACAACACATCAATGAAGAAGATCTCGGAAAACACAAGGAAGGAGCTCATTGTATTGGCACATGAACAAAAAAGTAAAGCAAGGGCTGCTTAGGCAGCGGAGGTGCTTCCGGCACCTCCTAGTTACCCACAAGCGCCGTGCCGGCTGTCTGTCAAGGACGCCGTAGGCGAAGCAAGCTGTTCCTTGACTGACAGAAGGAACGGTGCTACCAGGTCAAAATAACAGGATTTGCAATTTACACCAAAAAAAGGACTTGACCTTCCAGGCGGTAAATTGAAGACAGTT
>DBVV01000022.1:681-10894 GCA_002308795.1 Mageeibacillus sp. UBA1255 | reverse complement strand
TTCACGGAAACAGGAAAAGAGCCCCGTACGCGGGCGTAAAACGAAATTGACCGCATTTTTTACAATAATGTCTTATTTTTGTCACAAACGGTATAATTGTGCTGATATAATATGTCTGTCGCTTGAATATGGGCGGCAACAGGGGTAATTTAAAGGAGCTGATATCATGGATGAAAATTGCGAGAACTATAACGGGTCCCCCGAAACGCAGGAAGCTGCGACAGACAGCGTAATAAAAGATGAGCTGCAGAGCGATACGCGTGACGATATTCAGAACAGAGTTCCGATGACATATATAGTGACTGAAACGAAGTATAATCACACGAACACGTATACCGGTCCGGACACACGAGCAGATGAAGCATACGGCACATGCGGGACAGCGGGCGCTGAAGGCAGTGCAAAAACGACAGCAAGAAAAGACGGGATAAGGATGAGCGCATTGAAACTCGTTGCCATCTGCCTCGTATGCAGCATTTTAGGAGCCGTGCTCAGCATTGCCGGCTACAAACTTTTCACCGGGAACGAGCGCACGAGCGTTTCGACAGCAGTAAACGCGACGGATAAACCGGGGACCGCAAACAGCGAACTTTCACTCTCGGATAATGCGACGTCATCGCCGGAAACACAGCAGGTCGTGATAAACGTTGACGCTGAAACGGTATCCCCTGCAGCGGCGGTCGCGGCGAAAGTGCTTCCGTCTATCGTCGGTATACAGGTAAAGGTCACTTCGACGTCGTACTGGTACGGCACGACCACGAGCGGCTCGGAAGGATCAGGCGTGATATTGTCCGACGACGGATACATTGTGACAAATTACCATGTGATCAGTTCGATGCTGACAACTGCCGGGGAGACAAACCCTAACGCATCTCTGAGCGTATTTTTATACACGGACCCGGAGAATGCTATCGAAGGCAGCGTCATCGGATACGACCAGGGCACCGATCTGGCAGTAATAAAGATCAATAAAACAGGCCTCACGGCTATCGATATAGGAGATTCGGACGAGATCCACGTCGGAGACACGGCGATAGCCATCGGTAACCCGGGCGGCCTTCAGTTCCTTGGTTCCGTCAGCCAGGGTATAATAAGCGGTCTTAACCGTTCTATCCAGATAGATACGACGTATCAGTCGATCAAACTTATACAGACTGACGCGGCAATAAATCCCGGAAATTCAGGCGGTGCTCTTACCGACGTCAGCGGGCGTCTTATCGGCATCAACAGCGCGAAGATCGCCATCGACAATTACGAAGGTATGGGGTTCGCGATCCCGGTAAACGACATGGTGCGCATCTGCACGGACATCATCAAGAACGGAAACGTTAAGGCGGCATATCTTGGCGTCGAACTTAACAGCCAGTATTCGGCTTCTTACCTTGAGCAGCTCGGTTATCCCGGCGGTCTGCTGGTAAAATCGGTCATCAGCGGCAGTCCCGCGGACAAGGCCGGTATCGAGTCTGACGATATCATCATCAGCTTCAACGGTACTAACGTCAGGACGGCGGAAGAGCTGGCAGCGCTTAAAAATAAATGTGCCTCCGGCGATAAGGTCGTCATCAGGATATACAGGCTGACGAGTTCGCGGTTCGGCCACTGGACAGGCGATTACTACAACGTTGAAGTTACTTTAGGATAATTTTCCGATCTCTTTCAGGATATCACCGGCGCTCATCCATTCGATCCATTGAGGGCGCCGGAACCATGTTAGCTGGCGTTTGGCATAGTTGCGCGAATTTTTCTTGATAAGAGCCACGGCGGTCTCGAGATCGCAGCTTCCTTCGAAATACGGAATAAACTCTTTATAACCGATCGCCTGTGACGCGGTGCGGCCCGGATCCATCCCGAGAACACGCCTTGCCTCCTCAATGAGACCGCTGTCGATCATGGCATTTACCCGTCTGTCGATCCTGTCGTAGAGTTCTTTCCGGTCAATGTCGATTCCAAATGCTCTGTAACGCGCAAAAGCGGGCCTTAAACGCGATTTCGCGTTTCGCTCGGATAAACTAAGCCCCGTGAGTTTCCTCATCTCTACGGCCCTCAGAACGCGCTTTAAATTGTTTTCGTGGATCTGCCCGGCAGCTTCCGGATCGATCTCCTTTAGAATATCGTGAAGCGCGGCCGGTCCCTTCGACGCGGCGATCATTTCAAGCTCTGCGTGAAGTGCCGGATCTGACTCTGTTTCGTCGTACGAAATATTTTCAACGAGCGCGCTAATGTATTGACCGGTGCCGCCTGCCAGGATCGGAACTCTGCCCCTTGAGTGGATGTCCGATATCACACGCCTCGCATCTTCCACGTACTGCACCACGCTGTATTCGTCGCGCGGATCGACGAAATCGATGAGGTGGTGAACGGCCTTTGCACGTTCCTCCGCCGTCGGTTTCGCGGTACCTATGTCCATATATTTATATACCTGCATCGAATCGGCGGAAACGATCTCTCCCCCGAGCATTTCAGCCGCGCGGATGGCCAGACCGGTCTTTCCGCTCGCGGTAGGTCCGGCGATGCAGACCACTAAAGGCAGGTCATTTAAGATCAAAGGCATCTTTTGAACCTCTTTTCGAGTTCGTGGGGAGTGATTTTCACGACGATCGGACGTCCGTGAGGGCAGGTGGATGAATTTTTGAGTGAGGCAAGAGAGGTCAGAAGACCACGGATCTCGGCCGTTGACAACGCGTGGTTTGCTTTTACCGCGGCCTTGCACGCCATCGTGTCAACAGCTTCGGTGCGGAAAACAGACTTTGCGCTGCCTTTTGAGGACATTGCCGCCCTGATCCCGCCCAGAAGCAGGTCTTCCGGATCAGCTTCGGACAGTGCGGACGGTATTGCGCGTACGATCACCGTATCAGGTCCGAAATCGTCGATCTCGAATCCGATCGCGGTAAATTCGTCAATATTTTCGTCGAGCCAGAACTTTTCCGCGGCGCTTAATCTGACGTTTACAGGTATCAGCAGAGGGCTTACGGGTAGAGAAGCGTCTGCGCGGTCAAGCGCGTCGCATATCGATTCGTATTTTATGCGTTCATGTGCAGCGTGCTGGTCGATTATGACGAGCTCGCCGTCATATTCGAGGAGGATATACGTTTTCAGGAACTGGCCGATTATCCTTCCGTTTGTGTATACGTCGGTCCCGTTGAACGTCCCCGAAACAGCCTCGCTGTTCTGGTTTTCTTCAGGACGCGCGACGGTCCAGGCAACGGGTTTCGTTACGGCATAGACACCGGTCTCAGGCTCTTTAACTGCTGCACCCGACGGTACCCTTTCGAGGCCGGTATCGGCATTAATATCGTTATTAATTTCATTGCCTGCGGGGATGTCGTCTTTTACGCGTTCCGGAGCGGGCACATCGGCGCCGCGGTCAATAAAACCGAGTGTCATTTGGCTGTTTTCTTTGTTTTCTACGGCGGATTTCCACATATTCCGGTGGTTTTCCACAGGTTTTTCCACAGAAGAAACACCAACCGGCTCGCTATTTTTATGTCCGGAAGCGTCAATTTGTGTACCGGGAGTGTGCCCGATTTCAGACGGTGCAGACTTTACCGGGAAAGCGGCCGTTTTATGCTCTTCAAGAAGCGCGTTTCTTACGCCGTTCATAACAGCAGAAAAAACGCTGCGCTCGGATGCGAACCGGACCTCTGTCTTAGCCGGGTGGACGTTTACGTCGATGCGCGTAGGAGGGACTTCGACGGTTAGGATGCACATCGGGAACTGGTGCTTCATTGTCACCGTGCGGTACGCCTCATCGACGGCCGAAGATATCACGGCGCTTTTCACCGCGCGACCGTTTACGAAGAAAAACTGTCTGGAGCGCGTACCGAAAATATTGCCCCTCACGCCTGTGAAACCCGATACCGTGTTTTCCCCGTCGGTATACGACACGCTAAGGAGATCTTTTACACATTCCTTGCCGAATATGCTGTAGACAGCCGCGTCGAGGCCGCTGCCGGGCGTTCTCATGATATCCTGCCCGTTAGAAATGAGCCTGATCGACACGAACGGATTCGCGAGGGCAAGTTTTTCGAGCGTGTCGGCGACGTATCCTGCCTCGGTCTGGTCCTTTTTCAGAAATTTATATCTCGCGGGGACGTTGAAAAACAGGTCTTTTATCGTAAGTACGGTGCCTTTCGGGCTTCCTTTTGAAGAGCATTCGATAACGTCTCCGCCCCTCACGTGTACGTATACTCCCTGTTCTTCACCTTCGGTCCTGCTAAGCAGTTCGACGTCCGCCACCGCGGCTATCGAAGCCAGAGCCTCTCCCCTGAATCCGAGCGTTTTAACGCCCATAAGGTCATCGCCGCTTCTGATCTTGCTCGTCGCATGTTTATCGAAAGCAATGACCGCGTCATCAGGCTCGAACCCGCTGCCGTTGTCCGTAACGCGAATGTATTTTATCCCTCCGCTGCGTATCTCCACGGTAATGCTCGTCGCACCTGCGTCAATGGAGTTTTCGACCGTTTCTTTTACCACAGACGCAGGCCGTTCGATAACTTCTCCCGCCGCGATCTGCGAAGCGGTGAGTTCGTCAAGAACTATAATTTTGCCCATTATTCCTCACCTTCCGGAGTCAGGTCTTGTTTTTCTTTTTAGCCTTTCTGGCGGTCACAATGAATACTGCCGAGGCAGCAACGGCTGCGAAGATCGCCAGTCCGGCGATTATTGCTGCTTTCACAGAGTTCTTGCTGCTCTGGACCGTTTTTTCCTCTTCGTCGATGTTCCCGGGCTTCTGCGTCGGAACGACGGTATCGTCTTTCTTTTCGAGAGGATTCTCCTCAATTTTGAACTTATACGGTTCTTCCTCGCTGCCGATCTCGTTCTTCGGAAGTGACTTTCCGACCGATTCCAGCATCTCCTTCATCGCTTTATCGAGCTGAGACTGAGTCGCGTTTGCATCCTCAAGCAGGTTCGATACGGTTTTGTACAATTCGTTCGACTCGCTTCCTCCCGCAGAAACGTATTCGCTCATCAGCTTTCTTGCCTCTTCCGCGTCCTTATATGGTTCACCGTGCACGGCAATTTCGCCGAGCTGGAGCATGTATCCGTCTGCCGAAGTGTTTGTAAGTTTCGTGCCTATAAACATAACGTACCTGGCCGTTTTCGGGGTGCCAAGTTCTTTCGTGTAGACTTCTTCAGGCTTTTTGCTGTTTTTTTGTGAATCTACCGTTTCCCAGTTTCTATAATCGGTGGATAATCTTATCTCGAAATTTTTCGGCCAGCATCCGAGCGGATAAACATCTATCTTGCTCACGTTGAAATTGTCACCAAGATCGATCACGGCAAACTCGCTGCAATTGCCGCTGTCCATATGGATCTTAACGTTTGACGTCCAGCCTTTGGAATAATCCTGGTCGACAAGAAAATCCGGCCACCATCCCCACGACTTGTAGCTGTTGTCCGCCGGGTAGGATGACACGTTCACTTTCTTGTTGCGCGCGATATTCTCCCCTGCTTTGTATTTCACGACCTGCGTGCCGCGTTCGGTACCCATTGCTTCGAGGATCGATCCGGGCTCACCTGCGCCGCCGTCGTCGTTGTACACTTCGATCTCAGACAGCTGCAGCTTTTCGCCGTTGTATGCGGTGACAACCATTCTTATGTATCTTGCCTTCACCGTATTGAATCTGATGGACGGAACGCTGTAGCCGTGCACCGAGAAACCGCTGGCAGAAGCCAATTTATACCAGTTCTCGCCGTCGTTCGAGATAGAGATCGCAAAATCAGCAGGCATATGCGCGCCGAAATCGAACATGCTTCCGGCCGGATAAAGATCGATGCGGTTGAAATCGGCTTCCTGACCGAAATCCAAAACTATCAGCGAACTCTTGGAACCTCTTAGTGCGTGCCATCCGTTCATTCCGCCCTCCGAGAAACGCTTTCCGTCGTTCAGATTGCTCATATACCATCCGCTGTTTCCTTCGGAAGAATCACAGCTGATCTCGGCATGGAGGGCAATATTTTCATTGACCGCAGGCTTCCATACGCGGCGCTGTGAAAAGTCGTACCCCTCGGGGAGGATGAACAGCCTGGCGGCACCGGCGTCGAGGTCAAGAGTAACGGTATTGTCCGCTCCCATTTCCTGCTTGTATATCTGCCCGTCTTTCTCGGAAATATATTCGAGCGACCCTATCTCTTTTTCGAAAATAAGGTTAAACGTTTTTGCTTTAGAGAAATTATTGTTTACCACCATGCAGTAGTTCCTGCCGTTTTCTCTGTTCCTGAGATACGCCACGGTGAAATCGCCCTTATCAGCGTTCTGCACGAAGAAATCTTCAGGGATCAGTTCCATGGCATTCTGCGTGTTATGGCTCTGGTATACCTCGAGGCTGTCGCATTTGACGAGCGTAGGGCCGATTTTCTTGACTTCTCCGTTTACTCTGCATATGAACTCATATTTAGGATTAGGTATTCCGTCGTAGCTGATAATACCGTCCTCGAACGGCTCGCTTCTCTGGTACGGCGTAAACCACGTGAAGTATGAAAGCTGCTTGAATCCGAACGCCAGCGCCATATTAATCTCATATCTTGTCTCCGACTCTGTAGGTGAACGGAAAGCTACGCTCTGTGTTACCGATTGGATGTACGTACCGGTCTTTACGCCGTTTTTGAGGCCTACCTCTCTGGCGGCGTTCAGGTTTAAGAGGAATCCGGTTCGGTTCATGCTGCCTTTTTCAAGCCCGAACGGATACAGATCGTACATCAGATAGTCCTGCTTATATCCGGTCTGGGCGCATAATTTCACCCAGTCGTTCATCTGTGCCTTGTACGTTTCGATAGAGCCGTACGACGCATAAGGAAGGAAGTTGAGGTGCATGTATGAATTCGGGTCAAGATTTTTCAGCGTTCTGTATGCGTCAATAAACGTGTTTGGATTGAACGGTTCGTCCAGCATATAGTATCCGTTTGCGCCCGGCACGTTTCTGTATTCGTCGACAACTTTTTTGATCTGTTTTTCGCTCATTCCAAGGAGGTTGCCACCCAGGCGGCTGTCGCCTACCGTCATGCGGATGCCGTATTTATAGCATAATTCGAGCATTTTCAGCTGTACGTCTTTTGCGCCGAGATTATCACCGGAACCCATGACGTACGTGATACCGGCGTCAGCCATATATTTATACTGCTCGTCGTTCACGTACTTCTGCGTCGGAGGCCAGAAGATGGAGATCATGATATCGTCGTCAAAACTGTATTCTTTTTCTACTACGAAAACTTTGCAGACTGCCTTTTCCTCTCCGGACACAGCAGTGACTTCTGCGGTTCCGACCGCGATACCCTTAACGTTTCCGTTATTGTCAACGGTAACGATTCCGCTGTCTGAAGACTGCCACGTTACGTTTTCCGCGCTCTTTTTTAGTGTAAGCGTATCAGTTTCGCCTATGTACAGTTCCAATGCGTTTCTGGTCATCGTTATCCCTCCGCTGGCGTTCACACGTCCACTGAAGCATACGGCCGCCGTTAAAACGACCGCTGCCAGTATCACTGCAGTCAAACATATTTTTACAGTTTTGTTCATGCAGATTCACCATCCGTCCCTTTTTCTCACTGATATTATCCTAAAAGCATACGCACGCTGATAATATTCCCGAATTGTTCAAGCGGCTCGGCTTTTACTGTTTTATTGCTGCCAGGCGCGTGTATAGTCATCGGCACCCCGTCTATCAGTCCGATGTAAAACTTCACGTGCCCGTTTGTATATAATGCAAGCGGAACTCCGTTTCCGGCTTCTGTCACTGCTTTTCTGACTTCTGCCTCATTCATGCCGGATATTTCCACCGCCGTTCCGACGCTGTAATTCTGATCTTTCGTATCTCTCGGGAGCAGAAAGCCGAAAGGTCTCATGACTGAAGCGACGTACGATGAGCAGTCGACTCCCTCTTTAAGACCTCCCCAGCTGTACATCGTGCCCTCAAATTTGAATGCCTGAACGATAAAATTCGCGTACGTGTATTTCAGGTATCCCCGGTGGGCGCTGTGTACGCTTATTTTGATCTGCTCCGAGCCGAGGCCTCCGTCCTGATTTCTTACCGGAAGTTTTACGGTGTAGAATTCGCCTGCGCCGTCAATATCGACGTACGGCAGTTTTACACCCATATCCGCCTGAATTCCGTAAATATCCAGGCGTGCGTCGGTGACAACGGCGTACCGTTCCGGGTCTGCGAATTCCAGCCAAGCTTCTTTGCTCTTAGCCGAAGCGATATTATCCGCCTTCGTCCATCCGCTGTAGTAGTACGATCGTACGAACGCGAACTTTCCGTCCGCGCTGTAGTGAAGCACCCACACCGGCATTCCCAGGTACAGTTCGGTATCCTGGATCCGGTCAACGTTGCTGCCTGCGAAGGAATGGAATTCCAGTTCCGTAGGAAGGCGTTTCAGGTTAGCGCGTCTTACGACGATCCCCGGGACGACGGCAGCGTTTTCGGGGATATTGTCCGCGTCCATCAGCGCTTTTATTGCTTCGACCGCAGCTTCACTGATCTCTTTTCCGTTCTGATCATATAAAGGCTGCTCCGGAACAGATACTCCGTTAATCATGTTTTTGAGCGTTTCGCCGCTGATCTCTACGGGTACGTCAATGATGTCGGCGAGTGCCGGACAATCTTTTATCATCCTTGCGTTCGCAGAAGCGATCTCATCGGCGGNNTAAGCTCGCGCGCAGGATCATTGACGTTGGCAATATATCTGCTTACCGATCCGTTTTCGGTACCGATATTATATTCATCGACCGGAAAGACCGGCGTCACCTCGGGAGTATGTTCCACTGTTGCGGGAACGTCAGTAACCGGCACTGCGGAAGCCTGTCCGGCAGTAGCCGGAGGATCAGTATGAACAGCGCTATACGTATTCGTCGCATCGACCGCCGGTATGGAACTATGTTCAGGGGCAATGACCGTTCCGGAAATACAGCCCGCGAAGCATACCAATGCCGTCAGCGACAAGGCAAACAGCGCAAGCATAATTATATTTCCTGATCGCTTATTATCTCCGGTAGGACCTGTCATTTTCTTTCTTCCCGTCTGATCTCAGCTTATCCGGCCTGCAGCATCAGCTGATCTTTGCTCCTGCGGGAATGTCGCCGTCAACTGTTACGAGAACAAGTTTTTTACCTTTTGATGCCGCTAAGATCATTCCCTCGGACCTGATCCCTTTCAGTACCGCTGGTTTCAGATTCGATACGAGTATGACCTTTTTCCCTTTCATTTCTTCGGGTGAATACTGTTTCGCGATACCGGAAACCACCTGCCGCTGCTGATCTCCTAAACTCAGCTTCAGCAGAAGGAGTTTATCGCTGCCTTCGACTTTTTCGGCAGAGATCACTTCGGCAACGTTCATCTGTACCTTTGCGAAGTCGTCTATCGTTATAAGATTAGCATCGTCTTCTTCACCGGCGCTGTTTGCGGTATTACCGCATGAACCTGCCTTTTCGGCATTTCCGGCGTTTCCCGCGCCCGCAGCAGCGGAAGCAGCGGCAGCTTTAGCANNGCACAGCCGCATTCATTTTCTCGAGTTCTTCAAGCTCTTTTTCTGCGTCGATCCTCGGGAAAAGCGCATCTCCTTTTTTCACTTCTGTGCCGTCCGGATAAGTCCCCCACTGTGAAGCGGTCTCCCATCCGGTCAGCTCCGGCCTGTCGATTATACCGAGCTGCGTGCGTATTTTTGCGGGTGTTTCGGGCATGAACGGTTCGATAAGAACGGATATGATCCTTATCCCTTCGAGCAGCGTATACATAACGCCTGCGAGCCTTGCTTTAGCCTCCGGATCGGTGGCGGCAGATTTGGCGAGCACCCACGGAGCGGTCTCGTCAATAAATTTATTAAGCCTTGACACACCGCGCCAGATCTCGACAAGTGCGGTCGGGAACTGAAGCGCGTCCATCTGCGTCTGTACGTTATCGTATATCTCGCTGAACAGGCGGGCAATATCAGTATCGGCATCTGTGAACGCCTTGTCCGCACTCTGTACGCCGTTAAAATACTTCAGCTGCATTGACACCGTACGCGACACGAGATTTCCGAGGTCGTTTGCCAGATCCGCGTTTATGCGGCCGATCAGTGCTTCGTTCGTGAAAACGCCGTCCGAGCCGAACGGGACCTCTCTAAGCAGGAAATACCTTATAGCATCACTGCCGTACTTTGCGCAAAGGATACGCGGGTCGATCACGTTCCCCTTTGATTTGGACATTTTCCCTCCGTCGATCAGCAGCCAGCCGTGGCC
>DBVV01000022.1:299-646 GCA_002308795.1 Mageeibacillus sp. UBA1255 | reverse complement strand
GGCCAGATGATCGTATGGAAACGTACGATCTCCTTTCCGACCAGATGGACCTGTGCGGGCCAGTACTTCTTAAATCTGCTGTCATCGTCGCTGCCGTACCCGAGCGCCGTAATATAGTTGGAAAGAGCGTCTACCCACACGTAAACGACGTGTTTCTCGTCAAACGTCACGGGTATGCCCCAGTCGAACGACGTTCTGGAGACGCAAAGATCTTCAAGGCCCGGTCTCAGGAAGTTGTTCAGCATTTCGTTTTTTCGCGTGACGGGCTGTATGAAATCAGGATGGCTTTCGATAAAATCGATCAGAGGCTGCTGATATTTTGAAAGTCTGAAGAAATAGCTTTCTTC
>DBVV01000022.1:0-227 GCA_002308795.1 Mageeibacillus sp. UBA1255 | reverse complement strand
CAGTACCAGCCTTCGTATTCGCTTTTATAAATATCGCCTTTATCGTAAAGCGTTTTGAATATCTTCTGTACGGCTTTAACGTGAAAATCATCGGTCGTGCGGATGAACTGGTCGTTAGAGACGTTCATCAGCTTCCAGAGTTCTTTCGTGTTCGCAACGATCTCGTCGACGTACTCTTTCGGCGTGACGCCTTTTTCCGCAGCTTTGCGCTGGATCTTCTGGCCGTG
>DBVV01000144.1:9135-46078 GCA_002308795.1 Mageeibacillus sp. UBA1255 | reverse complement strand
GCCGGCAAACTCAAGCCGGAGCATCCTCAATTGTCTAAAAAAATTCACGGAACCAGGAAAAGAGCCAAAAGCCGAAAAAACTTGACGCGGCAGTTTTATAAGCGTACAATAAGAAAAAATACTCCGGGAGGAATTTATATGAAAAAACTATTAGCCTTACTTCTTGTAGTGATGATGGCCGCAACGATGATCACCGTTTCCTTTGCAGAAGATCAGGAAAATCTTATCGGTAACTTCAACCCTGATGACACCGGTTCCGCACTTCAGATGCTTAACCAGTCTTTCAGTACGATAGGCTCTGTTTTCACGACCGTCGGTGAGACAACGCGTGTTGCGTTCGTCTGCCCCAGCTGGTCCGACGACGTAGGAAGCCTTACCGTTACTCTCTGGACCTGGGATAAGGATTATGAAACTACTATCGCGGCTGCTCCGGTCGCAGGTCCGACCACGTTCGAGGATTTTGAGGATAACTCCAATATCGGTTTTGAATTTGAGACTCCGCTTGCAGCAGGCACCTACTATCTGCAGCTCTCTGACGCTGTCGATGAGAAAGGCTCAGGCGTAGGCGTATGGTCTGCTCAGCAGGCATATCCCGGCCAGGCTGTACTGAGAGATGGCGAATACATCAAAAAACTTTCGCTCCGTATGTACGTTGACTACGTTACAGAGCCCGAGGGTAACCGCTACGGCGAACTGCCTAAAATGGAAGGCCCGAAGAATGAACTCGGATGCGATGATCCGCTGCCTTTCGAAACTTACTTCAAAATGGCTGATTTTGATCTGAGCGACGTCGGCCCGGGCGATCAGGTCGAGTTCGAACAGAATGAAGACGGTTCTCTGCACGTATTAGTTCCCGAGGGAGCTTTCGACTGCAAATACGATCTCAACTTCAACAACTTCTTCGACGTTGACGACGAGATCCCCTGCAAGGATTATCCCTACGTTGCGATCAGAGTCAAACTTAATAATATTGAGGACAATGCCGGCTCCGGCGAGATGTTCATGTACACATCATCTATTTCCGGTGCAACGGGCGGTTATTCCACTGCTCTCAGATATGACTGGAAGAACCCCGAATGGCAGACCGTAGTTGCCGACCCCACTGTCGTCGCACAGTTCAAAAAGAACGCTCTTGAAGATGACTTATGGCTCGGGTTCAGATTTGACGTTCTGAACAATACGCCTTCTACCGACGTCGAAATGGATATCGACTGGATCGCTTTCTTTGGCAGTGAGGAAGCCGCGCTCGCCTTCGACGGCGACTTCGCTAAAGCATTCCCCGGAAAAGTAACCGAAGCACCGGTCGTCACCGAAGCTCCGGCTGTCACCGACGCACCCGCAGTAACCGATGCACCCGTTGTCACCGACGCTCCGAAGCCTACCGACGCTCCGAAACCCACGGATGAAGCAAAAGCTACCGAAGCCGTGAAACCTACTGACGAGACAAAGGATAATACCGGTAAAAAGGACGCGAATCCTACCGTATGGATCATCGTTGGCGTTGTAGCTGCCGTTGCCGTCGCCGCGATCGTTGCAGGCATCCTGATCTCAAAGAGCAAGAAAAAGAAATAATGACCAGACGTAAAAAGTGATCTTAAGCAGATCAGAAACGGCCGTAATTGACGGCTGCACGTGCCGGCGGAGCGATCCGCCGGTTTTTTATTGAAAAACAGCAGGAATTTTACAAAAACAGTAAAAAAGAAGTTGCACCGCGGTGCTGTATTTGGTATAATGCCCCTTGCTGTCAAAGAACACACGGCAGCGGATCCGCGGGATCCTGACTTTTTTAAAGTTCTTTCGCGGAGCAGATGCGGCCGGAGGAAAAAACAAGGAGGAAAAAATATGGCAGTTATTTCAATGAAACAGCTTTTAGAAGCAGGCGTTCATTTCGGACATCAGACGAGACGCTGGAACCCGAAGATGGCGGAGTACATCTTCACAGAGAGAAACGGGATCTACATCATCGATCTCCAGAAGACAGTTAAGAAGATCGACGAAGCGTACTACTTCCTTTCCGACATCGCTAAGAACGGCGGTACGATCCTTTTCGTAGGCACGAAGAAGCAGGCTAAAGATTCCATTTATGAAGAAGCAGTAAGAGCAGGCCAGTACTATGTTAATAACAGATGGCTCGGCGGTATGCTTACCAACTTCAAGACGATCCGTCAGCGTATCGACAGACTCAACAAGCTTGACCTCATGGAGACAGACGGAACTTTCGACCGTCTTCCGAAGAAAGAAGTCACTCAGCTCAGGAACGAGCGCGAAAAACTCGAGAAGAACCTCGGCGGTATCCGCAATATGAAGAGACTTCCCTCAGCACTGTTCGTAGTTGACCCCAGAGTCGAGAAGAACGCAGTAGCAGAAGCAAGAAAACTCGGTATCCCCGTAGTCGCGATCGTTGACACGAACTGCGATCCTGACGAAGTTGATTTCGTTATCCCCGGAAACGACGACGCTATCCGCGCGGTAAAACTGATCGCCGGAAAGATGGCTGACGCGTTCATAGAGGGCAGCGAAGGTCAGGAAGGCATGGAAGCCGCGATGGAAGCTGAAGCAGAAGCCGAAGCCAACACCGAAGCAGAGACTGAGGCCTGAACGGATCAGGCAGGCAGCCATACAGCAAACACTGAATTTTAGCATTTAATTATCGGGAGGATATTAACATGGAAGTTTCCATTCAGATGATCAAAGAATTAAGAGAAAGAACGTCCGCCGGCATCAACGACTGCAAAAAAGCACTTGTTGACTCCGAAGGCGATATGGAAAAGGCAGTCGTACTGCTTCGCGAAAAGGGACTTGCAGCCGCGGCTAAGAGAGCCGGAAGAGTTGCCAGCGAAGGTATCGTAGATTCCTACATTCATGGCGGCGGCCGTATCGGCGTGCTCGTCGAAGTAAACTGCGAGACCGACTTCGTCGCTCAGAACGAGAAATTCCGCTCATTCGTTAAAGATATCGCTATGCAGATCGCTGCTTCTTCGCCTCTGTACGTAAGCAAAGAAGACGTTCCTCAGGAAGATATCGAGAAAGAGAAAGAAGTTCTCCGCCAGCAGGCTTTAAACGAAGGAAAGCCCGAGAAGATCGTAGATAGAATGGTCGAAGGCCGTATAAGCAAGTTCTACGATGAGTACTGCCTGATGGAGCAGCAGTTCGTAAAAGATCCCGAGATCAAGGTTAAAGATCTGCTCAATTCTCTGATAGCCGTTATCGGCGAGAAGATCACGGTCCGCCGTTTCGTCCGCTTCGAGCGCGGTGAGGGCATCGAAAAGAACGCCGAATGATCCGTTAAACGCAAAGCTTCAAAGGGGTTAGACAATAACCCCTTTTTTTAAAACAAAAAGTGGTCAAGGAGTGCTTCAAATGGAGAAAAAACCGGTTTATAAGAGAGTTTTGGTAAAGGTCAGCGGCGAGGCTTTAGCCGGAAGACCCGGAGACGGAGGCAGAGGATTCGGCCTCAGCCAGGAAATGCTGACTGACGTTGCCCGCCACATTGCCCAGATACATCAGATGGGCGTCCAGATCGGGATCGTTGTCGGCGGCGGTAATTTCTGGCGCGGAGCACAGAGTCCCACGATGGACAGGACACGCGCGGATCATATGGGAATGCTTGCCACCGTAATGAATTCACTCGCACTTGCAGACGCGCTCGAGCAGCAGGACCTTACCGTACGCGTTCAGACAGCAATTGAAATGAGACAGATCGCCGAGCCGTACATCCGCTCAAGAGCAGTTAGACATATGGAGAAGGGCAGAGTCGTAATATTCGGATGCGGCACCGGAAACCCGTTCTTTACCACTGACACGGCAGCGGCTTTAAGAGCCGTAGAGATCGATGCAGACGTGATACTGCTCGCCAAAAACGTTGACGCAGTTTACGACTCCGATCCTGCAAAGAACCCGAATGCGAAGAAGTTTACGACACTTACGCACGACGAAGTGCTGACAAGAAATCTGAAAGTTATGGATTCCACGGCCGCGTCTCTTTGCAGGGACAACGGCATCAAGATCCACGTTTTCGGGATCAGCGACCCGGACAATATCATCCGCGCGGTCTGCGGCGAGAGCGTCGGTACGCTGATAAGCTGATAAGCTGATACGGAAAATCTCAGTCGATCTCCGGAGGTCTTATATGTACGACAGAGTTTATAATTTTTCATCAGGCCCTGCTGTGATGCCTGAGCCGGTGCTTGAAAAAGCATCAAAAGAGATGCTGAATTACAGAGGCATCGGTATGTCCGTTATGGAAATGAGCCATCGCTCCAAGGCATACGACGAAATAATCAAAGGCGCAGAGGCTCTTTTGCGCAGCCTTATGAACATACCCGACGATTACGCCGTACTGTTTCTGCAGGGAGGCGCGTCGCTTCAGTTCGATATGATCCCCATGAACCTCGCAAAAGGCGAAGGAAGAACGGGCAAGGTCGATATCGTGATGACGGGCATGTGGACGAAACGCGCTCTTAACGAACTGAAGAAGCTCGCCGTACCCCATATCGTCGCTTCATCGGAGGATAAAACGTTCACGTACATCCCTTCGCTCGAAGCAGGAATGTTCGATCCCGAAGCCGATTACGTACACGTATGCTGGAACAACACGATATACGGGACAAGGTATCCGGAATTGCCTCCGTGCGAGCGTCCGATCGTCGCAGACATGTCATCGTGCATATTGTCCGAACCGGTCGACGTGACGAAATTCGGATGCATATTCGCAGGCGCCCAGAAAAATCTCGGACCGGCGGGACTGACGATCGTTATCATCAGAAAAGACCTAATGGAAGGCGCTCCGGACGATCTCCCGACGATGCTCGACTTCAGGACCCACGCGTCGAACGGATCGCTGTACAACACACCTCCCACGTACGCTATATATATGTGCTCGCTTGTGCTCGAATGGCTGCGTGATAACGGGGGAGTCGAAGCGATCGCACGCGTAAACCGCAGAAAAGCAGACACGTTCTACAAATTCCTTGACGCGAGCCGCATGTTCCGTCCGACCGTAACAGGAACGTCGAGGTCAATTATGAACATCCCGTTCGTGACCGGGGACAACGTTCTGGACGCAGAGTTCATAGCTGCTGCGGAATCTGCCGGATTCAAAAACCTCAAAGGCCACCGCAGCGTCGGAGGTATGAGGGCGTCGATCTACAACGCGATGCCTGAAGAAGGCGTGCAAAAACTTGTCGAATTCATGGATTCGTTCGAAAAAAAGCACGTTTGAAGCCGGTTTTTTACGGCAGGAATCCGGGCCCGCACGACGCTATTGTAAAAAGGCGGAAAATATGATATCATTATCCGCGTAAAGAAAATAAAAAGGAGTGTGACTGAGTATGCTTAATAAAGACGATTACAAACAGTTTACGGAGAAAATGGATAAAACCATCAGTGTCCTTAAGGATCAGATGAACACCGTCCGCGCCGGAAGGGCGAATCCTGCCATACTTGACAGAATAACCGTGCCTTATTACGGTACTGAAACGCCTATAAATCAGATCGCCGGTATAAACGTACCGGAGGCCAGACTCCTGGTCATAACCCCGTGGGACGGCTCAGCGCTCAAGGAGATCGAGAAAGCGATCCAGAAATCGGATATCGGCATTAATCCCCAGAATGACGGAAAAGCGATCAAACTGATCTTCCCTCCGCTTACGGAAGAGCGCCGCGTTCAGCTTACGAAACTGACCAAGACGTACGGCGAAGAGGCGAAAACGGCCATCAGAAACGTCCGCCGCGACGCTATAGAATTCTTCAAAAACCAGAAGAAGAAATCCATCATAACCGAAGACGAACAGAAAGACAGCGAGAAGGAGATCCAGAACTTCACCGATAAGCACATCGCCGAAGTCGATAAGGTCGTTGCGGCGAAGGACAAGGAACTGATGGAGATCTGATCATGACAGATGATACCTTCCGCGATGTCCCGGAAGCAGATAATAAGGTGCCTGACGTTTCAGAGGGCACCTCGGAAAATGCAAGATCAGATGGCGGGGCGCCCTGCGGGGTGCCGCGCCATATTGCGGTTATACCGGACGGAAACAGGCGATGGGCGAAAAGAAGGATGCTGCCTTCGGCCGCAGGGCATAAGGCCGGCGTCGAAGCATTCAGAAAGCTGCTTGCGCACTGCACGGATATCGGTGTTAAATACGTAACTTTTTATGCGTTTTCGACAGAAAACTGGAAACGTTCGCAGGCAGAAGTAGGTACGCTGATGAAACTGCTCCTTGAGAAGCTCCTCGATGTTGAAAAACAGATGGGCAGCTACAGGGATAAGGTCAGGTTCCTGATCAGCGGAGACAGAAGCGAACTTACGCCGGAGCTTGTAGCGGCGATCGAGGAGACAGAACGCAAAACAGCAAAAAACACCGAACTCACCGCCGTGGTGTGTATCAATTACGGTGGAAGGGACGAGATCGTTCATGCCGCCAGAAAACTGGCCGAAAAAGTGCGGGACGGTTCTTTAAAGCCTGAAGATATCGATGAGAGCGCGATCTCGACTGAACTGTACGAATCCGTGCCCGATCCCGACCTGATTATCCGCACCAGCGGCGAGCTCAGGCTGAGCAATTTCCTGCTGTGGCAGTCAGCTTATTCCGAGCTGTACTTTTCCGACCTTCTGTGGCCTGATTTCAACGACGCAGAACTGGATAAGGCAGTCGCAGAATTTGCGTCAAGGAAGCGCAGATACGGTAAATAAATTATTAAAACGTACTGAACGGAAAGATCTGACCGGTCCGGATCAATTTGAAAGGATACTGAGTTAATGAGAAAAAAAAGAGTGATATCCGCGATTATTCTTTTAACGATAACGATCACCGCAACCATTTTCGGCGGTTACGTTTTCGGTGTGCTCGTATTTGCTTTCATCGGTCTAGGCCTTTTTGAGGTTTATCGCGCATTCGATACGGCGGGACTCAGACCGCTGAAGATCCCGGGATACTGTTTTATCGTCCTGTTCATCCTCCAGGTCATATTTAAGGCACCTGATATTTTCCACATATATTTACCTTTAAAAACAGACCCTTTCCTTATCCCCGGAGAAGCGGAGGGAGCGGCTGCTGAAGGCNNAGAAGGCGCGGCGCTAGAAAAATTCAGCCTGTCACCGGTACTGTTCGTAGTCATTATACTGGCGATATTGACCGTGATGGTATTCAGACACGAAAAACACACCCCGATCGACGCGGCAGTGACGGTATTCGGAGGATTCTACGTTGTTGTCCTTACCAGCTATGCGTTTTCATTAAGAGAGATGGACGGCGGAAAAGGCGGACTGTTCCTGTTCCTGCTCGCGCTGCTATCAGACGTTGCCGCCGATACAGCAGCTTACGAGATCGGATCGAGGTTCGGTAAACATAAATTGATACCGGCAGTGAGCCCGAAAAAATCTGTCGAAGGCAGCATAGGAGCGTTTGCCGGATCGATCATCGCGTCATTAATAATGGGCGTTCTTTTCATCTATACCGGCTGGTTCACAAAACTCGCGCTCTACTGGTACCCGGTCGTAGGTTTGCTCGTCGGATTCCTGTCTCAGGCAGGCGATCTGGCCGCGTCAATGATCAAGCGCTATGCGGGGATCAAGGATTTCAGCAATATCATACCGGGCCACGGCGGAATAATAGACAGGCTCGACAGCCTTATTTTCATATTCCCGGCCGTGTACTATTTTGTCAGACTTGTGATGTAGCGCGCTTTTAGCGTCAGTATGTAAGAAGGATCGTTTGAAATGGCAAGGACAACAGGTATCTTAGGTTCTACCGGGTCAATAGGTACTCAGACTCTTTCGGTCATCCGCGAGCTCAACTCGCATCCCGAGAGCCCTTCGAATCCACATTATTCCGTAAAAGTCCTGTCGTGCGGTTCAAATCTCAAGCTGCTGGAATCGCAGATAGAAGAATTCAGGCCCGAAGCCGTGTGCGTCTATAACGATGAAGATGCGGCAAGGCTCAGTGAAAAATACGGCTGGCTCAGCGTGTTCCGGGGCGAGAGCGGGCTGGCTGCATGTGCCGGTCAATCAATGGATCTGCTCGTTACCGCGATATCCGGAATGAGGGGGCTCGTGCCGACTCTCCGGGCGATCAACGCGGGGACAGAGATCGCTTTGGCAAATAAAGAAACGCTTGTCGCAGCGGGCGATATAGTGATGCGAAGGGCCGAAGAAAAGCGGGTGAGGATAATACCCGTTGACAGCGAACACTCCGCTGTGTTCCAGTGTCTCAAAAGCGCATTCGCCGGAGGAAAAGCCTCGGTGAATAAACTGATATTGACCGCGTCCGGAGGCCCTTTCAGAGGATATTCCTTAAAAGAACTTGAAAACGTAACGATCGGCCAGGCATTGTCGCATCCGACGTGGAAAATGGGCGGTAAAATAACCGTCGATTGCGCTACGATGATGAACAAGGGGCTGGAGGTTATCGAAGCGATGCATCTGTTCGGAATGCCGCCTGAAAAGATCGACGTGGTGGTACATCCTCAGAGCATTATCCATTCGATGGTCGAGTTTGGCGACGGAAGCGTCATTGCGCAGCTCGGCCTTCCGGATATGAAAACACCAATAAAACTTGCCCTCACGTACCCGTACAGGGGAAATTCATGCGGAGAACGGCTTGATCTTACGGCTATCTCAGGCCTGACGTTTGAAAAACCGCGCACTGACGTGTTCAGATGCCTTTCCCTCGCGTACGATGCCGCAAAGACCGGAGGGACTCTTCCGGCGGTAATGAACGGTGCCAATGAAGAGGCGGTCGCAATGTTCCTTAACGGCAGGGCGGGATTCATGCAGATCGGACGCGCGGTCGAAGAAGCGATGGAAGCGCACATGAAAGCATCGAACGGCGTGGCCGGGAGCAGTTTCTGTCAGAAACCCGATCTGGAAGACGTGCTCAGCGCCGACAGTTGGGCAAGAGATTACGTAAGGAGGTCAATGATTTGTCCGTAGTAATCAGCATTTTGATCATGATACTTATCCTCAGCGTGCTCGTGGTCGTGCACGAATGGGGCCATTTTATCGTCGCCCGTATCTTCAAAGTGAAGGTCAACGAGTTTTCTATCTTTATGGGCCCTAAGCTGTTCCAGCGCAGGACCAAAAAGACAGGTATGCTGTTTTCGATCAGAGCGCTGCCGTTCGGCGGATATTGTGCGCTCGAAGGAGAACTTCCGGAAGAAGAGAACGATGACGAAAACGGCGGATCAGAGGGAAAAAACGATGATCCTGACGGCAGCGGGCCGAAGGAAAAGACCGAGGAACCTGACGCCAGCGGGCCGAAGGAAAAGACCGAGGAACCTGACGCCAGCGGGTCGAAGGAAAAGACCGGAGATCCTAATGGCGGCAGCTTTTTTGCAAAACCGTGGTATATAAGGGCGCTCGTACTTATTGCCGGCGTGACGATGAACTACATCCTTGCGCTTCTTATCGTGGCAATCATTTTCGCGTTTAACGGCTACGATACCCGCAAAGTCAGCAACGTGAGCGACGACGCACCGATGACTATTGCCGGCCTCGAAGCGGGCGACGAGGTGCTGCAATATAACGGGCAGAACATAACGACACCCGTCGATTATTCACTCTACACTTACGTTGCCGTTCCCGATAACACCACGTTCACGGTACGCAAAAAAGACGGTACGAAGCTTAAATACGGATTCGAAAAGACTCTGGATATCAAGCCCAACGAAGGGGCTGATAAAGAGGAGAACCCCGGTACGATCTCATCTGAAGTGAAGGTTTACAGCCTCACCGGAAAGGGATATAAGACGAGGACCGAGCTCGGCACGCTTACTTCTTTCTGGGACAATAACCGTACCCTTACTATCACGCTGCAGTACGTTTCCGGGCAGGCAACGGAATTCTTCTACGGTACGCGTGACGGCGTGAAAGGGCTCTACGTGACAACGTGGACCGACCGCTCGCATGAAGATCAGGGCGTGACGCAGATGCGGACCGGACTTTCCGATACGCTGAGCGACGAAGAATACGTTGACGCTTATATAGAATATTACAATTCCGGATCCCAGTTTTCAAAATACGGCTTTTCCTACACGTACGCTTATCGCGGCGGATTCTTCGGGATCATCGGAAACAGCTTCCTGTACGTGCACTCGCTGATCAAATCGGTATTCCTTTCTCTGTGGTACCTGATCACCGGAAAGCTCGGGCTCGGAGCGCTTTCAGGTCCTATCGGTATTACCGGGATCGTAAACTCGGTCGTTACAGTGCAGGCGCCGGCGTCAAGTAAATTCTTTGCGATCGCCGAAATGACCGCGCTTATAAGCGCTAACCTGGCCGTTGTTAACCTCCTTCCGATCCCCGGGCTTGACGGCGGAAAACTTTTATTCATCCTCATCGAACTCTGCCGCGGCGGAAAGAAAATATCCGCGAAAGTCGAAAATATCATTTCGATGATATTCTTCGGACTGCTGATACTGCTCGCGGTCATTGTTGCCGGCAACGACATAATCCGTTTGTTTAACGGAACGCTTCTTGGCTGAAACTGAATACGGAGGCGGATCTTATTGTACAGCCGCTTTGAAACAAAGAAAATCAGGATAGGTGATATTTACATCGGCGGAGGCAGTCCCGTCGCAGTGCAGTCGATGGCAAACACGCCGACGTATGACGTTGACGCCACGGCAGCTCAGATCAGGGAATTCGAGGAAGCCGGGTGTGATATTGCCCGCGTTGCCGTTCCGGATATGGAAGCCGCGCATGCGATAACAGAGATCAGAAAACGCATCGGTATACCGCTTGTCGCCGATATCCATTTCGATTACAGGCTCGCTCTTGCCTCTATCCGCGCCGGTGCGGATAAGATCCGTATAAATCCGGGCAATATCGGCGGTATTGACCGCGTTAAAGCCGTGGCAGATGCTGCGAAAGAACGCGGCATTCCGATCCGTATCGGTGTCAACGGCGGTTCCCTGGAGAAAGATATCCTTAAAAAGTACGGCCGTCCGTGTGCCGAAGCGCTTGTTGAAAGTGTTTCAGGACAGGTCTCCGTTCTGGAAAGCCTCGGGTTCGACGATATATGTATTTCCGTAAAATCATCTGACGTCAGAGAAACTGTGAAAGCTTACAGATCTCTTTCGCAAAAATTCCGTTATCCGCTGCACGTAGGCCTTACCGAAGCCGGAACGTACAGAAGCGGCACGATCAAATCATGCCTTGCGCTTGGTATCCTGCTGGAATCAGGTATCGGAGACACGATCCGCGTTTCGCTGACGGGAGATCCTGTTGAAGAAGTTAAGGTGGCGGGGGAGATACTTACGGATCTCGGACTGGGGCGAAAGAAATTCGTGAATTTTGTTTCTTGCCCCACGTGCGGCAGGACCAGAATCGACTTGATCGGACTTGCAGGTCTCATCGAAGAAAAACTGACCGTGCTTGAAAAGACGGGGCGCATAAAAGTCCCGGTCAAGGTGGCGGTAATGGGCTGTGCGGTCAACGGCCCGGGTGAGGCTTCTGATGCGGATATCGGTCTCGCCGGCGGAGACGGGTGCGTGCTTTTGTTCAAGAACGGAAAGATATGCGGTAAACTTTACGGCGATAATGAAACGGTTGCCGGAGAGTTTGTCCGTTTCGTCGTCGAGATATGCGACCTGAAGAGCTGATAAAAATGGAAAGACCCGGAATGTCACTTAGGCTGGAAAAAGTATTGTCCGCCTGCAGACGAGCCAGATGCCTGGCAGACATCGGAACAGACCACGGGCTCCTGCCGATATCGAGTGTACTTGACGGGAAAGCCGAGCGTGCGATCGCCTGCGACCTACGTGAAGCGCCTCTTTCGAGATGCAGGGAAAATATCGAGCGGTTCGGCGTCTCCGGCAGGGTCTCGGCGCGGTGTGCGTACGGTTTGGATGCGATCATTCCCGGAGAGGCAGACGAAATTACGATCGCCGGAATGGGCGGTATGCTCATGTGCGAGATAATATATAAAGCACTTCGCGGCGGGAAACTGTTTCCAGGCGCGAAACTCGTTTTATGTCCGAATACGCACGATGAATTCGTAAGAAGAATGGTGTATTCTGCATGCTTTTCTAACGTGCGCGAATCGGCGGTACGCGACGGAGGCATGATATATCTTATCGTATCGTGTGTTTACGTCGGGGGAACGCCTGAATTCGATTATGCTGTATCCGGATTCGAAGCCGGGGAAGGATTCGAACCGGGGCAGTTTACCGGTCATACCGGAAAACTCCCGAAATATTATTACAGAAAGGTCATGGAGAAAGCGCAAAAACGTGTTTCCGGACTGGAAGCAGGCAGACACGGAAAAGAATACGCGGTCATGGCGGACGTCGTCCGGAAGTGCGAAAAAATAATCTTTTCGCTTGACACGTAAAACGTCATGGCGTATAATAACCAATGCCTATGAAATGACCCGGTTTGGTAGTACCGTGGTTAATGGCACATAAAAACCAATACCGTAACTGCTACCGTTGGAGGGAGTGAAAAATAGATGACTGAAATCAGAGTAAAAGAGAACGAATCGCTGGACAGCGCTCTTAAGAGATTTAAGCGCTCCTGCCAGAAGTCGGGTGTTATCGCTGAGTGCAGAAAACGCGAACACTATGAAAAGCCCAGCGTAAGAAGAAAGAAAAAGTCTGAAGCCGCAAGAAAGCGCAGGTATTGAGACTGAAACACTAAAAGCATATGCCCCCGGAAACGGGGGCTTTACTTTTTCCTGATTTGCGGATAAAATAGACACATAAAGCGCGAAAAGGCGCGGAACGCAAAACAGAGAATAAACAGAAAAACGGGAGAATGATGCATATGGCAGACACAGTAAAGATCAACAGCAGGAACACGAAAATGATCGCCCACCAGGGACTTTTCGGACTGGAGAGGGGAAATACGAACCTCGCGTTCGTTGCCGCAGGAAACAGAGAAAAATACTACGGGATCGAAACAGACGTTCACCGCACCTCAGACGGTAAATACGTTTGCATACACGACAGCAATACTAAGAGCGTTTCCGGGCTGGATATGGACGTGGAATCATCAACGTTTGAAGAACTGAGATCCGTCCGTCTGCTCAGTGTATACGGCGAGCACGACCTCTGGGATATCCGCATCCCGTCGTTGGAAGAATATATAAGCATATGCCGTCACTACGGGAAAAAGGCGATCCTTGAACTGAAAACACCTCTTGAGGACGAATACGTGAAAGAAATAATCGATATTATCGATAAACTGGGACACCTTCAGGACACGATATTCATATCTTTCCACACTCAGGACATCCTCGCCGTCAGAAGATATCTGCCCGGCCATCCGGCACAGTTTTTAACGGGCGCATGGAACGACGAAGTAAAACAATTCGTGCTGGATAATAAAGTTGACATCGATATAGCATATCCCGGCGTTACCGACGATATATTTGACGAGATGAAAGACTGCGGCCTGGAAGTAAATCTCTGGACGATCGACGATCCCGAGATCGCGGAAAGGTTTGCAAAACACGGAGCCGATTATATAACCACGAATATCCTTGAATGACCACGGACTTTCATGAATATCCGCGCTAAGGGCCGGTCAGCCGATCCTGCGGCATTCGAAATAATAGCGCTTTTCCTCGGCATTACCCATTGAAAAGGTCTTGCGGGGAAGAGCGCCGTTTTTTATTACCGTTTTGAACAGGTCGGATTTCGGCATCGCCTCTAATATAAAGGCACACGAGCGGTCCCTGCGGCCGAACGAAGCAGCTTCATTGTCACCGTGGATATAATCGACAGATGATCCGGGGTGTGAGGAAATGAATGCGTCAATAAAGTCCTGTATCGCTCCGGCCGAGAGCAGGTGCCGTTTGGAAGACACGAACCAGCAGCGGTCAATATTGTCCGCGATATATCTTATTTTAAACATTTCACCCGCATCCTGATGTGACCCGCAGCCTTCGGTTTCACGTATGATCAGATCATCCCCGAAATAGGTCCTGGCGGATCTTTCTACTTCGGCGCTGTCAACACCTAAAAGTATCCTGTGTATCGGCTCGAACACGATCCCGGGCGAATGTATGTTTACGATCTCTGCCAGAGCGTATCTGTGCTCCGGAGAATGCGTTTCCTCATACAGCGCTTTTGCGCTCGCGAGAGAGTGGTTCCCGTCGCCTATGGCCAGCAAAAGCACCGGAGTTTCGGGAGACAGATCATATTTTCGGCAGAAATCATCTTTATCCGCGAGTTTTTCAAGCGCGAAGAGCACTTTTTTGCATTTACGTCGGTCAAGTGCGAATCCTTTTAGTTTTCCGCCGCCTTCAAGCAGATCAAAATCATAAATCGCCGCGCAGTCATCTGACGCTTCTTCGTCCAGAGGCTCGATCACGGTCTTTCCGGGGTCGTCGATCAGGATCATGATATGCGGCATTTCAAGGGGTGATCCGCGGCGGATCCTGACGCGCGGAGGAATGCGCTCGATCACCGTCGCCTCGGTAGCTCTGACGGCCGTGCCCGATCCGGGAGTATAGTCATACTGTTCAAGATCGATCGCCGCGACGAGACCTGTCCTGATCCTGCCGTCGCTGAAAGTCCGCCTTGTCAGTATCATCGTATTTTTATATACGTCGAAAATGTTATGATCGATATACGACCGCATGTTTTCTTTTATCATGCCGATGCGGCGGTCAACTTCTTCCTGTCCGTCGTTAAGGTATACTTCCGGGAGCATGATGTGTGCCGCTGAAGGCACTCCGCTGCGGAGTTCATATACGCGTTCCCAGTAATCCCGGTCCTGTGTGAACTGATCGCACGCAACGACAGCGAAAAGGGACGGGTCAATATCTTTCCCGGGAATCAATATATCGGCCGGTGCGACCGGTAAGCTGCTTTTTTTCGATTTGAACATATCATTTCCTCCGTGGGGCAATATTTCCGGCTTTGGGCGGATCACGTTTGCTTAAGTCTTTACCCCAGGCGAATTTTAACAGAACACGTAACCGTATGCAAGCCATGCGGCGCGTTCTCTTGAAGTATACAGCCGATTCATATATAATTATACCGGCCATGAGGTCTTCTGGAAACAAATAATGATTCGCAGGCATATTCGGAGGTATGGTATGAAAGAAGGCAGACGTTTAGCTGAAGTTGTTGCAGCGATAACAGGGATAATGTGTGCGTTATGCATAGCTGTAAACTGTTTTATCCCGCTAAAAAGTGTTCACGCGGCAGAAAATGCAGAAAATACTGAAAATGCCGTAAATTCCGACAGCGTCGTCCTCGTTTTCGATAATGAAGATCAGTACCTTCCTCTTTTCGGAGGAAGATTTACCGACGTGCAGGATATCACGTTCGACCAGGATAAAAAATGTTTCGTCTTATCCGTGGGAGAAAGCATCGACCCGTTCGCCGAAATGCTTTTCGGGACCTACACTGAGATGGGAAAAATGGAGCCGGTCAGCGCAGATAAATACAAAGTAATACAGTACGGAGTTCGCTTTGATACAGGAGCTGGGCGAGAGGGACAGTTCTATTTCCAGACGACCTCGAATATGGATTACAAAGAATCGCAGAACCTCTCATATCTTTATGCCGGAACAGATAAACTGCAGTATGTTAATATTGACGCATCGGCAAACACGTCATGGACCGGAACAGTTGCCGACTGCAGATTTGATATGCTTACAACGTCCAAATACGACGTAGAATTTGAAATATATTACGTCGGATTTTTCGTTGACCAGACAGCCGCGGACGAGTACGGTAACGCATGGCTGAAAGCGGCAGGCGTTGACGGCCCGGGTGATGATCCGGGGCCAACGGAAGGACCGGGGATGGAGGCAGGCCCGGAACCGTTCGACCTTTTGCTGTTTGACCGCAGGGCAGGCGACGTCAATATTGCGCTTTGCGAGTCCCTCTTCGAATCGGATTTTACGAGCCAGATCGACAGCGCATTCTCGGACAGCGAATCCAATGCGTATAAATTGACCATACAGGCCGGCGCTGACCCGTTCATCGAGATGGCATTCGGAGAAATGACCGGCAGTAAATATATTGCCCCCGTACCGTGCGCAGCGTATAAAGTGATGCAGATAGCACTTAAAACCGACGTATCAGCCACGTCCGGTACAGGAACGCTTTATTTCCAGACAGATGTGTTCAGCGGATACGGAGAGACAAAAAACGTTCATTACAAATATGCACAGGAAGACGGGATACAGTTTTTGAACGTTGATTTCAGTGATCAGAAGCTCTGGGAGGGCAACGTCGCTAACTGCCGTTTCGATATGTTTGAAAACGTTACGAATGATACGCAGATGGATATTTATTACGTGGCGTTTTTCACCGATATGGCTGCTGCTGCTGATTTTTCGGCTAAATACCTTGAATGGACTGAAAAAGGCGGAGAATTCCCGGTGGCTTTCCCTGTAAAACCGTCAGCCGCTCCTACTGCGGAGCCAACAGCTGCTCCCGAAGTAACGACAGCACCTACAGGAACTTCATCAGTTTCTGGACCGACGGCCGATTCGGGGAAATCTGACGGCGACACGGACAACGACAACAAAAACGCCGGCCCCGGAAAGTCGTTTCCGGTCGTACCGGTGGTGATAGGCGCCGTCGTACTGGCAGCGGCGATCGCTGCGGTGGCGGTAATAATGGCGAAGAAGAAAAAGAGCTGACACTATACATAAGGCACCGCTAAACGATGAAGATCCAATCTATCGGATATAAAAATGATAAGCGAAGACATATCGAACCGCATTCGCATGCGTTCACGGAACTCGTTTATTATCTCAGCGGATGCGGCGAGTCAGTTATCGGGGGTGAACGGGTGCCGTTTCACGAAGGCGATATAATCGTGATCCCGGCAGGAGTTCCGCATGAGGACGATTCCGATACGGATTTCCACAGCTGCTTTTTCACGTTCAGCGATGATAATCTTAACAGCCGCGTGTTTTTCCGGTTCAGGGATACTGAGGAGCGAGTTTTCCTGAACATACTGAAGCAGATGTACAACGAGTACAATCTGCGAAGGTCGAACTACGAAAATATTGTCGACAGCCTTTACGAAGTGCTTTACCAGTATATGCTGACGCTGTCTGAAGACCGCGGCAGTAATCCGTACGTTGCAGGGCTTATTGACGACATCATTAAAAATCAAAGTGATCCGGATTACGATCTGGCCGCTGCCGTATCACGAATACCTATGAGCAGCAGTCACGTGCGCGAACTGTTCAGACAGAAGACAGGCAGCACTCCGCTTCAGTTCCTTACGAGCCGCCGCATCGAGCACGCTAAGGACATGCTGAGGGTACGATCAATATCAGGAGTAACGATGGAGGCGATCGCGTACAGCGCCGGATTCGGAAGTAATTACTATTTCTCCCGCGTGTTTAAGAAATATACAGGACAAAGCCCGCGTGAATGGGAGGCGCACTTGCGTAAGACCGGAGCGAAAAAGTAATGTGATGCAATGAGATTTTTGCACAAAAGGACACTTTTTTGGCACATAATGAGTTTTTGCTTGACTGCCTGACAACAGTTTTGATATGATGAAAACAGTTAATTTCGGGATATTCCGATAAGGGCGGGGGCGTTAACAGAGTTGCACATAACGCGCCGGTATCCAGGGAGGGAAACAGTATGAAAAAAACGAATTTGAGGATCATTGCAATATTGGCGGCTTTTGTGCTTATACTGCTTAGCGCGTGCGGTACGCAGAACAGTACAGGCGAACCTACGAACGTACCGGATGTGACTAAAGCGCCTACGCAGGCACCCGCAGTGACGGATAAGCCTGCCGTTACCGAAGCACCCGTCGTTACCGATCAGCCCGCAGCGACCGAAATACCTGCAACCAAGGCACCCGCAGTGACGCCTGAAGCGCTGACGCCGGATACCGATAAATATTTTGATTTTACGGAGTACGGCGAAAATTTCCTTGTGCCGGACAATAACGAAGCCGCCGGACTCGAAAATTACGAGCAGGGTGTGATGGTGTTCCCGCAGGCACACGATCCGTACGTCTGGATACTGCTCGAAGAGCCTCTGCCCGCTGCGGAGTACCGATACGTTGCGGCGCGCGTGATGGCTAACAAAAATGATAAAAACGGGCAGCTCAGATTCGCAACCTCTACCGACGACCGCGGGTGGGCAATGCTCAACTTCACTTATAAGACTCCGGGCAGCTGGGAAACGATCGTGCTTGACCTCGCTTCCTCCGCCCTGATGAACGAAAACACGATGGACGGCGACATTACGCGCGTCCGGATCGACCCTTACGATGATGAATTTGACTCGGACGTGCTTTCAGAGGATTATACGTTGATCGTCGAATCGTTCGCTCTCTTTACGGATCCCGAAAAGGCGCAGGCTTACGCCGGTCTGTACGTCTGGCCCGAAGATCCGGATAAAACGCCTCTTCCTACGGAAAAACCCGATGACGGTCCGACTGCCGCACCGACGCACAAGCCTACCGAGCGGCCTCAGGATGCACCCGAGTTCAACGATATAGGGACAGAATACTATTATGATTTCACTCAGTACGGTGCGGACGAGATGACGGTGGGGAACGGACTGCTGATCGAGCAGGAGAAAGAAGGCGTCCTGCTTACTCCTGATGCATGGGATCCGTACGCGTGGATCACGCTGGATCCTAAGGTTTCCGCTTCCGAGTTCCGCTACGTTGCGATAAAAGTCAAAGCCAACGCAGGCGACAGGGTCGGACAGCTCAGATATGTGACTACAAGCGACAGCCGCGGCTGGGCAATGGTTCCGTGGACGTATGCGCATCCGGGCGACTGGGAGATCATCGTACTGGATCTTTCCGCAGCCGATTATATGATACCCGAAACACTTAACGGAGATCTGGTAAGACTTCGCTTCGATCCGTATGACGACGAGGCTGATCCTCAGTCCGAGACGCTCGGCGAAGAGTATACGGTGACTGTGGAGTCGATCGCGATATTCAATGATAAAGCAAAAGCTGACGCATACGCGGGACTGTACAAGTGGAGTAATTGAACGAATGGGCAGGCGGGCCGTAATTAATACAATATTGAGGCTTGCGTTATTCGCTGCGATCGCGGCGCTTGCACTTACCTCGGTCTTTCCCGCAAAGAGCGGCTTTAATGTAAGCGCAGGCAGCGAAAGCGAAGAGAGTGTTTCTGACGGAAAAATGCCTGAGCACTATATCAGCTTTGGCGGTATGAGCGAGTGGGACTACTCCGTAAACACGTCATGCCACGTTAATTTCGAAGACGGCCTGCTTTTACTTACCGCAGGAAAAGAGGGCGCTTCGGGCCGCGTGCAGGGAAGCCCCTCTGTCGAGATCAGATTCGCGGATACCAGTGCAAAAGTGTTGAAATATCCGTATATAGCGATCCGGATAAGGACTTCCAGGCGTGATCTGGGCGGAAAAGTGACGTGCGCTGCAGGATACGGTAAAAGCAAAGTTGACGGCTCTTTCGATTATGCTGATACGGACGACTGGCAGACGGTCGTTGCCGACATGAGCGGCGCACTTCAAAATATATCTGATAAAAGCGACCGGACAGGCACGTGGCGGGATTCGGTGAAACTTTTTCCGTTCGGAAGCTCTGCCGGAAAGGTCAACGCAGGTGAGACCGCCGTGGTCGAATCGATCGCGTTCTTCAAAACCGCCGACAGTGCAAAAGCATACACAGGACTTTCCGGAACGGATACAGGGGACAATGATATGAGCGGCAAATGGCTTTATGACAGTTTTACCAGGCCCGGCGCATCGTACCGGATGATGAAGCTGCTCTACAACTTTGACAGCGCCTACAAGACGGTGGCGGACAAGCTGTTCGAGGGTTACGGCTACGGCGGGATCACGACAAACGTCACTTTCAACAGCAGGTATTTAAAGAGCGACAGCGAGTTCAAACTTCTGGATGATGCTTTTAAATACTGCCTTGAAAAAGGTATGGATCAGCTGTGGCTGTACGACGAATACCAGTGGCCTTCAGGCAGCGCATACGGAATGGTGACCGAGGGCGCTCCTGAATATGAGCCCTACGGACTTGCGAAGATAGAAAAAAGCGGATCCGGGAAAAGCGTTTACGAATTGCCGACGGAATATGCCGTGATAAAACACGCGGTATTGATCCCGGACGGAGGCAACGCTAAATCTGTCGGGTTCAGGGACCGTACGATCGATATCGACGAGAACGGGAAATGGACGCTTAAGGTATTTGCCACCTACGATGCGTGGGTCGAGCGTGACAGCCTCAATCCGTGGCAAAAGGGCAGACCGTACGTCAATATTATGAGCCGCGGCGCGATCGCCAAATTCATCAGCCTGACGCATGAAAAATATAAATCGGAACTGAACTCATCGTTCGGCAGTGTAGAAGCATTCTTTACAGACGAACCCAGCCTCTTTACGAGCAATATGACGAATCCTATACATACAGGCGGAAAAGTATCGGTATTTCTCGTGCCGTGGGAAGATTCATTGCCATCGGAATTCGAGGCGATGCACGGCTACAGCTTGTTTGACCACGTCGAATCGCTATACGGCGGAGACAGCGAAGAGGACTTCGTCGTACGCGTAAACTTCTACGAAACAGTCGCGAAACTGACCTCGGAAAACTATTTCGGCCAGATCGCGAAATGGTGTGAGGCGAACGGCACGAAAGGCTCAGGGCATCTGCTGCTTGAAGAAAAACTCGCGTACCACGTCGCGCTGTACGGGGATTTCCTCAAGTGTATGAACCGCACAGGCTATGCAGGATGCGATCTTCTTCACGTCAGTCCGAAGATGATCATGAGCAGCGAGACGTACGTAGGCAGTTACGTTGCTATAAAAATGGCTTCGTCCTCCGCACGCAACACTAATAAAGAACACGTTCTTGTGGAGTTTAATCCGGAGGCGATCGCAGATGATTACTTTAAAGCTGATCCGTTCGGGACGTCATTCGCAGGTGCTGTGATCACAAGGATGTACGGTGCGGATAAGTTCGTTATGCTTAATCCGCAGGAGTCGTATAACTCGGTCCAGGCTACTGCGCTGAATGACTGCGTAGGCAGGCTTAACGTGCTGCTCGAGGGCGCAAAGATGAATTCGGAAGTGGGAGTTTATTATCCTATCGCGACGGTACAGGGGCTTATGAAAGCTGATACCGTATACGAAGGAAAGATCGCTGATATTTCCGAAAAATACAACCGCATATGCTACGAAATGCTTAAAGGAAGGTACGACTACAACTACGTTGACGACGAAGCGGTGCTGAGCGGGACAATAAACGGCGGAAAACTCGAATGCGGCAGGACGTCATATTCGGTGATAGTGATGCCGATGGTAAGAGCGATCGATCCGTCCGTCCTTGATAAACTGCTCGAATTCCGGAATGCCGGCGGAAGATTGATATGGGTCGATTCGATGCCGGAAATATCAACGGCTGCAGGAAAAAGCAAAGAAATCATAAATAAATTGTCTGCGGCCGGTGATCCTGTTATATACGTATACGAGAACAACGGATCCGTTGACGCCCTCATGGCCGCGCTGGATTCTTCGATCAGCTACGGGTATACGGTTTCGGGTGACGATGCGATCCTCACCAGTCCGTACGTAAGGGACGGACGTCAGTTGATCGTGGCGGTTAATTCATCTTCAGCAGATAAAATGATCGGTTTTTCAATGGAAGGTCCGGATAAATACGACGTATACGACCTTTATACCGGTAAGATCACCGAAAAGAAATCAGGGGATAATTTTGTTCTGGGCGGTTATAAAGCCGTTGTGATCGCTATGGAAGGCGCAAAGGAGCCTGTAGTTTCGGATACTACTCCCGAACCTGCAAAAAGAAATGATAATGGCAGTAGATTTCCAGTCATTCCGGTAGCTGCAGCAGCAGGAGCAGTCATAGCCGGAGGCATTGCGGTGGCAGCTGTCACCATGGCACGAAAGAAAAAGTCCGGAGGTAATGATCATGAAAAATAACATTCTTCGCGCAGCCGGGATCATTCTCTGCATCATTCTGCTCCTGGGAACGTTCGCCTGTAAAAAGCAGGTGATACACTACGGAGACGTTGACCAGGATAAGACCGTGGAAGATCTTAACATTAAGGGGAATATTCTGTTTACCGTTGACAATTCCGGTTTCACTGAAGAGATGATGTCGAGTGTAAGGGCGATCGCCGGGGCGTTCATGGCAGATTATCCGGACGTAAAGGTGAACGTCGAAGCGTCAAGCAGGAGTACATTCCCCAACAGGATCTCTTCAGGGGATATAGGTGACGTGTTCTGGTGCGACGAAAATGACACTAACAACTACCATTACAACCATAACGCGCTGATGCCGCTGGACGGTTACCTTAAGCCGATGAATATTAATATGGGCGACGTTTACACAGGAGCGCTCGACTGCGGCAGGTACGACGGCAGGCTGTATATGGTGCCAAGAAACATCGGATTGTCAACGCTGATGTACAACGCGGATATGCTCTATGAAGCCGGAATAGATTTCGACAACACCGTTGCCACCCCGTGGGAAGATTTCAAGGATATATGCCGCAGATTGACCGTGATAGGGGATGACGGAAAAGCCGAGAAGATGGGTCTTGCGATCCGTCTGTGGTGGGACGTCGTATGGCAGATGTTCTTCCGTGCTTACGGCGGCGAATGGATAGATTCTATCAACCACAAGGTAACGATAACCGACAGCGCTGAAGTAATGCGCGGTATTCAGGAAATGTATGACGGCGTTATGGAAGGATGGCTGTATCCACAGCAGCAGAATATTTCCGGCGAAGTCGGCACGCGTATATCAAAGATCGCTCCGGGCGATGCTAATTTTACTCAGGTCGCCTTCCAGTACAACGTATCGTTCTCTTTAATGGATTCGTACGGGAAAACGTACGAACAATACGAAGTAGACTGGGATTTCTGCCCGTTCCCGGCATTCGAAAATCATACAGTTTCCGCGGGGGCAACGGGTTACGTCGTTTATAACCGTACCGATAACCCCGATGCAGCCGCAGCGCTCGCGCTGTATTTCCTTACCGAAAACGGACAACGTGCGTACCACAGTCAGCTCGGCGGTGACGTCCCGCTATTAAAATCGCTCGCAGAAGATGATTTCTGGAAGGATAAAAATGAACTGTGGCGCGACAAAAATTTCGCTGCATTCGTTTCGTATACGGATAATACACGCCCGGCGACTGCTGTCGCTCAGTGTCCGTACGAAGTGGCCAGCGTTATATCAAACAACAATATGATGTCGCTCTGGGACAGCGTGCTTTCGGGGAGGACCGACCTCCAGACTGCTTTCGGTAAACTTCAGCAGCAGGCAAACGAAAAATGGAGTCAGTTGGGCGGATGATACGATCTTGTGAAATGCCGCAAGATGATATGCAAAACAGCACAAAGCTATGCCAAAACAGTTGACAACCATTTTGCGGATATTATATAATTTAGCCATATTTCGCGGGCTTACCGCGGATGATATACAGGAGGAAGGAATATGAAAAAGTTTTTTGCTATTTTAGTTGCTGCAATGATGATAGTCGCATTGTTTGCTGTTCCTGCGAATGCAGCACAGACCGTGGACGTTGACGACGTTACCGTTGTCGGCTGCTCGTTTGATGACATTCAGTGGCTCGCAAACTGCACTGCTCTCAGACAATCTGCTGCCGCTGCCAACGTAACGGATCTTAACGGATGGTACGCAGGTTTCGGTGCGAACGGTCTCACACAGAGCGGGGCAAGTATTCTTAGCAGTTTCGACGCTCTAGGCTTCAGAGGCTGGATCGGTTTTGAACAGGAAATCACTATGTTCGGATACCAGATAGATGATGACGCACCTGTTTTCGATATCTTCAACGGCGCTTATATTGAAGAAACAGAAGATCCTGTAAAAGCTGCAGGCGGACAGTACGCGAGAAGATACAACGTAGTTGTTCCTCTTGTAAAAGCCGGAGTTTACACGTTACGCGTCGTGGCGAAACTTGCAGACGGAACTGTCGTTAGACTTAACAGTGCTAAAAATCCCAATGCTCACGTTGAGTTCAAAGCTAACAACTCCGATAACGTTTCTTTCAAGCCGGTTGATAAAGTTATCAATTACGACGAATCCCTTCAGGTTGGAATGAGCCTTGACCATATTTTCTGGAACTTTAATGATCTAGGCGGAAGGGACGCCACCGATGCATTTGTAGAAGACGGAGCACTTGATGCTGTAAAATACAGCGGCATCTCGATCGGTTATTCCGGATGGGTTGATTTTCATCAGCCTGTTATCGGCTTTGGTTATATGAGAAATGACGAGATCGTCCTTGCTCCGGGATTTTTGGATGGTAACGAAGATACTCTTGAACCCACTATCCGCAGCTGGGGAGGAGATTGGGAGTCAAAGGGTCATATCCAGAGATTCTGCATCTACGTTCCTATTCAGGACCTCACCGGCGATAATTACATCTGCGCAGTAGCTCAGCTCGAAGACGGAACAGTCGTTAAACTCAACAGCACCGAGATCCACAACAGAGATACTTCGTTCACGATCAAATGTCTTCCTGCTCCCGAAGAGACTACGGTTGAACCCGGAACAGAGCCAGGTACAGAGCCTGCGACACAGCCGGCTACTCAGCCCGCGACACAGCCCGAAACTGTTCCTCAGACCGGTGACGGAACTGTGGCAATGTTCGCAGTCATCGCCGTTCTGGCTATGGGCGCAGCAGTTGTTTTCGTGAAGAAAAGAACTTTCTGATGAGCGACTTATGAATCCGGACGGTTCACAATGAATTAGTAAACGCCGGACCTTCGGGTCCGGTTTTTTGATTATAATTTAATCAGTCCATTATCGATTCACCATTTAATAACTCTCTGCAGCGAAAATATTGACATCCGGAGGCGTTTTTTGTAAAATTAAATATCACGGTCGCAACCGTGTTTCCTTTAAAAGAGGTGATTATAATGCTTAACCTAAACGATATAGAGGCGGTGCCGGATCATTCCGAAATGATCTCCAGAATGTCTGAGCAGGCTATGAACGCCGATATGATCAATAACGACCTTTACGAGCGTTATAATGTAAAGCGCGGCCTCAGAAACGCGGACGGATCAGGAGTGCTGGTCGGGCTTACGAGCATAGGCGAAGTGCGCGGATACATTTTTGCCGAGAATGAAAAAGCCCCCATAGAAGGAAGACTTCTGTACAGAGGTATTGACGTCGACCGGCTCGTCGAAGGTTGCAAAAAAGACAAACGTTTCGGGTTTGAAGAATGTACGTACCTCCTGCTTTGCGGGAAATTGCCCACTGCATCCGAGCTGAATGCATTTAAGGAGATGCTTGACGATAACCGCAGGCTGCCCAACGGATTTGCCGAAGATATGATCATGAAGGCTCCGAGCCCGGATATTATGAACAAACTTGCCCGCTGCGTGCTTGCTTCATATTCTTACGATGATAACCCTGACGATCTATCGTCCGAAAACGTGATGCGCCAGTGCATACGGCTTATCGGCCAGTTCCCGACGATGACCGCATATGCGTATCAGGCGAAATCGCACTACTACGAAGGCCACAGCATGTACATACACAACCCGACCAGAGGGTTGTCAACGTCCGAGAATCTGCTTCAGATGATCAGGCCGGACAGCAAATATACACAGTTAGAAGCTGAGATCCTTGACCTCTGCCTTATCATTCATGCAGAGCACGGCGGCGGCAATAACAGTACTTTTGCCGTTCACGTCGTTACTTCTACCGGTACGGATACGTATTCGTCGATCGCGGCTGCCGTCGGTTCGCTGAAAGGGCCCAAACACGGCGGTGCGAATCTCCAGGTAATGAATATGATGGAGGATATCAAGGCGCACGTTAAGAACTGGGACGATGAAGGCGAACTTAAAGATTACCTCGCTAAGATCCTTCGCGGAGAAGCGTACGACCATACCGGTCTCGTTTACGGTATCGGACACGCGGTCTATACTTTGTCTGATCCGAGAGCGCATCTTCTTAAAGAGAAGGCGAGAGAACTGGTCGAGATCTCCGGCCCGGAATTTCAGAAGGAATTCAGGCTGCATGAAAGGATCGAAAAACTCACACCGGAGTTGTTCGCGGAGATACGTCACAGCGATAAGCAGCTTTGTGCGAACGTTGACTTCTACTCTGGATTAGTATATTCGATGCTAAACATTCCCAAGGCGCTGTACACTCCGCTGTTTGCAATTTCGAGGATATCCGGCTGGTGCGCGCATAGACTTGAGGAGCTGGCAATAACGAACAGAATCATCAGACCTGCATATAAAAACGTTGGTAAGAAACAGATATATCAGGAACTGAGCGAGAGAGAATGATAATGGCAAATGGCAAATGGCAAATTGCAAATTGCAAATGGCAAATTGCAAATGGCAAATTGAGGTAGATATTTTAAATCATCGCCTCCGGCGATACCTTAATTATCCATTTTCCATTTTCAATTTTCCATTAATAAACTGATTTATTTTACGGATATTTTTTTTGGAGGAAAGATATATGGGTAATGATAATTTTAATAAGGCCGGTGATTACAGACCGGCTGAAATGGAGAAAAAGTGGCAGGATATCTGGGAAGAGCGCGGAGCTTTCGAGGCGTCGAAAGACTACACAAAGCCTAAATTTTACGGGCTGATCGAATTCCCGTATCCGTCCGGAAACGGCCTGCACGTAGGGCACCCGCGGTCAAACACCGCGATGGATATTATCGCCCGCAAGCGCAGGATGGAAGGGTATAACGTACTTTTCCCGATCGGCTGGGACGCGTTCGGATTGCCCACCGAAAACTTCGCCATAAAGAATAATATGCATCCGGCGAAAGTCACGGCGGCGAACGTTGACCGGTTCAGAAAACAGCTCAAAATGATCGGCTTTTCGTTCGACTGGAAGCGCGAGGTCAATACCACCGATCCCAATTATTATCACTGGACCCAGTGGATATTCCTCCAGCTGTTCAAGAAAGGGCTCGCGTACAAGGCGGAGATGCCGATCAACTGGTGTACGTCCTGTAAAGTCGGTCTGGCTAACGAAGAGGTCGTGAACGGCGTGTGCGAGCGCTGCGGCGGCGAGGTCATCCGCAAAGTTAAATCACAGTGGATGCTGAGGATCACAGATTACGCACAGAAACTGCTAGACGGCCTTGACAACGTAGACTTTATCGAAAAAGTTAAGACTCAGCAGCGCAACTGGATCGGCCGCTCCGAAGGTGCGGAAGTTGATTTCTATCTCCCCGCTATCGACGAAAAACTTACTGTGTACACGACGCGCCCCGATACGCTTTTTGGAGCCACCTATATGGTAGTATCTCCGGAACATCCCGTCGTGGAGCGTCTTAAGGCGTTCATCACCAACTACGCGGAAGTCGAAGCGTATAAAGCCGAAGCCGCGAAAAAGAGCGATTTCGAACGCACCGAGCTCGCGAAAGAGAAGACGGGCGTCGCGCTGGAAGGCATTAAAGCTGTAAATCCCGTTAACGGCACCGAGATCCCGGTGTGGATCTCCGACTACGTGCTGAATTCGTACGGAACCGGCGCGATCATGGCCGTGCCCGCACACGACGACAGAGACTGGGAATTCGCTAAAAAGTTCGGGCTGCCGATCATCGAAGTTGTCGCCGGCGGAAACGTGCAGGAAGCGGCATTTACGGATATCCAGACCGGGACAATGGTAAATTCCGGCTTCCTGAACGGATTGTCCGTCGCCGAAGCTAAAAAAGCGATCATCGACTGGCTTTCGGAGCAGGGCAAGGGCGTTCGCAAGGTCAATTTCAAACTCCGCGACTGGGTGTTCAGCCGCCAGAGATACTGGGGAGAACCTATTCCGCTGGTGAAATGCCCCGAATGCGGCTGGGTGCCGGTACCCGAGGACCAGCTTCCGCTAAAACTTCCCGAAATGGAAAAATATACGCAGACCGACAGCGGCGAATCTCCGCTCGTGAATGCGACCGAATGGGTGAATACCACCTGCCACTGCTGCGGACGTCCTGCAAAACGTGAGACAGACACGATGCCTCAGTGGGCCGGGTCCTCATGGTATTTCATCAGATATACCGACCCGGATTGCGACTACGCGATAGCATCGGAAGAGGCAATGAAATACTGGCTTCCTGTCGACTGGTATAACGGCGGTATGGAACACACCACGCTCCATCTGCTTTACTCCAGGTTCTGGCACAGATTCCTCTACGACATCGGCGCGGTGCCTTGTCCCGAGCCGTATCAGAAACGCACGTCCCACGGCATGATACTCGGCGAGAACGGCGAGAAAATGTCCAAGTCGAGGGGCAACGTCATCAACCCCGACGATATCGTAAAAGAGATCGGCGCGGATGCGTTCCGCCTTTACGAAATGTTTATGGGCGCGTTCGATCAGGCTATTCCGTGGTCAACGAACGGTGCGAGAGGCTGCTTCAGATTCCTTGAGCGCGTTTGGAAACTCCAGGATATGGTAAATGACAGCGAGGCAGAATCGGATGCTCTTCGCGGCGTGCTCCACGAGACGATCAAAAAAGTCTCGGATGACTACGAGCGCATGAAATTCAATACTGCGATCGCCGCTATGATGAGCCTGGTCAATGAGATCTACTCTAAAGGATCGCTCTCCCGCGGAGACCTGAAAGTACTGCTGAAACTGCTGAACCCCGTTGCCCCGCACATCACCGAAGAAATATGGCAGAGGCTGGCATTGTCTGGGAAGATGGTATACGAGGAGTCCTGGCCCGAATTCGACGAGGCTGCGACGGTTAAGGCCAAACTTGAACTTGCCGTTCAGATAAGCGGTAAACTCAAAGGCCGCATCACCGTCCCCGCAGATGCAGATGCAAAGGCTACCGAAGCCATCGCGCTGGCTGACGAAAAGATAATCGCTGCGATCGACGGCAGACCTGTTAAAAAAGTTATCGTCGTACCCGGCAGGATCGTAAATATAGTAGTGTGACACGGTTTCGTGAGGTGGGACAATATGAAGGATTTTCTGATTCAGTTCGGAAACTTTTTCAACAAAAGCGGTACCCTTAACACAGTGGTCTGGTTCAGTGTGCTTATGATCGTATGCATAATATGCGCGATGAGCAGAAAAAAAGAACTGGGCGGAGTGATAATTGCCGCGGCGGTATGCTTTTTTGTATCGTTCTCACCGCTCAGTATGGGGATACAGGCTATAATATTTGCCGTTTTAACCGTCGCCTGGATATTCGGAACAAAAAGGGCCGGGAAAACAGAGCCGGAAACGGAAGAGGAAAATCAGGAAAATGGATGAGAAGAAAATAATAGCCGCGCTGATAGCGGCGGCAAACGAAAATATTGACGCCGGGATGGTGTACGACGCGCTCGAAACACCGCCTGACAGGAAAATGGGCGACGTTGCGTTCCCATGCTTTAAACTGGCAAGGACGCTCAGAATGGCGCCTCCTGCTATCGCCGCCGGAATACTGGAAAAAATAAATGAAGATAAACTGCCCGGAATGATCTCGAAAGTCGTTGCCGCCGGCGGATATCTCAACTTTTACCTTGACCGCGGTGCCATCTCAAAAGCTACGGTAGACGAGATCACGGAGCTTAAAGACGGTTACGGCAGGTCGGATGAAGGCGCCGGAAAGACGGTTCTCGTTGAATTCTCATCACCAAACATTGCCAAGCCGTTCCATATAGGCCATCTGGTGTCAACGGCGCTTGGTCACTCTATAGCGCGCATTTACAGCTTTCTGGGTTACGATACGGTGCGCGTGAATCATCTGGGAGACTGGGGGACGCAGTTCGGAAAACTAATCACCGCGTATAAACTCTGGGGCAATGAAGAGACGATCATGAAGGACCCCATAAACGAACTCCTGAAGATCTACGTTCGCTTCCACGAAGAAGCCGAAAAAGATCCTTCGCTTGAAGATGACGCGAGGGCTAATTTCCGTGCACTCGAAAACGGCGATCCGGAGATCACAAGGCTGTGGCGGTTCTTTGTTGACGCCAGCCTGAAGGAATTCGACAGGATGTACAAGCTGCTGGGTGTGGATTTCGACTCGTTCGCGGGAGAGAGTTTTTATACGGATAAAATGCCTGAAGTGGTGGAGATCCTTAAGGAAAAGGGGATACTGGAAGAAAGCGACGGAGCGATGGTCGTACGGTTTGACGACGAATCGATGCCGCCGTGCATCATACTGAAATCCGACGGAACGACGATCTATGCGACACGCGACATTGCCGCCGCTCTTTACAGGAAAAGGCATTACGATTTTTATAAGAACGTTTACGTCGTCGGGACTCCCCAGACGCTCCATTTTAAGCAGGTCTTCGGAACGCTAAAAAAGATGGGATTCGAGTGGGCGGACGACTGTGTACACGTCGGGTTCGGGTACGTACGTTTCCCGGATAAGGCGATGTCAACGCGCCACGGCGATGTCGTACTGCTCGAGGACGTGCTGAACGAGGCGGTCGCGAAGACAAAGGAGATCATCGTGAACAGCGCTACCAGCAAGGACCTGGACAATGCGGACCTTGTCGCCGAAAAAGTCGGTATCGGCGCAGTACTTTACACTTTCCTCAAAAACAGCAGGGAGAGGGACATTATTTTCACTTGGAAAGACATCCTTGACTTCGAAGGAGAATCAGGGCCGTACGTTCAGTATGCGTACGCAAGGGGCTGCAGCGTGCTTTCAAAAGCACAGGAGGCAGGGATCGACTACGGATCGGGAGACGCTTCGCTGCTCACGTCTGATGAAGAATATAATCTTGTCAGGATGCTTTCGTCATTCCGCGATACGGTGAGAGAAGCTGCTGCGAGATTCGAACCTAGCATCGTGACGCGGTACGTTACCGATCTTGCACAGCAGTTCAACAAATTTTACAATACGTGCTCTGTTATGAAGGCGGAGGAAGAGATCAGGAAGGCAAGGCTTAAATTAACAGCTTGCGCGGCGGAATGTATTAAAACTGCGTTGTGGCTGATCGGCGTAGACGTTGTTGAAAAAATGTGATCCGCGGCGGGAAACGTCAGATAATGAGTGGAGAGTTTACAAAAAAGCTGAAAAACGTGTTTTGCGATAAGCCGGGGGAGGTCGTGCCCACCGGATACGTTGGCGCGCTGGACGGGATCAGAGCGCTGGCGATCATTACTGTTGCTCACTTTCACCTCTGGCAGCAGTCCTGGCTGACGATCAATTTTCAAACTCCCGCTCTGGCAAAATTCGGGATCCCTAATATTTCACTCGACTGGCTGCAGCGCTACGGCTCGTTTTTCGTAGATATGATGATCCTCCTCACAGGCTTCTGTCTCTTTCTTCCGTATGCTCGCTATATGGTCGAGGGAGGAGAAAAACGTCCCGGCCTTCCGGACCGGTACGAAGTACGCAACTTTTATATAAAACGTATCGCACGCATCGTGCCGTCGTATTATTTCTGCACGTTCGTATACTTATTCGTACTCATAATACCGGGAAAGCATTACGCTTCCGCAGCTGAATTTTTCAAAGACGAAGCACTCTGGCACCAGATGTTCGCTAACATGACGTTCACACAGACGATGAGCGCGGAAACGTATATTTCCACACCGTTCAACGGCGCTCTGTGGACCGTAGCGGTGGAAATGCAGTTCTACCTGATATTCCCGTTCCTCGCATGGTGTTTCCGCAAAAAACCGATGCTCACGTATTTCGCGACGCTCGGAATTTCGTACTGGTATATCCGGTTCAAAGTTATGCCGATGGATGACGGTAATTTCAGGTGGCATCTCAATCAGATGCCGGCAATGCTCTGCGTTTTCGCCACCGGTATGCTTGGCGCGCTTATCTTCGTGTCTGTGGCCAATAATATAAAACGCGGCCGTTTTACAGGCATTCTGTTCACTCTGATGGCCGTAGTATCTTTCCTTGCCGTCCGGTTCATCTTGAGGAAAGGGCCCGGATCGACCAATAACCTTCGCTGGCAGCTAGAGCTCCGTTTCCTGCTCGCACTTTTCTACCTTCTGATATGCATCGGAGTGATATTCTCTGTCAAATGGTTCAGAAAGATATTTGACAACAAATTTATGCATTTCCTGGCAGGCATATCATACAACCTGTACATATGGCACCAGGTCATAGCTGTACAGCTCAAGACACACAAAATTCCTTTCTGGGAAGGCGATACGCTTCCCAACATCGCAGGCAACAGACCCTGGATGTACAAATATACATTGATCGCAGTTATCGCCGCATTCACAGCGGCAGTCGCAGTAACGTATCTCATCGAAAAACCCTGCGCAAAGCTTATCAACAAGCTTACAAAGATACGCAGGAAAGAATACTGATACAGGAAAACGCATTGTCCGCCGGCGCGTGACGCCTGCTCCGGTGTTTTTCCGCGCTTTTCCGTATCGACCGGAGGCAATACTGTGACGTATGATCTTGACCCCGCCCAGAAGGCGGCTGTTCTTCACAACGAAGGGCCTGCGCTCGTGCTTGCAGGTCCCGGAAGCGGAAAAACTACAGTAATAACAAAAAGAGCGGTAAGGCTCGCCGGAGGGATCGTAAAACCGGAGCGCCTGCTTTGCGTAACTTTTACAAACGCTGCGGCAGACGAGATGCGGGAGAGATTCCTGAAACTTTACCGCGAAGAAAACTCTTCGGGAGAGATCGATAAAACGCCTGTTTTCGCGACTGTACATTCATTCTGCAACGGAATAATAAAAGAATACGAAGAGATCACCGGAAAAAGATATACGCGCATCGAGGGCGAAGATTCTCCACGAAACGTGATCCTGAGCAGTATATACCGCAAATACAACGGCTCCGTACCGGACGACGCAATGTTAGAAAGGCTTAAGGGCTATTTCAGGAAAGAAAAAGATATGCTCAAGGCCGAAGAAGCCGGGGACAACGATAATGACGCAAAAGCTTCCCGCCCGTCCGGCGCTAACCAGGTCAGGAGGTTTAAGGAGATCGCCGGCGAATATTCGAGGATAAAAGCGGAAAAAGGATACATCGATTTCGACGATATGGTATTCTACGCATTGACGATACTAAATGAGAACGCGCAGATATGCGAAAAGATCAGGGGCTCGTTCGATTATATCCAGGTCGATGAAGCGCAGGACCTGTCCAGAGCACAGTACGAAGTGATCAGGAAAATATCGGCGAACGGGAATATATTTATTGTCGCCGACGATGATCAGAGCATTTACGGATTTCGCGGGGCGGAACCTCAATGCCTTTTTGATTTCGTAGAAGAATTTCCGGAAACGGCCAGGTACGCGCTGACCAGGAATTTCAGATCGACGCCAGAGATCGTCGAAGCATCCGCGGCGCTCGTCAGCGTCAATAAAAAGCGGTTCGATAAGCATCTTTACACGACTAAAGAGCATATTGACGCCAGTTTTTGCATGAAGACCCATCGGGACGACACGGAACAGGCGTTTTTTTGCGTGCGGGAGGCGGAGGAGTCGGCAATGCGCGGCGAGAGTATGGCGGTGCTTTACAGAAACGGTATATCGTCTTTACCCGTAAGGGCGGCAATGCTCCTGAAAGGCATTCCGTTCGCGTGCGAAGGGAATTGTCCGCTCGCGTGGGACCAGACCGCCGTACGGGAATGCGTTATGAAAATACTCGAAAGAGAGAGGAACGCTAGGCTCGTTGTCCCCGGCCCGTCGTCAATATTCAGAGACCTTATCCGCGCCGGTTTTTCGGATAAAATGGAGGAGCAGTGCCGCCTGGAAGGTCACGATCTTAAAACCGTATCGGTGACGGTCGATTTCCTGCGCCTTCTAACAAAAAATACTGATTCATACCGGTCCGCTGTCAGGCTGCTCGACAGAATAGACCGGAAGACATGTATGGCAGGATCACCGGGAGCACAGGGACCGGCAGTGACGTTGTCAACGATACATTCGGCGAAAGGTCTTGAATATGATAAGGTGATAGTTATTGACGTTCTCGAGGGCGAATTGCCGGGAAACGAAGCTGCGGGCGATGCTGTCGAAGAAGAACGGAGGCTTTTATACGTGGCAATGACAAGGGCAAGGAAGTACCTGATCTTGTCGCGGCCTCTGAAACGCGGCATGCGCGGAGAAGAAGACAGCAGGTTTCTGAAAGAGATCAGAATGGCGAAAAGTCCGGACGGCTCTTATAAAGCGGCTTAGGCACAGCTTAAGCACGGTTCCTTGTTTTTGACCGCTTTTTGCGCTATAATCAGGCAGGTGATCATAAAAAGCAGGAGGGAGCTCATCAAATGCGTGACCTTACCAAACAGGAAATGAAAAACGTGATCGAAGGCAGGCGCTCGGATGAACGGATACCTAACCTGTGTAATTTCTGGGTGTATCCTCACGCTTTCGGCGATAAGATGCGGGATGTCATCGAGTGGAAGAACAGGCATGTTTATGATATGGACGTATTGTACTTTAATATGCCCGGAGTCTTCCAGGGGACAACTGAAGACCCGGAGTACTGCTGGCTTCCTGCAGGAAGCGTAAACCAGTTAAACGGAGCGCTCGACAATAACTCTTATATAGAAGACTGGGAGGACGAGGCGTTTATAGAGAAAATGTACGAGCATTTTCCTTCGGCAGACTCTCCTTCGCTTTTACCCAAGGTGGAACTTGATAGCAGGAAATACCTCACCGCAACGTGGTTTTTCTGCCTTTTCGAGCGCCACTGGTCGCTTAGAGGGATGCAGAACGCATTGACCGACTTTTACGATTATCCTGACGAGGTACACAGGATGTACCAGGCATTGACCGACTTCTATATCCGGGCAATGGAGCGTGCGAAAGAGGAGTATGACGTTGACGCCATATTCACGTCAGACGATATCGGCACCCAGACCGGACCGTTTTTCTCGATCGACCTGTTTCGCGAATTTTTTAAGCCGTACTATAAGCAGATGATCGACAAGGCACATGACCTGGGAATGCACTTCTGGCTTCACTCCTGCGGCAATATCGAGCCTTTCCTTGAGGATTTTATCGAGATCGGGCTGGACGTGATACATCCCATACAAAAGTATACGATGGACGAGCGTATGATCGCTGAAAAATACGGAGGGCGCATATGCATCCTGGTAGGTTTCGACGTACAGAAGATCATACCGTACGGCACGCCCGAAGAGGTCGCGGAAGAGGCTGACCACCTGATAGACACGTTCTGGCGCCCTGACGGCAGGTTTATGATCACGATGGGCAACGGTGCTACTCCGGACTGGAAGATTGAGAGTCTAGAGGCATTGTACCGCGAGATCGCCTGTCACGTTCCGGAAAGGCAGAAGGAGGCTTGCTCCGATTGACAAGACCGGCGCTTTAAATGTATAATCCACTACTGAAAACTAATTAACGAGGGGGCAGATATAATGAAATATACTTCGGCTGAAGCGGCAAAACTGCTGAGAAGACTTAACGAAGAACATGAAACTTTAGAGGCTGCCGAGCAGTCGGCAGGCACGTTTATCGTCGCATCCGGCGAGGACGTAGAAAGCCTTAGACCAGAATATGATTACGAACAGACGCAGAAGCAGCTTAAAGAGATCGAGGACAAGATCGTCACCGTAAAGCACGCTCTTAACGTCTTCAACTCTACCCGAAAGCTCCCGGGTCTCGATATCACCGCGGATCAGGCTCTGATCATCATGCCGCAGCTCAGCCGGCGCAAAGACAGGCTCGATACGATGCGCAGAAGACTTCCGAAGACCAGAGAGACCGGTATCCGGAGCGGTAATATAATCGATTACTGCCTCACGAATTACGATCCCAAGCAGGCACAGGCGGATTTCGAGAAGACGTCCGAGGAACTGTCGAAGCTCCAGACGGCGCTCGATCTGTTCAACAATACCGAAACGCTCGAGATAGAATTCTAGGCGCTTCATACGTTTTATAACGTTTTAACGCTTCATACGCGTTTTGAAACGTCCGCCCGTGATGAACGGGCGAACGTCCGTCGGCAACGGCAGCTCCGACTTTTTTAAAACTCTTAAGAGTCAGGTTACTGTTCAACGTTCCAGTTTTGCGTTATTACTCCATTTTATCTGTACCGGTTTTTGTTCAATGTTACAGGGCGGAGCAACTCAGGCAAAACAACGGAGATGCGTTGACCGAAAAAACCTTCCCGCGGCTAAGGTACGGTTACGATCCGCGGATCATCATATTACGGAGGGCTTTTGCCCCGAGTCACGGGAGAGGAATAAAATGAAAATATTGATGCTTGGAAACAGTTACACTTTTTTTAACGATCTGCCTGTAAAGCTGGCGGAGCTTACCGGCGCTGAAGTCGTCGGAAATCTGCGCGGCGGGGCCTGCCTGTGGCAGCAGCTCGATCCGAATGACGACCTTTGCAAAAAATGTTCGGCGCTGCTTGCTCAGAAAGACTGGGATTATATAGTGCTTCAGGAGCACAGCCGCGGCACGTTTGAATTCCCGAAGGAGTTTTTCGACGCTTCGAGAAAGCTGTGTATGATCGCGCGGGAGATGGGGGCAACGCCGGTGTTCTACTGTACGTGGGCTTATCAGCGCGGCGGCAAACTTATCACTGACATGAAACTTGACCACGACGAAATGTTCAGGAAAATAAATGCGGCGTATCATAAGGCAGCAGAGGACAATAACGCACTTATTGCCGACGTCGGTGCGCGGTTCTACACCGATGAAGATCCGGACAGCCTGTTTCATCCGGACGGTTCGCATCCGAGCGATAAAGGATCAGCGCTGGCGGCGTCGATCATTGCCGACGTTATATTCAAAAACGAAGAGAGCAAGCAGAAGTGATGCCGGATCGAGGCCGTGGATTCGATCGGTAATACGGTAACGAAAGGAAAAAGAAAGCATATGAAAGACGTCAGAATATTCCAGATTGGTGAACAGATATGCGGATTCCGCGTCGTGCGCGTGCGCGAAAGCAAAGAAACGGGCGGATCGTTTATAGAATTTGAACATGAAAAGACCGGTGCCGAGCTGGCTTTCTGTGACAATAACGAAGAGAATAAACTGTTCTGCGTCGCATTTAAAACGCTTCCGGAAGACAGCACTGGCGTGTTCCATATCCTTGAGCATTCCGTGCTCTGCGG
>DBVV01000144.1:4035-9111 GCA_002308795.1 Mageeibacillus sp. UBA1255 | reverse complement strand
GAACTGCTGAAAAGCAGCATGAACACTTTCCTGAACGCAATGACGTATCAGGATAAGACGGTCTATCCCGTATCGAGCCGGAACGAGAAAGACTTCCTGAATCTGACCGAAGTGTACCTTGACGCGGTATTCGATCCGGCGATCCTGACGAATCCCAATATTTTCTATCAGGAAGGCCGCCACATCGAACAGGACGAAGACGGTAAACTTTCGTACAAAGGCGTAGTGTTCAACGAAATTAAAGGGGCGCTTTCGGACGTTGACGACCTTATGTCGGAGACGATCATCTCGCTGCTTTTCCCGGGCTCTCCGTACGGCGTGAATTCCGGCGGCGATCCTGCACATATTCCTGAACTTACGTACGAAAAGTTTATCGAAACGTATAAAAAATATTATCACCCTTCGAATTCGAGGATCTATATCGACGGCGCCGTGCCGCTTGAGAAAACGCTGGGACTCATTGACAGCTACCTTTCACGCTTTGACCGCGGCGAAAAGATCCCCGATCCCGCCTTCTCGAAAAGCGAGAGCCACAGCGCGACGATCAAATATGAGCTGTCCGAAACGGAACCGCTGGAGAACAGGGGAATACTAGCGATGAGCCGCATCATCGGCACGTGGGAGGATAAGTTAAAGTGCATGGCCGCGAGCGTCGTTTCAGAAGTGCTGCTCGGAAGCAATTCTTCCCCGCTGAAGAGCAGGGTGCTCGAATCGGGCCTCGCGCAGGATATCTGGATGTACACGGACAGCATCGAACTTCAGCCATATACGTACATATCGTGCAGGAACGTCGTTGACGGCAAGGCTGATGAGCTTAAGAAACTGATATGTGACGAGGCAATCAGGATCGCGGAGGAGGGCATTGACCGGGACCTTCTTCAGGCGTCAATATCGAGATATGAGTTCAGGATCCGCGAGCAGGAGGAGCCAAGGGCGCTGAGACGTGCGCTGTCCGGACTTACCGGCTGGCTCCACGACGGAGATCCGCTCAGATATATGGAATACGACGAGGACTTTGCTGCCCTGAGAAAGATGATGGACGAAGGAGGCTTTGAAGAACTCGTTAAAGAAATGTTTGACGGCGGACCGGGGCTGGTCAGTTTGCTGGCGCTTCCGGATTACGGCGAGGGAGACCGGTTAAGAGCAGAAGAGAACAAAAGGCTCGAGGCCGTTTCAAATAGCTGGACGGAGAAGGACCGCAAGGAGAACCGCGAACTCAACGAGCGGCTTTCGCAATGGCAGCAGACGCCCGACAGTCAGGAGGCGATCGCGACTATTCCGGTGCTCGATCTTTCGGAAGTTGATACCGAACCGTTCATAATCCCCACGGAAGAGCGCAAATATAACGGAGTGACGGTGCTTGATCACCAGATCCCCTCCAACGGCATTTACTACGCCAATCTGTATTTCAATATATCGGATCTTACGCTGGAAGAACTTACCGTGCTCTCGAGAGCGGACCAGTACTACGGGACGCTGGCTACTGAAAAATACGACGCGCTTACGCTTCGCAAAGAGATTAATAAGAAGCTCGGGCGTTTCCAGGTATGGATAGACGCGAAGAGCATTCCGGGAGAGGAACGGCGCGGCAGAGCACATCTGGCAGTGTCTTTCGGCGCATTGAAGAACGGATTTGCCGATGCAGCCGAACTCGTTGCGGAAATACTTCTAAATACTTCTTTTGATGACGGAGATAAGATCAGGGAGATCGCGCTTCAGAACGACGAGTCGGTCAAGCAGATGCCGGTCTATTCCGGAAACGGTCTGGGGATCACCCAGGCGCTTTCGCATTATTCTTCAACGGGCGCGATCGCCGAGGCAGTCGCCGGGAGGTCAATGATCCTTTATTCTCACAGCCTTGCCGAAGATTTCGACGAGCGCGTAAAAGAACTCAGGACGGTTTTCGCTAAATTAAAGGACCGCCTGACTCAGGACAGACTGGTCATAGGTCTTACGGGAACTGAAAGCCCCGACGCCGGAACGGTCGTCGATCTGTTCCCGAAAAACTCGGCGGATACCGGCGCCGGAAACTGCCCGGAAAGCGCTGCATACATTTCTGCGGTCTCTCAAAAGCAGGGGCTCCCGATACCGGCACAGATCGGATTCGCGGTACAGGGCTACAACGTTAACGACGCGGGCGTTCCGTTCGACGGAACGATGCCTGTGGCCGCGCAGATCGTCTCGCTCGATTATCTGTGGAACAAAGTCAGAGTGCAAGGAGGCGCTTACGGCGCGGGGATAGCTGTCCGCTACGACGGAAATATGTTTACGTATACGTACCGTGATCCTTCTCCTGACGCGTCGCTCGAGGTCAATAAAGGCATTTCGGCGTATCTGCGTTCGCTTCGTGATTCAGGCGTATCGCTTGACAAATACATCATTTCGACGGTGACCGAGCCTCTTATGTCGCCGCGCCAGATGGGCAGCGCGGGTGACAGCAACTGGTTCAGCGGCATCACCCCCGAACTGCTTCGCAAGGTTCGCAGAGAAGGGCTGATGACAACGTGGGATGACCTTGACAGATTTGCAGACGTTATTGACCGCTTCTGCGCGGAAGGGGCAGTTTGCGTCGTGGCGTACAAGGACGCGCTCGACCGGTGCGAAGGGCTGGAAATTGACAACCTGTAACGACAGGCAGCGAAAGCGTGCAAAATCAAGTTATAATTATTTGTTGACGAGGACAATATGGCCGGAAAAACTTATAAGAGAACCGAATTGGAAGCATACGGCAAGATCAATCTGTCGCTCGATATAAAGGGCACGGATCAGAGACACTACCATCTGCTCGAAACGATAATGCAGACCGTACCTGTGAGCGACAGCATAGTCATCACTTCGACTGTAAAGGGCGGAACGCCTCCGAAGAATGTAGTGCTTCCGTATAAACTGCCGATAACGCTTACGACAGACGTGCGCGGCCTTCCGACTGATTCAAGAAATACCGCATATAAAGCAGCGGAACTGATGCTGAAAACATTCCCGCAGATACTGGGAGCGCATGAAGATATCTGCATCAATATCAAAAAACGTATCCCCGTAGGAGGCGGACTCGGCGGAAGTTCGGCGGACTGCGCGGCGGTGATAAAAGGATTCAACACACATTTCGAACTCGGCCTTGACGACGAACGAATGGCGGAAATAGGCGCAAAACTCGGTTCGGACGTTCCGTTTATGGTGACGGGCGGGACTGCGCTCGTGACCGGTACCGGAGAAAAAGTAGAAGCATTGCCCGCGCCCGAAGGACTCGCGATCCTCCTTTGCTGGCCGGGCTTCGGGATGGACACGTGGGAGGTATATCGGAAATACGATACGATCACGATTGATCCGGAGGCAAGGCCGGACACGACGAGGCTCCTGGAAGCGCTTGATGCGGGGGACAATACCGCTTTCGCCTCCGGACTTAAAAACGTGCTCGAGATACCGGCTTTCTCGCTAAAAAACGAGCTCAGATACCTGAAAACGCGGCTCGGAAACATCGGCGCGGTCAACGTTCTCATGTCCGGCAGCGGTTCCTCATTTATCTGCATTTTCAAAAAAGAGAGTGAGGCAAGGGCGGCGATGCAGCCGCTTTTGGCGGAAGGCCTGGAATGCCTGACGTTCAGGATCTGAGACCGACGGCAGGAGCCTGGTGGATATAAATTTAATTATGCCGGGGAAACGGTCATTTGTGATACGTCTCTCCGGCGTTTATTTTCATTGCCCTGTATATCTGCTCGGCGATGATCACGCGCGTCATCTGGTGCGTGAACGTCATGGGGGAGAGGCAGAGCCGCAGATCAGCTCTGTCGGTGACTGCTTTTGCAATACCGTCGCTGCCGCCTATCACGAACGCAAAATGCGAATGACCCTCGACCGTTTTAGCGGCTAAAAGTGACGCGAAATTCTCAGAATCCATCATCCTGCCGTGAAGATCGAGCGCGATCACGTACGACCGTTCCGGTATCTTTTTTAGCAGCGCTTCTCCTTCGCCTTCAATATCCGATTCGGGGACCTCGACGACGTCAGTTTTACCGTATTTAGAAAGGCGCGTGCAATAATCCGAAAGCGCCTTTTTTGTATACTCTTCTTTTAGCTTGCCAACGCAAATCAGGCTGAATTTGATCATATCAGAATAACCTTACTGTGACCGTAGCGAGGGGCAACGATAAGACCTGCCTCGGGCTGTGATACGCCGTCATTGCCGGGATGGCCTGCCAGACCGAAAAAATCGGGAGGGATCACGTCGGCGTAGTCAACGATCTTAACGCCGGCTTCTTCCATTGCCCGCCTCACTGTGCCGTACGCGACGTCAGGAACGTTATTTTCTTTGCTCAGGTGTCCCAGAATGATCGCGCGCGTCCCTTGCGACGCCAGCTTCGACGCCAGCTCGCCGCACGACAAATTGCTGAGATGACCGTGCTTTCCTTTTATCCGGGCTATAAGAACGCGCGGATACGGCCCGTGCTCCAGCATATACATATCGTGATTAGCCTCGATCAGTACCGCGTTGCTGCCTTCTAAGTGCTCCAAAAGAGAATCAGAAAGAGAACCTGTATCGGTAGCGACTGTGATCTTATGCTTTCCGTCTGAAACAGTATAACCGACCGGATCTGCAGCATCATGAGGAATAGGGAAGGACGATATGTCGAGACCGCCTATATAGAGGCAGCCGGCAGTGTCATCCGTAACGATGCGGTTTTCCGGATCGATCCTCCCGACGAGCGCTTCCATAGCGTGCCAGGTCCTGGAATTCGCAGCGATCTTAGTGCCGTACCTGCGCGCGAGAACACCGGCACCCTTAACGTGATCGATATGTTCGTGCGTGATCAGTATCACGTCCAGATCACCCGGCTCTTCTCCGATCAGCCGAAGCTCCTGTTCGATAGACTTCGCGGTGACACCCGCGTCGATCAGTAATTTTGCTCTGTCTGTTCCGATAAACGTCGAATTACCGCTGCTGCCGCTGAATAAGGTGCAAAATTTTAACATTTATATCTGATTATCCGAATCGTGTATGCGGGCAATATGCGCACCGAGTCCTCTGAGTTTTTCTTCGAACCGTACGTATCCGCGGTCAACGCAATAAATATTCTGAAG
>DBVV01000144.1:227-3899 GCA_002308795.1 Mageeibacillus sp. UBA1255 | reverse complement strand
TCTTCCGTATACTGGAACCTGAATCCGGTAACGCTTTCAGTGACCTGGCTCGTTCCTTCGGCCAGCGTGAGAAGTACGGAGATCTGAGGCTGCATATCGGTAGGGAATCCCGGATATACCTGAGTGGTAACGTTTGCGGAACTGACTGTGCCTTTCTTGAAAATACGGATCCAGTCTTCGCCCTCCTCGACTCCGACGTTCATCTCTTCAAGTTTCGCGGTCAATGACTCCTGGTGGCGCGGAATAAGATTTCTGACGGTGACGTCTCCGCCCGTGACCGCGGCGGCAACCATGAACGTGCCCGCTTCGATCTGATCGGGGATAATGGAATAGGTGCTTCCGTGGAGACTCTCGACTCCGCGGATCCTGATAACATCGGTTCCGGCGCCCTTGATGTTCGCTCCCATGCTGTTAAGGAAGTTCGCCACATCAACGATGTGGGGCTCCTTCGCGCAGTTCTCGAGAATGGTCTGGCCCTCTGCAAGAACCGATGCGAGCATAACATTGATCGTCGCGCCTACCGAGACAAGATCAAAGAAGATATGGTTCCCCGTAAGCTTCTCCGCCTTGGCATTTACCATACCGAAGCTGATGTCCACATCCGCTCCCAGAGCCCTGAAGCCCTTCGTATGCTGCTCGATCGGCCTGCTTCCGATATTGCATCCGCCCGGAAGGGGAACCTGCGCACTTCCGCACTTACCCAGAAGCGCACCGATAAGATAATATGATCCGCGCATTTTGCGCATGCTTTCGTTGTCAACCTCAACTCTGGTGACAGTTCCGATGATCCTCACCGTGTGTCTGTCGATTCTCTCAACCACAGCACCGATCTCGCTGATGGCGTCAAGCAAAACATTTATATCAAGAACATCGGGAAGATTCTCGATGATAACCGGCTCATTTGTCATTATCGCAGCCGCAATAATACCGAGCGCTGCATTCTTTGCCCCGTTGATGACAACTTCACCCGCAAGGCTGCAGCCCCCTTTTATAATGTACTGTTCCATTTTTCACCTCTATATGATTCGTTCCGAAAACGAGTTAATAATCATGATGACATAATTCAGACATATATGTCATAATTATGGTTAAACCAATTATAACACAACAGTAGAAAATGTAAACCCCTCATAATGCCCAATCCTGTATTTACTTTTCCCGATTTCGTTGTATAATAATCGCAAAGGAAAGAGTATTTTCAGAAAGGAACGGAACAGATGCCCAATTATCTCAATATCCTCTCCGTTACGGGTGAAGATCAGCGTCTGGTCAAGCAGGACCTCAAATTCCGCACGGGTAAATTTATCTGGAGGATCGTTTTCAACATCCCGTTAAATCCCGCCACGGTCAACAATGATAACCTTATGGTGTACACCAGCCAGAACTCGAAGGTTGAAACCAAGATATCATATAATCCCGACCTCCGCGCCATCGAGATAGAGCCGCTCGAAGCCTATGCGTCGGGCGAGACCTACACGCTCCACGTTACAAAGAAGGTGGAATCAAAGGGCGGGCAGAATCTGAAGAATGAGATTGATCTTCAGTTCGTTGTTTGACGCTTCCCAAACAGAAAAAAAAGGTGCAGACCGCATTGCCGCAATCTGCACCTTCTTTTTTTATTCAAAATTGTGTTTACGCTTCAACATCCGCGACGGTCACGGTCCTGTCATTGCTCTTAACCTGACCGAAGCCGCCTGCCAGGAGCTTCTTCGCGTTTCTGGTCTCCATGCTGTCTATCACGTCTCCGATAAAGCGGTCCGCTTCCGCAAGGCTGCCCTCTTTGGTCTCCTTCACGATCGCCTTGAGCTTCTTCATTACCAGCTGATAAGCCTGCTTTTCGATCACGCAGCTGTTCTCTTTCAGCCTCACGAACAGCAGGTCTTCCATGTCCTCCATGTCATACGAAGGAATGTGGACACGCTGCGGAAACATGCTGTTTATCTCGCGGTAATCCTTCAGCATCCGGTTGATCTCGCTGCGGTAATCGGTGAGGATCACTGCCGTTCTTCCGGCGAATTTCTCATTTGCCTTAAGGAGTCTCGCAACCGCATCCGCTGAGAGCCTGCCCGCGTTGTTGATCATCAGGCAGCATCCGAGCAGACGCTCCATCTTGTCCTCGAGACTCATGGTATTCATCTTCTCAGCCTCGGTAAACGCCACCTGCTGGCTCTTTAAGAATCCGCTCTGAAACAGTATCTTTGTAATTCCCTTTATAATGGTCTTGCTTCCGCTGTTGTGCTCGCCCGAAACGATCAGGCCCTTATTCTTAATCTGGGGATTGAGCAGTATTTCGATCGTCTTGATCAGCTGACCCCTGATATCACGCTGATAAGCAAAGAATCCGAAATAATCCTCGAGAGAAGCGTCTCTCTTCTCAAGAAAAGCGGCAAGCAGGCTGTCCTTCGCGATACCGGTCCCGCCAAGTCCCTTGAAAGTGTGCTCCACAGTTTCGAGCTCTTCCTCTTCCTCAGGCAGCGTATTCTCCGCGGTCGGAACATCCGAGATGTCTATAACGGGCAGCGGGTCAAGATCGGGCTCCTGTACGGGCTCGCTGTCAGGTTCATACTCTTCTTCAGCTGCGTCTCCGGCATCTATACCGTCGTCATCCCCGGCTTCCTCTTCAGTCCTGTCCTCAGCCTCATTCGCGGGCCCGGCTTCTTCCTCATCCTCAGCCTCATCAACTTCTGCCAGCCGGATTACGCCCGCTTCCTCCGGCTCTGCAGCATACTCTTCTTCAGTCTCGTCCTCACTCTCGGATACGTCTTCTTCCTCGTCCTCCTCGAGCTCCATTTCTTCCTCGATCACGTCCTCTTCGAGAGCGCTGTCCGCGCGTTCGGATCCTGAAGAATGAACCTCGGCCTCCTGTGAGACGGGTTCTTCGCCGGCAAATTCCTCATCGCCGAAAACGCCTGAAACATCAACAGGCTCAACCTCAATATAGCCGCCCTCGTAGCCCTCTATCTGTGCGAATACTTCATCCGCGATCCTGATATCTTCGGTATCCTGCTCAAAGTCCCTAAGGTCTTCGGCAAAATCCGATTCCTCTTCCTCTGTATCTTCCTGCTTCTCCGTTTCACCAACGGATGCTTCTTCCACGGACTGTCCGGATCCGTCTCCGTCCGCATCGGGGATCATCTCTTCGTACTCCCCGCCTACGGTGCTTTCTTCCTGGTTCGTGCCGGCAGATTCATTATCATACTCTTCACCGGTTCCGGCGGATTCATCTACGGGCACTTCCTCAACTCCGGCGGGTTCCTCCTCCCGAACAACCCTCATGTCGGCGTCATTTTCCTCTTCGGACAATGCGGCCGCCGTGGCCTCTTCCACGCTTCCGATGATCTCTACGATACCGGAATCGTCAGTGCCCTGTGCGGCTGCAGGCTCCTCCTCCGCGGTCCTTTCGGGATCGTCCTCTTTTCCGTTCGAATGCATCATGCCGGAGAGCTCGCCCAGATAATAAGCCTTCAGCGCCTTTGCCCTGTCCACATATTCGCCGTCTCCGAACCAGATGACGATATCGTCGCATTCGCGTATGCAGTCATCCTTCCGGCCCGCCTTGTGATAAAGCTTAGCCAGCTCGTACGCCCAGGAATCGATGTATTCCGTGGCCTTGAGCTTCTCAAGGTGATCGATCAGGGTGTCATAGTTCCTGCCCTTGATCTTGTCTATGCT
>DBVV01000144.1:0-128 GCA_002308795.1 Mageeibacillus sp. UBA1255 | reverse complement strand
GAAAGATTGATGAGCTGCATCAGGATGCTGCGCGTCTTTTTGCGCGCATAGAGCTCGTCAAGACAGCTGCCGGCCTTGGCCAGCATACCGCTTTCAAGATACAGATCAGACATGATGGTAAGATCCGA
>DBVV01000139.1:13447-16308 GCA_002308795.1 Mageeibacillus sp. UBA1255 | reverse complement strand
GCTCCGTACCGGAGATTGATAATTCCGCGCTCATGGCGTATAATCCACTTGCCATTTGCCATTTGCCATTTGCCATTTGCCACTTGCCATTTGCCATTTGCCACTTGCCACATCAGGAGGTTTCAATATGTCTAAATTTTTATTGGCCGCAGTCGCCGGAACGATAGTAGCGGGAGCGATCACAGTAGCGACGCTTGGCGCAGGCAGAGCACACGCGGAGGACAGACCCGAATGGGATAGAGGTACCTGGAGCGTGAAGAACAGCGGCGGAACAGAAACGTTTACCGCGCCCGAAAAGAACTTCCTGAGCGGGATCAAAACAAAAAAGCCGCTTTCGTACAACTGCATCGAATACGATATAAGAGCCCTCGACACGTACGGAAGCATTGACGGGAACGTAGGCTTCTGCTACACATGTGACGATACGGAGTATTTCTTCGAACTCAATACAGTCGGAAACTATCTGCGAATACGCCGCATGAAACCTACCGAAGCGCTTAAAACTTCCAACACCTCGTTCACTCTGAAAAAAAACGAATGGTATCATTTCAAGATAATTACGGCGCCCGGACTTCTGCGCTGGTACATAAACGACGAACTCGTTTCAGAATGCAAAAACACGTCGGAATGCTCTATGGAGAAAGGATATTTCTACATACAAGGCTATAATTCACAGCCTCAGGTGAAAAACATCGAGTTCTCAAACGTAGAAGTCAACGTACTTCTGCTTGACTACGAATTTAATTCAAAAGACGCGTCTAAGATGTTTACCTGGGAAGCAAAAGACGGTACCGGGGCCGGATCGGTCGAAAAAGACGCGAAGCGCGCCGGGGCAGAAGACGGAGAGTACGTCTGGCCTCTCTCAGGTTCGATCACTTCACCGTACCTCGATACTGCACCCGGAGACAGGTACTCGATGAAGATGCCGCTTCGCAACACGTTCTGCGTACGCATGAAAAACGATTCGGACGCGACTAAAATCAGGCTCTCGTTCGTGACTGACAAGGACAATGAATATGATGTTTCTCGTTCGAAAGAGTTTGAGATACTGCCGCGGTCCGGGTATTACACCTATTATTTCAACGTTTCCGACGTCAAGGGCGCTTCCGGTTACCTTCTGGGATTCAGGCTCGAAGCCGTTGACGCAAACGAAGGCACGGCATATATTGACGCGATCACGTTCGAACGCGAAGAAAAGATCTACGATTATGCAGGGCAGGTCGTTTCGTGTACGACAGACGGTGAAAACGTGACGGTTAAAGGAACGCTTGACTCCGAATTCGCGGGAGAAACGGTTAAAATATACGAAACTTCGATAACAAATTATAATTATTCAAAGTCGGGAATGAAAAAGATCGCGGAGGCAGCGGCGGAAGGACAGGAGTTTACGGTCACTTTCCCGCTGATGAACAAGAAGATGACGAGGCTGTCGTCGCATTTCTTCGCGGAAGTGAGCGGAAAGTTCGTTTCAAAATGGTTCACGATAGAGAATTATTACGATCTCTCTGAAAATCCGTACCATTTCGACGTTCCGATGAATCTCGACGTGAAGGTCACCGACAGCCCGTACGGCGCGAAAGGAGACGGATTCACGAACGACACGACGGCGATACAGAAAGCTATTGACGACGTAAGCAGCGCGGGTGGAGGACGTGTCATCATCCCCGGAGACGATACGGAATACGGGAAGAGATATATTGTCACCACGCTGAACGTAAAGAGCAACGTGTGGCTTTATATTGACGCCGGCGCGGTGCTGTGGCAGTCGCCCAGAGCCTCGGACTACCCGTACGAACCTGCCAGAGGCCACGACGTTTCGATACCGGGCGTGAACTGGACTCACGCCGGTCTATGCCACAACTATCCGCTTGTTATGGCTGCTCAGGCGCACAATATCAAGATAACAGGTAAAGGTAAGCTCAGGCTGAACGATCAGGGCTCCGAGTGTGAAGACGGCATCAGCGGCTCTTCGATCTGGACCGGCTGCGAGGACCGCATCCACTTAATAGCTCTGGCGCTCGTAGAATGCACCGACGCACAGATAAGCGGAATTACGATAAACAGAGCGAATTGCTACCACCTGAACCTGTTCGCATGCAGCCGCGTATATATCTCCGACGTGACGCTAAACCAGGCCACGTGCGCTTCCGGCGACGGATTCGGACTGAGCGCTGCGACGCATCACGTGAAGATCGACCGGTGCTTTATGTTCTCAAACGACGACGCGGTGACGATGACGTCTTCGTACAACGATCCGCGCGGACTTCGCTGGTGGCACGCTAAAACCGACAGGGACAATTCCGTTCACGATATCGAGGTCTGCCACAGCGATCTTTTCGGCGGGCACGGTCTTACGTTCATAACGTGGGGCACGGACAATCCCGATCTTTCTCTTCAGGAGATCTATAACGTTCGCGCGTACGACAACGTCCTGAGCGGCGGTGCGTCGGTCGGGACGTGGTGCGATAACCCATACTACGGAGGTCCGTTCACGAATGAGGAGACGGATGATTACTCTCCTGTGCGCGACGTCAGGATATATAATAACAAATATCCCTCAGGCTGCACGCTCCTTTCAATAAAACCGACGAATCTTATCACGGACTGCAAGATCTATTCCGCTTCGGATTTCCAGAACGGTGATTTCGAACGCCGGAACGGGCAGAAAGGCTGGGTATCCGGATTATCAAACTGGTCGTGCCTCGGAGACAGAAACGATATCAAATTCGCCGTTGACCCCGCAGATGACTCGAACCATTGCGCGCTCGTTTCGGGCGATACGTTCATGTACCAGGGGCTGTATTTCAAGAAAAATACGGTCACCGTCAGCTTTTCGGTAAAATCAGCAGGGAATGAAGCGG
>DBVV01000139.1:8125-13320 GCA_002308795.1 Mageeibacillus sp. UBA1255 | reverse complement strand
CTTGAAAAAGGCGATTATTTTGTCGGGGTACGCACAGCCGGAAGCACGCAGATATACGTTGACGATTTCAAGGTTTCTTCGGCGTCATACGATGAGGCGCTCGCGGTGGATGCAGGCGGTACCGGAACAACACAGACCGCGTTATTGACCGACAAGTCCGTACTGCCTGAGATGAAGAGCCATAACACTATCGAATATCCGAGATTTTCATCTAAGACCGAACCGGCCGGGGATAGAGACCCGGACGAAGTCGTTCCAATCGAGACCCCTGATAACGGAGAAAGCAGCGAAGAGATCGATAAAAAGCCGGGAAAACTGAAGGCGGGAGCCATAGCGGCGATCGCCGGGACAGCGGCTCTCCTTATCGCAGGAGCAGCCGGGGCGGCAGTTTTGATCAGGCGCAAAAAGAAATGACCGGATGCGTCGGGCAGACAGAACGGTGTAGTGCAAGAGCTGAGCCGGGAGGCCGGCGTAAATTGACATCGGCGCTTTCAGATGGTATAATCAGCATTACAAAAAGTGATTTGGGAGAGTGCTGCTTATATGTTTGAAGTTGCAATAATCGGAGCCGGGGTCATCGGAGGGATGATCGCCCGGGAATTGTCCGCGTACGAGTTGGATATATGTCTGCTCGATTCGGAAAATGACGTCGGACGAGGCGCCAGCAGCGCGAACAGCGCTATAGTCCACGCAGGGTTTGACGCAAAACCCGGGACGTTCAAAGCCCGCTTCAACGTGGAAGGCTCCGGTTTGATGGAAAAGGTCTGCAGGGATCTGGGTGTAAAATACAAGAGAAACGGATCTCTGGTCGTCGGGTTTGGACCTGAAGACAGAAAAACGCTTGAAGAACTGCTCGAGCGCGGTATTCGCAACGGAGTAAAAGATCTGTATATTGCCGAAAAAGAAGAACTCCATAAAATGGAACCCGGGTTGGCGAAAGAAGCCGAATGCGCGCTCGTTGCCCCCACGGGAGCGATCGTATGTCCGTACGAACTCACGTTTGCCGCTGTCGGAAACGCTATGGACAACGGCGCCGAACTGCTTCTTAACTATAAAGTTGCAGTGATCGAGCGCATGGGCAGCGCGGATAAAAGTTATTTTGTTATCACCGCCGAAGACGGACGCACGGTCGAAGCTAAAAACGTCGTCAATGCCGCCGGCGTTTATTCTGACGTTATCGCGCGTCTCGCCGGAGACGATTCTTTCACGATAACGCCCAGGCGCGGAGAATACATGGTGCTCGATAAAACATCCGGAGACGCCTGCTCGCATACTATCTTCCGCACGCCCACTAAGATGGGAAAAGGTATACTTATAACCCCGACTGTCGACGGGAACCTGCTGCTCGGTCCGACGTCGGTCGATATTTCTGACAAGAGCGACGTTTCTGTAACCGCCGAAGGGCTCGATAAGATCATTGCTCAGGTCAGGCAGGAGATGCCGGGCGTCAATACCGGTTCAGTCATAACTTCTTTCTGCGGCCTGCGTGCCGTCGGAAGCACCGGAGATTTTATAATCAACAACCCGCTTCCCGGATTCTTCAACGCCGCCGCGATCGAAAGCCCGGGCCTCACCTCGTCGCCCGCGATCGGACGGTATGTGGCCTCACTGATCAAACGCTCCGGAGTCAGATTCGTTAAAAAGAAAAATTACGTCAGGACCCGTAGAGCGTACCACTGGTTCCGCGAGCTGGATAAAGAGGAGAGGAACAAGGCGATCGAGAAGGAGCCCGAATACGGTCACGTCATCTGCCGCTGCGAGAAGATATCTGAAGGAGAGATACTGAACGCTCTTCGCCAGAACCCGAAGGCGAGAGACCTGGATGGCATAAAAATGAGGACCAGGGCGCAGATGGGACGCTGTCAGGGAGGTTTTTGCGGGCCGCATATCGTAAAGATAATAGCCGAATCGCTCGGAGTGCCGTTTACGGATATTACAAAGAGCGGAAAAGGCTCGTACATCAACGTAAAAAAAACGAAGCAATAAATAATCAAGTCGTATTTTGGCTTTAATATGGCCTAAAAAGGCAAGGTTAAATCAAAGAGGACGGTTAAATCAAAAAGGACGGTTTTAAGAGCCGGGAAAGATCGGAACATGGCAGAGGGAAATATAACTGAGAAGAACATAGATCTGAGATACGATATCGTAATAATCGGAGGCGGGCCTGCGGGAATGAGCGCGGCGATAGCGGCGTACGAGCACGGAAACCGCAGCATACTTATTATCGAGCGCGAAAAAAGGCTCGGAGGAATACTGAAACAGTGCATACACCCGGGATTCGGGCTCGAAATGTACAAAGAAGAATTGACCGGACCCGAATTTGCGGCCAGACTGATCGCGAAGGTAAGAGAATACAATATCGACTGCCGCATGTCGTCGATGGTGCTGGATATTGACCGTAAGCTGCGCGTAACGGGAACGTCATCTGATCTGGGCGTGTTTACCGTTCAGGCGGGAGCTGTGATACTGGCGATGGGCTGCAGGGAGCGTCCGAGAGGAGCGCTAAATACCCCGGGGACAAGGCCTTCGGGCGTGTTTACCGCAGGCGCCGCGCAGTATTTTGTCAATATGTACGGCTACCTACCGGGCAAAGAAGTTGTGATCCTCGGCTCCGGGGATATCGGCCTTATTATGGCCAGGCGTATGACGCTCGAAGGCGCGAAGGTCAAGGCGGTGTGCGAAGTTATGCCGTATTCGGGAGGTCTTGCGCGCAATATCGAGCAGTGCCTCAACGATTTTAATATTCCGCTGCTGCTGAGCCACACGGTCATTGAAGTTCACGGAAAAGAAAGAGTGACGGGAGTTACGATCGCGAAGGTCGAAAGCGTTCCGGGTAAAGGCCGCGTACCCGTAAAAGGTACGGAGCAGTACATCCCGTGTGACACGCTGCTTCTCTCCGTCGGACTCATACCCGAAAACGAATTGACCACGTCCTGCGGCATAAAACTCAATCCGGCCACTAAAGGCCCGGAAGTTGACCAGGACCGCCAGACCGAAATACCCGGAATATATTCGTGCGGAAACGTACTGCACGTACACGATCTGGCAGATTTTGCCGCGGAAGAGGCGCGGATCGCCGGAGAAGCGGCCGCAGAAAGGGTCAGAAAGCTGCGCGAAAACGCTGAGGACTGCACGAAGAGCGCTGAAGAAAAGCTTTGCGAAGAAGGCGGATTCAAGGTCGGATTAAAAGCGGACGGAAAGGTCAGATACGTTGTCCCGCAGGTGATCACTGCGAAGAAAGACGTGGGCGTTTATTTCCGCGTCTCGGACATCTTCAGCAAACCGACGCTCGTTGTCACCTCGTCCGGTACCGGCGCGGAGGGAGAGGCGGCGGAAAACGTGCTGCTTAAAAAGAAATATCTGAAACTTGTCCCCGGCACGATGCAGACGGTGACGATAAAAAAGGAAATGCTGGACGGGCTCGGAGACGGAAGCAGGATCGACTTTAAGCTTCTCCCGGGAGACGCTGAATGATACGGAGGTCAATGAACCTTATGAAACGAACTATTACTTGTATAATCTGCCCGAAGGGCTGTGAAATAGAGGCGGACAACGACAGCGGTACGCTCGTTCTGAGCGGCTACGATTGCGCCAGAGGAAAACGGTACGCTGAGACGGAAATGACCTGCCCGATGAGGACTTTAACGACGACCGTGCGCCTTCCAACCGGAAGAATGCTTCCCGTCAGGACGGACGCGCCCGTGCCGAAGGCAATGCTTTTTGATTGCATGGCCGAAGTCGCGAAGATCAAACTGCCCGTAAAACCAGTCGCTGCCGGGGAAGTGATCCTGCCCGATATATGCGGGACAGGTGCGAATCTGATCGCCTCAGCGGCGTGGGAACTCAACGCAAACCCGTGACGCGGCGCAGGCGGCAGAGCAAATAATAAGAGCCTAAAGAATTAAATAAATAATAGAAATTACACAGAATACTTCGGAGGTGTACGGAAATGGTAGTAAAAAAGCCCCCAATGGGATGGAACTCCTGGAACACGTTCGCGGATAAGATCGATGAAAATATTGTCCGCACGATGGCAGACGTTATGGTGGACGAAGGGTACCTCGCCGCCGGATACGAATATCTTGTAATTGACGACTGCTGGTCGTTAAGAGAGCGCGACGCGCAGGGACGCATCGTCCCCAACCCTGAAAAATTCCCGAACGGCATGAAAGCCGTTGCCGACTACGTACATTCGAAAGGCCTGAAATTCGGTATCTATTCGTGCGTCGGAAATTACACCTGCGCAGGATTCCCGGGCTCGTTCGAGTATGAATTTATTGACGCGCAGACGTTTGCTGAATGGGGAGTCGATTTCCTCAAGCTGGACTACTGCTACAAACCAATCTCGGAGCAGGGTGCTAAACTGTACCGCAGGATGGCGCTGGCGCTGGACAACTGCGGAAGAGACATATTACTTTCCGCCTGCAGCTGGGGCGCTGACGAGACGCACCGCTGGATCAAAACGACCGGCGCGAGCATGTGGCGCTCTACCGGAGACGTTTTCGATAAATGGACCTCAGTCAGAGATATTTACAATATCCAGAAGGGCATTTACGAGTACAACGGTTCGGGCTGCTTCAACGACATGGATATGCTGGTGGTCGGAATGTACGGTAAAGGCCACGTAGGACTCGAGCAGGGGCTCACGCTCGAAGAGTACCGCACGCATTTCTCGATGTGGGCATTCTTCGGCTCACCGCTCATGATGGGTTCCGACATCCGCGGCGCAGACGACGACATAAAAGCGATCCTTCAGAACCGCGACGTCATTGCGCTCGATCAGGACAGTGCTTACCGCCAGCCGTACAACGTCAACGGCGATCCGGACGTGTGGGCGAGACATATGGACAACGGCGATATCGTCATTGCGGTGTTTAATGTGAATGACAACGGCCGTGGTTATTTCATTCCGTTCTCCGAGCTCGGTCTCGGGCGTGCGTCAGGCCGCGGGCTTGAGATCCGCAACCTCTGGACAGGCGAGAACCTCGGCGTGAAAAAAGAGCTCATAACCGGCGGCGTCAATGCTCACGAGACTTTGCTTCTGCGCTGCAAAGTGGTCGAAGTGGGATAAGTGATAAGTTGCAAGTGGCAAGTTGCAAGTTGCAAGTGATAAGTGGCAAGTGGCAAGTGAAAAGTGGCAAGTTGCAAGTTGCAAGTGATAAGTGGCAAGTTGCAAGTTGCAAGTGGGCGAACCG
>DBVV01000139.1:295-7982 GCA_002308795.1 Mageeibacillus sp. UBA1255 | reverse complement strand
AGTGATAAGTGGCAAGTGGCAAGTTGCAAGTGGCAAGTGGCAAATGGATAGTGGAGAGTTGTCCTCGCGTACGGGGATCCCTGTATGCAATATAAGATCGGCGCGGATCGCGGAGTTTATTGACGGCTCCGCCCAGCCGCCGGATCCGAAGCGCTGCATAAAGTGCGGGAAAACACTTGTCCCGGACGATTCGGGAGCGCACAAGAAATTTATTAACCGCGGTGCGACACTCTTTTTGTGCATAACGTGTCTGTCGGAATACATGGACGTTTCCGAACAGTTTCTGAGGGAGAAGATAGAACATTTTAGAAAGACAGGATGCACGCTGTTTTGCTGAGCGAAAAGGAACGGTCGGACGATCTGCCGCGGGCGGAACAGAAGGGGGGCGGCGAAGGATGAAGGAAGAATTAAAACAGGTAGCCGTAGAACATATGCCGGAAACAGAAGCAGAATATATGGAGCTGTTGACGACGCTGATCGCCTCCCCCGAAGGCACCGCCGCCGCCTTTGTCGTCGCGCTGGCAATAACGGCAGCGGACAGAGAAACAGGCCTTAAATGTATTGCCGACGTATGCTTCGACCCCCCGTCTCCCGAAGTGCTGGAGGCGATCCTGCCCGACGGTAAAGAATTAGAGGAGATCGCTTCGTCGTACATGCGTCCTGCTGCCCTTGAGGGAGGGGGAACGCGCCTGACGGTAATGATCAAGCTCACCGACGAAAAGTCGCTTAAAAGGCATATGAAGACCGTCTACGTAGGCTGCAGCGGCACACAGAGCTACAGGCCGCTCACGCTCATATCGAAACCGCCCAGATATTTAAAAAAACGGTTCGGGATCCGTCGGGATTACTACGAAGATCCGTGGTTCACAGCTGATTTCCCGTCAATGATCCTGCCGCTGAATCGTGCCTGAGCCGGATTGCTCTGACGGCCGAAAGGTGCTATAATAATATGGCGCAGTATGAAAGCGCTTAAAATCGGGATATCGAGGGGTAAAACGATAATGGCAGAGACCCGTAACAACACATCAAAAAAAGCTAAAGCAAAGAAGATGGCCATAAGGATCATCTGTCTTGTGCTTGCAGTATCGATGGTAATAACTACTTTTTATCTGGTTATCACGTATCTGATCGGTGCGTTTAAATAACCGGAAAAAGCAGCGAAAGATAAGCAGGGAGAAGAAAAATGTTGTTGGCCGCAGGCGACAGATTCAGCAAGATAATGATATACATAAAGGAGTTTCTGTCATTCAACAGCTTCTGGGATGTACTCAGGGCTGTCATTGACGTGGCTATCATTTCATTCCTGTTCTATAAAATACTTGTCGCTATTAAAGATTCACGTGCGTTCCAGCTTATAAAAGGAATCCTTCTGCTGATCGCAGCGGCGTTGATCGCGGTGCTGCTGAGGCTCAATACGCTTTCGTACGTGATAAAGGCGTTCGTCAGCGTGCTGCCGGTGCTTATCGTGATCATGTTCCAGCCCGAACTCAGGCGGTGGCTGGAAAATATAGGAAAAAGCAATTTCCGCGGCATTTTCACAGGACAGAACAATTCGAATAATGAAAAGATCGACGCAATGGTGAACGAGGTGGCGAACGCCGTCAGCGCCATGAGCAGAGAGCGCGTCGGTGCGCTGATAGTTTTTGAACGTTCGACTAATCTGGGCGAGATAATCAGGACAGGCACTGTCATTGACGCTACCGTATCCGCGCAGCTGCTCCGCCTGATCTTTGTCCCTAACACGCCTCTTCACGACGGCGCGGTGATCATCAGAAATGATACGATACATGCCGCGGCCTGCTATCTGCCTCTTTCGGCGAACAATACTCTCGATAAAGATCTGGGCACGCGTCACCGTGCCGGAATAGGTGCGACTGAAAGCTCGGACTGCGTGGTGGCGATCGTTTCCGAAGAGACCGGGTATATCTCCTATGCCGAAGGCGGCGAGATACAGCGCAACATCACACGAGAAAAACTTGTGCAGCTTTTAAAGGAAGCGCTTTATAATAAAGATGACGATAAAGGCAGGAAAGTAAAGCTCAGGTCCGGGAATTCGAACCGCACCATTACTGAGAACCGTTCGTCCGGAAGAAAGAAGACAGGCAGTAAGGAGGGAGGCAGGCAATGAAAGATAAATTTGTTAAATTTATTCAGAGCAAGACCGCCCTTATCGTTCTCTCGATACTGCTCGGTATTGCAGCATGGCTTGCCGTGCTCGGTTCCACGAACCCTATCGTTAACAGGACGCTCGAGGTCCCGATAACTTTCGAGAACGAAAATTCTCCCGCTTCTCTCGACCTTAAAGACATGACCGTTACGTTTCCGAAGACTGCGTCGGTCACCGTGTCCGGCAGGCAGGATACGCTCAACAACCTGAACGTTTCGGAGATATCCGTTAAGTGCGATATGCAGACGATCACCGAAGCAGGCGAGACGGTGGTTACCGTTGGAAGGCCTGAATGCGAGCGCCTGGGCGTATCCGTGACGGATTACTACCCGAAATCGATCAACTTTTATTACGATAAAACCGAGACCAAAAACCTTGACGTGCGCCTCGTGTATGATACCAGACTGCTCGAGGACGGATTCGAGTACGTTTCGGTCACGCCTACTCTAAGCAGTATCCCCGTAACCGGTATGAAATCGCTTATCGACACGTGCGACTATATCCGAATCGATCTTAGCGACAGCATCGAAGAGGGAACGCTCGATTCAAATAAAAACGCGGCGTTCCTCGGAAAATTTATTTCGGTAACGGGCGAGAATATTTCGCACAGTTTTGCCGAAGAGAAGGTGACCGTCGAGATACAGGTCGGGAAAAGGATCTATCTTGCCGTAAACACGCGCGAAGAGCCGGAAGAAGGGTTTTACTTCGACGGATTAAAAATGTCGGCGGACAGCATACTCGTGCAGGGAAATCCGCAGACACTAAGAGACATGTCGTTTATTGACCTCGGGACAATAGATCTCAGCGGGGCGAAGGGCAACGTCGAGCGTACTTTTTCGCTTTCCGAATATCTTCCGGCAGGCGTTACGGCTCTTGGAGATCAGTCGGTCACGGTAACGGCGCTCGTTGGGTCAATGGAAACGAGGACGTATACCGTTACGTTGTCCAACCTCACGATCCCGGGCAGGAACAATGCGGATTATGATTATTCGATCTCTCCTGAGAGCTACAGGATATCAGTTAAGGGACGCAGGGAAGATATGGATCAGTTCCTTCTTGCTTCGGCTGTTCCTACGCTGGATCTTGAGAACCGCACCGTCGGCGTTTACAATATCCCGCTCACGTTCGGGGCTCTCGATACTTACAAATACACCGTAGTAGGCGAGTATGTATTTACCGTAACTATTTCGCGTAAAGTAGTGACCACACCTACTCCTGCCCCTACACCCACTCCGACGCAGGTCCCCACGCCTACTCCGACCGAGGTCCCTACTCCGACTCCAACGACGGTACCTACCGAGACGCCTTCACCTACGGCTCCTCCGACAGAAGAGCCGGAAGCGACAGCTTCTCCTACTCCGTACGAGCCGGATAATACTGATGAGCCCGGACCTGCTCCCGACGGAGAATAAGATCGCAGAGCGGCTTTCAGCGAGGCATTTCAGCCTCAAATACGTATTTGATTCGGAGGCATACCCTTGAAAATAGGTACAGACATTGTCGAGATCGGCAGAGTAAAGACTGCGGTAGACCGTACCGGGCAGCCTTTTTTAGAGCGCGTTTTTACTCCGTTTGAAATAGAATACTGCCGCGGGAAGACAAGGTTCAAATACGAGAGCCTTGCCGCCAGGTTCGCCGCAAAAGAAGCTTTTTCAAAAGCGATGGGCACCGGTATAGGGGAGAACGCGCACCTGACGGAGATCGAGGTCCGCAATCTCGAAAGCGGAAAACCGGTCCTGATCCTGAGCGGCGAAACGCTTGAATACTTCAATAAAACGTTCAGCGGTATGTCTGTAGACGTAAGTCTTTCACATACCGCCAAACTCGCTGTTGCAACTGTTATTATAGGCTGATCTGATCTGTTTCGGGCCGGACCGGGTGTTTCACGCCGGTCTGTTCCTGTTACTGGACGTTTCTCAATATCGTCTTCTTGCGGCGCATCGCAAGAGGAGAAAAAGTATAAAATTTCTTGAAAACGCTGCAATACGTTGCCACCGAACTGAAACCGCAGGCGGAGGCGATCTCTGAGATGCTGTCGGTACTCTGGATGAGCATTGCCACCGATTTATACAATTTCAATCTGTTAACGTCGCGCATCACAGTGTTTCCGAATATCTCTTTATATTTGTGTGAAAAATAGAACGTCGAAAGGCCGGATCTTACGGAAATATCGTCGAGCGAAATATCGCTGCCGAGATTTTCTGTTACGAACGAAATGGCAGGTTCATACGTGTCCCACGCTTCGAAACCGGGCGAGGGGATCTCTTGCCAGCCCAGATCAGATATCATCATAGCGGCAAGCATCTCTGTGAGTCCGTGAAGTTTCAGGAGTTCGGTAAAAGGAGGTCGGGAATTATCTTTAGGGAAACGAGAGATGACTTCGATCACGTTAGCGTATGCCAGGCAGAAATCTGCGTATTCGGGATCCTGCGGCGCGAGTTTAAAAATGCCCTTTGCAAAGAAAAAGCACGAAGTTTTATTCCATTGATCGGTAGTCGCTCTGAACGAGAGCTGTTCGTACGTTTGCTCCTCCGCCTCGGGATTGTAGATAACCGAATACGGTGTGAAAGGATCGATCAGCAGAAATTCTCCGCGATGCACCTTTACGCACGTGTCTTTTATCATAACGAACAGTTCGGAACACGTTGAATGGATTATCACCGTTTCAGCACCGAGCGTGAAATGTACGCCGGACGCAGAGGTGCTTTTGAAGCCGTAATGCGACGTGATACCCGATATATTTTTAATGCTTTTTGTAAATTCCTCAGCCATAAAGGCGCCTCCAAATAACGGGAATAGATGGATTATATACCCATTAAAAAGCAAAATCAAGCAAAAAAAGCCGGGAAAGCAAAAAAAATTGCTTCAAACAGTTTTTAGGCACACTGCTTTTAGCAATTTTAAAAGGATATCTGAGTGACGTTTATGCTATCAAAGGAGAGGGATACCGGCAGCCTCACAGGCAGAAACGGTGGTATTGTCCCAGATGCTTGACTGGACTTCTCCGATGTGGGCGCAGCTCATCATAAGCATACAGAGACGTGATTGACCGATACCGCCTCCGATCGTGAGCGGCAATTCTCCTTCGAGCAGCATTTTGTGGAAAGGCAGTTTGCGGCGCTCGTCGCATCCGGCTAACGTCAGCTGGCGGTCAAGCGAAGACGGGTCTACACGGATACCCATTGACGATATCTCCAGCGCGGCGCCGAGCACGTCATTCCAGAAAAAGATATCACAGTTGAGATCCCAGTCATCGTAGTCGGGAGCTCTTCCGTCGTGAGGTTTTCCGGAACGCAGTTTACCGCCGATCTGCATTATGCATGCCGTTTTATGCTGACGGAGATATTCGTTCTCGCGCTCCTTGGAAGTCATGCCGGGATACATATCCTCGAGCTCCTGGGAAGTTATGAATGAAACGTCCGGGCTCAGTTCTGCGCGAAGCTGCGGGTATCGCACGCGGAGCCTGTCGTTTGTATTGCAGATCGCCCTTACGATCGCACGCACGATCAGTTTGAGGTAATCGAGGTTGCGGTTTTCGGCGGTGATGACTTTTTCCCAGTCCCACTGGTCAACGTATATGGAATGGGTGTTGTCAAGTTCTTCGTCGCGGCGTATGGCGTTCATATCGGTGTACAGGCCGCTGCCAACGGTGAAGTGGTACCGTTTTAGCGCGAGCCTTTTCCATTTGGCCAGTGAATGAACGACCTGCGCATCCGTACCGATGGCCGGAACGTCGAACGAGACCGGTCTTTCGTAACCGTTGAGGTTATCGTTAAGTCCGGAACCCTCGGTAACAAAAAGGGGAGCGGAAACGCGCTTTAAATTAAGGGCAGATGAAAACTCCTCCTGAAACGTAGCTTTGATATGTGCGATCGCCCTTTGGGTATCGTACGCGTCGAGAATGGGTCTGTACCCTTTTGGAATGATCAGGCTGTTCATATTGACCTCCTGTGAAATGCCCGGAAAGCAAAGGAACGGCAGAGTAAGCTGCCGTTCCGTGACTTACGCCTCGCTATTGTGCCTAAGCTTATGCTTATGCGCGTTTAGAAAGAACGGTCTTTTCGTATTCTTTTACTTCGTCGAACCACTCGGGACCGGCTGCTACGCCGCAGCGCTCGCAGTACTCGTTCCAGATATCGCCGAAGGGCAGCATCTTGACCTCTTCCTGACGGACCAGGAGTTCGGTGAGATTTCCTGCATCCTGGAGAGCCTTGAGGGCCTCGTGAGGAGTGCACAGAGCAATGAGCAGCGCTTTCTGCCAGCTTCTGAAGCCGGTGGTCCAGGCGGCGATACGGTTGATGCTGGCGTCGAAATAGTCGAGAGCCATGTAAATGCGGTCAAGTCCGCCGCCTCTGACGATCTCTTTCGCCATTTCCTTGGTTTCATCGTCCAGCAGGACAACGTGGTCGGAGTCCCAGCGTATCGGGCGGGTGATGTGGAGCGCAAACTCGGGGTAGAAGCACATGAGAGCGGGGATCTTATCGGAAACCACTTCAGTGGGATGATAATGGCCGTTGTCCATCAGCGGCATTACGCCTTCGCGGGTAGCAGCGTAGCTGAGGGTGAATTCAGCGGAACCTGCGGTGTACGCTTCAACGCCGATACCGAAAACTTTAGACTCGACGCAGGGTTTGACCATCTTTCTGTCGTAGGGTTCGGAAAGGATCTGATCAAGAGAATCCATATAGCGCATTCTGGGACCTACGCGGTCAGCAGGGATATCTTTGTAACCGTCGCCGATCCAGAAGTTGATAACGCAGGGGAAACCTGTCTCTTTTGCAAAGTAGTTAGCGATGCGGATGCATGCTTTTCCGTGCTCGATCCAGAATTTACGGGTCTCTTCATCGGGGCTGGTAAGGGTGAGACCGTCTTTTACCTTCGGATGAGAGAAGAACGTGGGGTTGAAGTCGATACCGGTGTTGTATTTTTTAGCCAGATCCACCCACTTTTTGAAGTGCTTCGGCTCGATCTTATCGCGGTCAACATATTCGCCTTTTTTGAAGATGGCGTAGCAGGCATGTACGTTTAATTTGATCTTTCCGGGGCAGAGGGCAATAACTTTCTCCATGTCTGCCATTAGTTCTTTGGGGTTGCGTGCTTTTCCCGGATAGTTACCGGTGGTCTGGATGCCGCCCGTAAGAGGTCCGTCGTGGTCAAAACCGATGACGTCGTCTCCCTGCCAGCAGTGAAGTGCTACAGGTATGTCCTTAAGTTTCTCGATAGCGGCGTCAGTGTCAATGCCGTATCCGGCAAAAATCTTTTTTGCTGATTCGTACCTTTTGTTCATAACATTTGCTCCTTTATCATTGATTCATACTCTGTTATTCTGTTTTCGAGACCTCCGGGACGCTTTGCACGGCTACGTTTATCCGGCGGCGCGGCCTATTTGTCTGATTATATATATTATACTATAAAAGGCAGTACGGTGCAACATATTCCTGAGCCAGACTCCGCTCCAGACTCCGCTCCCGAAATCGCGGCTGATCATATCTTTCAGGCTCTTTTCCTGTTTCCGTGAAA
>DBVV01000139.1:0-188 GCA_002308795.1 Mageeibacillus sp. UBA1255 | reverse complement strand
GCGTGTCGCTTAACTTTTACCTCATTTAACCACCGAAGACAGCGCCGGGATAGGATGTGAAGCTGAGATGAGGCGCTGCCTGGCGGAAAAGTTAAGCGAAAAATGAGCGTGTCGCTTAACTTTTACCTCATTTTATCACTGAAGACAGCGCCGGGATAGGATGCGGAGTCAGGATGAGGCGCTGTCTG
>DBVV01000133.1 GCA_002308795.1 Mageeibacillus sp. UBA1255 | reverse complement strand
GCGAAAAATAAGGTAGTCAAAGAAGCCAAAGTATAATTGAAAATGGCAAGTTAATAATGGACAATGGACAATTTAGAATTGAGAATTGTGGAATGTAAATTAAAATCATCGCCGCTGGCGATTCCTTAATTTTCCATTTTCCATTTTCATTTTTCCATTATTATTTGGTTCGCTGTCCGGTCATATGCCTTCTACGGATTTGAAGACTACCTGTGCATATACTCGGGCCATAAAATCGTTCGGGTGATTAACGTTATTGCCCGTGTAATCGCGAAAACGCTTCGTTTCTAAAAGCCAGCGGGACATCGACGTAACCGGTGCTACTGCGATTGATCTGCCCATAGCGCGGTAATTGTCCGAAAGCTCGTACAGTACGGGTTCGTACAGGCCCTGATTTGCGAACCAGCCGTTAACGATATCATTGTTTGGAAGCATCGTTGACACCAGCAGGAGCTCAACGTCCGGCTTCTGCGCATATATGAGATCGATCGCTTTGCGGTAAAGTACCCGCTCTTCGTCTGCGGTTCTGAAGCCGTCATTCATTCCGAACGCCAGAAGGAAGAAGTCGCACCCGTATTTGTCAAGGAAAGGTCTTATATACGTGTCGTAGCGGTCGATCGCATGCTGTATCTGCCAGCCGCCCACAGCGGTGTTTATGAAGGTCAAAGTGCCGCGATCGCCGAAAACTGCCGGAGCTTTCGGCAACGGAGGCGTTCCTTCAAGGCCGGATTCGATATAATTGACCGTATACCCGTATTTTTTTGCCAGATATTCTGCAAACATTACCGTGTAAATAGGCGTAAACGGTTCGGTTTTAAAGAAGCCGGAAGTTGACGCCCCGTGCGTGATGCTGTCGCCGAAGAAAAACAACGTAACGTCTTCGCCGCGCTCGAACTTGCCCCGAAGACGGGTGAATGACGCGCTTTCGTCAGGGGGAATGAAGAGCCTGCGGTCTTTGGTGTGAGTGTATGTCACGAAGACCTGATACTTCCAAATCGATTCGCTGTAGAATATCTCCCGGCGTTCGCCGTCCTTCATGGCCTCGAGCACGATATCCGATTCTTTGTTGTGTGAGTAATAAAGCTCTTCGGGAATAAAAGTGATGCGAGTGTCTTCGGTCAACGTTATTTTTCCGTCCCGGAAGATGTAATCGCGCCCCTCTTCGTATTCGGTCTTAAGGTCCTGAGACCGTATGCTCAGGACTTTTTCGGGCTCAAACGTCAGGCGGGCAACGTCGTTCTTACCCAAAAACATTACTGATTCGTTGTACACCGTATCGCCTTCCCATAACGGGTGCATCGCGGTGTCAAGGTCGTAGCGGTCTATTACCGGGTTAAAATTGAGATCTGCCATTTTTTCTGTTTCCTTTCTTATTCTGGTATCGCTCTGGTTTCAGAGAAATGCAGTGAATGCTTTATTTTTCGAATAGTTTCAGGAGTTTCATTTTCTTTTTCCCGTCGTCACCCGAGTACGGGTGCTCGCGCAGGGGGAGATTCAGGTGCGTTTTACCGGTTAGAACGGTCTGCGGATGGGTGAATTCCCTGAAGCCCCATTCACCGTGATATGCGCCCATTCCGGAATGACCGACGCCGTTGAACGGAACGCCCTTGACCANNACCATCATGTGGATGCAGACCTCGTTAATGCAGCCTCCGCCGAACTGCATTGACGACATCACGCGCCTTGCCCACTTTTTATCAGAAGTGAACACGTACATTGCCAGCGGATGCTCGCGGGAGGAGATGACGTCAAGGATCGAGCCGATATCATTGTCCCTGAACGGTACGACGGGCAGCAGCGGGCAGAACAGTTCGTGCATTACGATATCTTCATCTGCTTTTACCGGATATATGACCGTTGGGGAAAAGCGCAGAGTTTCGCGTCTGCCCGTTCCTCCGAAAACGATGCGGCCTTTATACGCCGCAGTAAGTCTTTCGCATTTGTCGTACACGGACGGAGTTATGAGTTTAGGATACTCCGGGTTATCTTCGGGCTTTTCACCGATCTGCCTTACGAACTCTTTTTTCAGCTCTTCTATGAACGGCTCCGCAACTTCTTCGGCTACGGCGATCTGGTTGATATTTATGCATATCTGGCCGGCGTTGCAGAGCTTGAAAAAGGCGATCTTTCGCGCAGCGTCGCGAAGATCTGCGTCTTTGCGGACGATGCACCAGTTTCCGGTCTCGCCGCCGAGTTCCAGCGCAACAGACGTAAGGTTATGCGACGCTTTTTCCAGCACGTGTTTTGCGACGGCGGGGGAGCCGGTGTAGAAGATCTTGTCGAACCGCTCGTCTAAGCACATGTCTGCGACGTCGTGGCCACCGTCAATTACTGTGACGTATTCTTCGGGGAACGTTTCGGCGACAAGTTTTTTAAGTGCGCGTGTGCTTTCGGCGGATTTTGAACTCGTTTTGAGCACAGCAGTGTTTCCGCCCGAAATACTTGCCGCAAGCACGCCGAGCGTCAATATGATCGGGAAGTTGAAGGGACTGATTATGAGCGAAACGCCGTATGGCAGCTTGTAGACCGTCGTGTTTGTGCTCGGAAAACACATAAATCCGCTGAAATGCCGTTCCGGCCTTGCCCACTTTCTAAGCCCTTTCAATATCTCGTTGATCTCGACGATCGTCGGACCGACGTCGCAAAGATATGCCTCGGCGCGGCTTTTACCCAGGTCATCGTACAGCGCCTGCTCAAGCTCCTCCTGATTTGCCGCGACCGCCTCTTTAAGTTTTTTCAGCTGAGCAATGCGCCAATTAACGTCGAGCGTTGCGCCGGTGCGGAAGAATTCGCGCTGTTTAAGAACGATCTCGTGTATATTTTCCTGCGTGTAAGGCATATCAGAACCCCCTCCTGATCTGATCCAGCAGCATCCGTATCTCGCTGTCGCTGAAAGTGCGCGAAGGCGAATAGTTGATTGAATCAGCATCGATCATCTTGACGAGCCTGCCGTAGTCTCCCGGATCGAGCAGGGGACATCCTTTTTCTAAACCGCAAAGGTCCAACAGCTCGGAAAGCGCGTTCAGGAATTTGTCCGCTGCAGCCGTTTCGGGCTCGCTTTCTTCGGCAATTCCGCAATGTACTGCGAGCGCCGCCATTTCGTGATAGCGTATATTTTCCTGCGCGGAAGCAATTGGAATAAGGCACCATGCGATCGCCTTCCCGTGAGGAATATGGTAAAGCGCCCCGATGGAGTGCGCAAAAGCGTGAACGTAACCGGCAAGCTGCGTATTGATCGCGTTTCCGCCGTAATGAGCGGCCAGCAGCGTGGCCTGGCGTGCGTCAATATTTCCGGGATCGTCCAGCAGCAGCGGAAGGTTTTCAAGTATCAGCCTTACGCATTCGCGACTTTTCCGCACGTCTTCGTCGGATGATTTTACGTCGGCGAGAAGGCCTTCCAGGCCGTGGCTCAGCGCGTCAATTGCGCACCACGTCGTTACGCTTTTCGGAGCCCCGATCAGCAGTTCGCTGTCAAGTATCACGGCTGCGACTTCCAGACCGATTATTACCGTCGCGCCTTTCGTGCCACGGCTGTTTTTTACAACGGCCCCGACCGTACATTCAGCGCCAGTGCCGGCAGTACTTGGAATATTGATCATCGGCAGCGTGCCTTTGTTCGCGAGGGCAAACTTGTGGAGAAAAAGTGTGATCGGCATTTCCGGGTGTTTCGCTCCGGCGGCAATAATTTTGCTGCTGTCTAACACTGATCCGCCACCGAGGGCAATCACGCATTCCGCGCCGCATTCAGCCGCCCGCGCGCGCCCCGCTTCGACGATATCTACCGTCGGCTCAGAATTGATGTCGCTGAATATTGTGTATTTTATGCCGCTTTCTTCCAGCGAACGGACAACTTTTTCGTGAAGTCCGAGTTCGTATAGCGTTTGGTCTGTTACGAGCAACGCCGTGCCGAAGCCCGCTTCCTTGCAGATTGCCCCGGCCTCCGCCCTCCTGCCGAATCCTTCGATAAGCTTCGGATCAGGCAGAGGCGTCGCTTTTATGACGGCTCCCGGCATCTTCCTGATAGCCTTTCTTTCCAGATAAAATGGCATTCTAAGATCCTCCTGCCATATTTATATTTGACATTATAAGGAGGGCTTTATTATATCACAAAAAGAGAAAAATGGACACTGGCAAATGGCAAGTTGAAAGTGGCAAGTTGAAAGTGGGCGAACCGAGTGATGGCACGAATTTTGGGTCT
>DBVV01000082.1:43083-43250 GCA_002308795.1 Mageeibacillus sp. UBA1255 | reverse complement strand
GTCACCATCAATATGCCTCGTATCGCATACCTCTCCGCCACACCCGAAGAGTTCTACAGACGCCTCGACCATATGATGGACATTGCCGCCCGATCGCTCAAAGTAAAGCGCACGGTCATAACCAAACTTCTGAACGAAGGCCTGTATCCGTACACGAAGCGCTACCT
>DBVV01000082.1:42917-43039 GCA_002308795.1 Mageeibacillus sp. UBA1255 | reverse complement strand
ATGAACGAAGCGTGCCTGAACGCGAAATGGCTCAAGAAAGACCTTACTCACGCCGAGGCTCAGGAGTTTACAAAAGACGTTCTGAATCATATGAGAAACAGGCTGTCCGACTATCAGGAGAA
>DBVV01000082.1:14926-42783 GCA_002308795.1 Mageeibacillus sp. UBA1255 | reverse complement strand
TTCGACGCGCTCGACATTCAGGACGAGCTGCAGACGCTCTACACGTCCGGAACCGTATTCCACGCGTTCCTCGGCGAGAAGCTCCCGAGCTGGCAGTCCGCGGCGAACCTTGTCAGAAAGATCGCGGAAAACTACAAGCTGCCTTATTACACGATGTCTCCCACGTATTCGATCTGCCGCAAGCACGGATATCTTACAGGAGAACAGTACCGCTGCCCGCACTGCGGAGAAGTCACCGAGGTATACAGCCGCATAACCGGTTATTACCGTCCTGTCCAGAACTGGAACGCAGGAAAGACGCAGGAATTCAAGGATCGCAGACTGTACGATATACCGCATTCCAAGCTCAAGAGAAACGGGCAGGTTATCGTCGACGGTGCTTCATGCTGCGATACCGAGGCAGCCACTCAGGTAGTCGAGAAAGCTGCGGAAGCTGCGAAGCAGGCTGCGAACGAGGGCAGAAAGCTTCTGCTGTTCGCTACAAAGACTTGCCCTAACTGCCGTATGGCTAAGACGATACTTGATAACGCCGGTATTAAGTACGAAGTGATCGACGCGGAGGAGAATCCCGAGCTGACTAAGAAATACGAAGTAAAGCAGGCTCCTACGCTGATCGTCGCGGAAGGTCCGAACATCGAAAAGATCGTGAATGCTTCCAACATCAAGCGTTTCGCGGTAGGCTGATAACATCGAGGGTCAATATCTGTTATGTACGATATCATTATCATTGGCGGCGGTCCGGCAGGTCTGACTGCCGCCATTTACGCGAAAAGAGCGTCCAAATCAGTTCTCGTTCTTGAGAAGGAAACGGCCGGAGGCCAGATCACGCTGTCCCCTCTCGTTGAAAACATCCCCGGTTTCGAGTCGATATCCGGCTCGGACTTTGCGGATAAACTTATGAACCAGGTCCTGGCGCAGGGAGCCGACCTTGACCTCGGCGAAGCGGTGTCGATCACCGATCACGGATCCTATAAGACTGTAAAGACCGATATGGGCGAAGAACACAGCGCGAAAGCGGTGATAATTGCCACCGGCGCAGCTCACCGCCACCTCGGACTTCCGAATGAGGATCAGTTTATCGGAAACGGCATTTCTTTTTGCGCCGTGTGCGACGGAGCTTTCTATAAAGGCAAAATGGTAGCGCTCGTAGGCGGCGGGAACAGCGCCCTCGTCGAGGCCGTTATGCTCGCCGATCTCGTTAAAAAACTTTATATTCTTCAGGATCTGCCCTTCCTCACAGGCGAGCAGAAAATGCAGGATAAGCTTCGCGCAAAAGAAAACGTTGAGATCCTCACCGGTGTTAAAGTTAAAGGCTTCATCGGCGAGAAAGAACTGAGCGGGATCGTTATCGAACAGGACGGGATCGAGAAAAACATGACGGTCGACGGATTGTTCGTGGCAATAGGCACCGTTCCTCAGAACGACGCTTTTGCCGGGCTTATCGACCTCGACGAGCGCGGGTACGTGATCGCAGCGGACAATATCAACACTAAAACGCCCGGCATTTTCGTTGCCGGCGACTGCAGGGCTAAAAGAGTTCGTCAGGTGACGACCGCCGTATCGGACGGGCNNACGGAGCCGAAGCAGGTCTCGCCGCCGCATCGTACGTCGATAATATGAAATAGCCATTCCCTCCCGAGTATTCTCAGCACTTTATACAGATAAAACAAAAGGCGGCCCCGCGGCCGCCTTATAAAGTTTCAGTTTTACCGTGCATATTCACAGCCCGGCGGAACGGAGCAGAAAAAATCAGATCTTGAATATCTTCTGTATCGTCTTGTAATCACCTAATACAAGAAGCGTTCTTTCATCATCGAACACGGTAGACGCATCGACCGACGCATCCATTCGGCCGTTGCGTTTAAGCCCCAGGATGTTTATGTTGTAATTACGGCGGATATCCAGCTGCCCGACTGTTTTATTCAGCCAGTTCTTCGGAACAGTCACTTCAAACACACCGTAATCGTCGCTGATCTCCACATAGTCAAGAATATGTTCGGAACTGTAGCGGATAGCGGCGATCTTAGCCATCTGTTTCTCTGGGTAAACGACCTCGTCTGCTCCGTTCCTGAGCAGAAACTTCTCCTGCGCGTCGCGTTCAGCTCTGGAGACAACGTGACGTGCTCCGAGTTCTTTTAAATTATAAGTTGTTTCAAGAGAACTCTGAAAATCGCCGCTTATAGTGACGATGCAGCAGTCAAAATTTCTGACGCCAAGCGATTTCAGAAATTCAATGTCTGTCCCGTCGCCGATACGCGCGCTGGAAACAAAATCCATAGAATCATTGACACATTTTTCATCCCGGTCGATCGCCATGACCTCGTGACCGAGTTTCGTAAGGTGGCTGCAGATATGTCTGCCGAATCTGCCGAGTCCGATTACAAGAAAAGATTTCATAACTGATTGTCCTCCTTAAATGCATTGTCCGCGGATCCGAAGGCCGCGGGTGAGCTGCCCTTCCTGCCGTTTAGCCGACCGTTATTTTGCCCTGAGGCAGCCTCGACATCTCTTTTTTATCCGATATCGCGGCATAAATTATTGTCAATCCGCCTACGCGCCCGATGAACATCAGCGACATAAGAATGAACTTAGACGCTACTCCGAGCCCTGGTGTGATACCGAGCGTTAATCCGACGGTGCCTATCGCCGATGCGGTCTCGAACAGGCACAAGTTAGCGGGGATCCCTTCGATCCTGCTTATTATCAGGCCGCATCCTACGAACAGTGTTATGTAAAGCATCAGCACGGCGGCAGCGACGCGGCTGACCTCCGGATCGATCCTCCTGCCGAAAAACTCCGTATCGTTCTTTCTGCGGAACACCGAGATCATACTTCCGAACAGCACCGCTATCGTTGTAGTTTTCATACCGCCCGCCGTTGACCCGGGAGAACCTCCGATCAGCATCAGCGCGATCATCAACCCTCTTCCGGATCCGCTCATGGTGTTGAGGTCAACGGTATTGAATCCGGCCGTTCTTGGCGTTACCGCCTGGAACAGTGAAACGAGTATGCGCTCACCGGTCTTCATTTCCCGAAATTCGAATATGAAGAAAAGTACGGCGGGGACAACAACGAGTATGGCGCTCGTGACAAGTATCAGCTTCGTCTGAAGCGCGTATTTTTTGAAGTGAAGTTTATTCGTACGGATATCGTCCCACGTGATGTACCCGATACCGCCGATCGTTACAAGCAGTACGACGACGATGTTGATCAGCGGGCTTGCATAGAAACTCGTCAGAGACGAGAAATCGCCTGTTTTCTGCCCCATCACGTCGAACCCGGCATTGCAGAACGCCGAAACTGAGTGGAATATCGCCATCCATATCCCTCTCGCGCCGTACAGCCTTACAAACTCCGGCATCATAGCAAGCGCGCCGGCAGTCTCGAATGCAAACGTCATCAGCAATACGAACAGGATAAGTCTTACGATGCCTCCCATTTTAGGCGCGGATATCGATTCCTGTATGGTGCTTCGCTGAGCGATCGATATCTTCCTGCGTGCGACCAGTGCAAAAGCAGCGGCAACGGTTATTACGCCCAGCCCGCCTATCTGTATCAAAACGAAGATCACGCCCTGCCCGAAAGCGGACCAGTATGATGACGTGTCTTTAACCACCAGCCCGGTAACGCATACCGCGGACGTGGATGTGAACAGCGCGTCATCAAATCTCGTGAATACGCGGTCGTGCGTCGATATCGGAAGCGACAGCAGGAACGCCCCGAACAGCGCGACGAACGCGAACCCGACGATGATCTTAAGGAACGGAGACGTGCTTATCTTTTTCGTTCTGTCTTTGAATCTACTTTTATTCGCCATATTTATATCACCTGGCATATCACGAACTTAAGGTAATCGGTTTCCGGAACGTTTAAAAGTACCGGATGGTCAGGCGCCTGATGCCTTATCTCAACTATTTTAAGCGCCACTCCCGCGTCCAGCGCCGAAGCGCGGAGCGTTTCAAGGAACAACTCTGTTGTCATAAAGTGAGAGCACGAGCACGTGGCCAGATATCCGCCTCTCGGAAGCGCTCTCATAGCTCTGTAATTGATCTCTCTGTACCCGTTTTTAGCGTTGCCCAGCGTCCTGGAGCTTTTGGTGAACGCCGGAGGATCCAGTATGATCAGGTCGGATCTGTCCGCCGCGGACAATTTCTCCGTTTCCTGAAGGTAGTCGAAAACGTCTGCGCAGACGAATCTCACTTTACCGTCCATACCGTTTATCGCTGCGTTTTCGCGGGCAATATCCAGCGCGGCCTGTGATACGTCCACCGCGGTCACGCTTTTCGCTCCTCCGGATACGGCGTTTAGCGCGAAGGATCCGGTGTGTGTGCACAGGTCAAGCACCCTCATCCCTTCTGAAAGTGCCGCGACCGCCCTGCGGTTAAACTTCTGGTCAAGGAAAAAGCCTGTTTTCTGCCCGAGCGCGAAGTCGACGATATATTTTATGCCGTTCTCCGCGATCTCGCATCTTGTGTTCCCGTCGTTCGGGATCCCTTCAGCCCAGCCTGAATGCTTCGGCAATCCTTCAAGCAGCCTTATCGCAGATTCCCCGCGCTCGTATATTCCCTTCGTCCCCGGAAATTCTTCTATGAGCGCCCGGTATACCGTCTGCTTCACTCTGTCCATGCCGTATGACAGCACTTCCGAGACCATATACGGTCCGTAGCGGTCAACGGTAAGCCCCGGAAATCCGTCTGCTTCTCCGAATATCATGCGGCAGTCGTCGATGTCATTGCCCATCACTTTCCGGCGGTAATTCACCGCGTATTTAACGCGCCTTTGCCAGAAGCTGTCGTCAAACCGCTCGTTTGCATTGTCCGACAGTACCCGCACTTTGATCTTGCTTTTCTCGCTGTAAAATCCGGTGCCCAGGTATCTGCCTTTTTCCGATACGACGTCTACCAGCCCTCCGTTAGGGAACGATACAGGCACGTCGTTTCTGAGCTCCTCGCCGTAGACCCACGGATGGCCGCGCCTCAGGCTGAGCTCTGCTTTTTTACTTACCGTAAGCTGCGGAAAATAACGTTCCTGTTTCAACTCATTTCCTCCCGGCCAAAGCTTTCGCCCCGCCGCATCTTTTAAATATGCCGGAAGCGGTATCCCGTTCCCGGTTAAGGAGCGCGGCATAAAAAATGCACGACTCGCGCGTATAATTTTATCACTTGTTTTGTCCCGGGGCAAGAGTGTATAATAAACGCATAGCCGTATGCCGCACGAATGCAGCGGAATTTGCGCAAAGCGGCCCATACAAAAGCTAAAATTCAAACCGGAAGTGTTAAACGTGAAAGATTCATACCGCAGACTGACCCCTAAGGCCGGAGCCTCAGAAGAAAAAAAGAAGTTAAAGATCGCCGTTATTTTCGGCGGACGTTCTACAGAGCACGAAGTATCGTGCGTCTCAGCTTTCTGTATCATAAACAATCTCGACAGGTCTAAATACGACATATCGATGATCGGAATAACGTACGACGGTGACTGGCTTCCATACTCCGGGCCGGTAGATCTGATCCCTAAAGACAAGTGGGTGCCGCTCGCGGTGAAAGAGAACGGTTTTAAGCACGTTGAGGGACGCAGGAGCCTGGAGCTTGCCGTGCCAGTCCTTAGTGCCTGTGACTGCATCTTCCCCGTACTTCACGGGCTTAACGGCGAAGACGGTACCGTTCAGGGACTTTTCGAACTGCTCGGGATCCCTTACGTAGGGTGCGGCGTTTATGCTTCGGCGTGCGGTATGGACAAGACTTTCGCGAAGATCCAGTTTGAAAAAGCCGGTATACCGCAGGTCGAATACATGATCGCGTATAAAGATATGGCGGAAGAAAAACCCGGCTATTATATTGACGCCGTTAACAGCAGCTTCGGATTTCCCTGTTTCGTTAAACCGGCGAACTGCGGATCATCCGTAGGCGTTGCCCGCGCAGATACGCCCGAAGATCTCGGACCCGCCCTTGCAAAAGCGCTGAAATTCGATAATAAGGCACTCATCGAGCGGTACGTTGACTGCAAAGAGATCGAATGCGGCGTGCTTGGAAACGAAGATCCTTCCGCTTTCACCCCCGGCGAGGTGCGTTCGACGGATAAAGAATTTTACGACTATGATTCAAAATACGTTGCCGGCGAGAGTATCGTCATCATCCCGCCCGACGTTCCGAAATTTATAGTTAAAGAGATACAGCGCCTTGCGGTGAAAGCTTTCAAAGCTATCGAAGGTTCGGGCCTCGCGCGCGTGGATTTCTTCGTTCAGAAGGACGGAAAGATCCTCCTTAATGAGATCAATACGATGCCGGGCTTTACCGACTGCAGCATGTATCCCAAACTGGCCGTGAGCGACGGAATGCCTTACGGGATCCTTCTCGATAAGCTGATCGATCTGGCGTTCAGGAAGCACGGCTCTGATAAGAGGTGCTACGATGAGCGCTGACCGGAAGATGATCGGTTCCGTTTCTGACGAGCGCGAAGGCGCGATCGGTGTTTTTGATTCCGGTCTGGGAGGCCTTACCGTTCTGCGCGAGATCCGCCGCATCCTTCCGGATGAAAAACTGATCTATTTCGGTGATAACGGCCGTACTCCTTACGGCTCGAAGTCGCCTGCAACCGTGCTGAAGTATACGCTCCAGGACGTTAATTTTCTTATTTCTAAAAACGTAAAAGCGATCGTTATCGCGTGCAACACGGCGAGCGCATGCGGCACGAAGGCCGTCCGGGAGCGCTACACTCTTCCCGTTATAGAAGTCGTCGAGCCCGGCGCCGCCGCCGCGGTCAATGCTTCTGTCTCGGGCAGGATCGGCGTGATCGGTACTTCGGCGACGGTAGGCAGCCGTGTTTATGAGTTCGCGATCGCGAAGGCTGCAGCTGCTAAAGGGCGCGGCGACGTAAAATATTTCGGCAAAGCCTGTCCGCTTTTCGTTCCTCTTGCCGAAGAAGGATGGTGGGACGGAGCGGTGACGAGATTGACCGCCGAAGAATACCTGAAGCCTCTTCTGGCGTCAGAGATCGATACGCTCGTTCTGGGATGTACGCATTATCCGCTCCTGGCAAACGTGATCGGAGACGTGATGGGTAAAAACGTAAAACTGATCAACTCCGCATCCGTCGTTGCCCTCGCGGTAAAGAACAGACTGGAATCCGAAAATCTTTTAGCGCATCCCGCCGTATCTGCTGCCTCTGAGAGCGCCGCAGATGCCCCTGAAATCGATTTTCCCGCCGATAAGGTAAAGTTTTACACCTCGGACTCGATAGACCGTTTCAGGGCGCTTGGAGGCCGTTTTTTAGGGTCAGGGATCGAAGCCGTGGAAAAAGTCGATATCGAAGCTTACTAAGTATATTAAAAGCGTCAGCTGCTGATCTCCCACTCCGCCATATACCACGATCCGTCGTATTTAACGTACCAGAACCGCACGTCCAGCGGCAGCATCTTAACGAAATCAGGATCGGTCTTGATCTTACCGATGTAGTAATCAAATTTGACCTGGCAGGAGAAACAGTTCTGCGAATAAACACGCAGGTCTGTCCAGGTTTCGTTTTCAAACCAGTGCTTTTTATGACCTGTATAGAAATAATACGGGTTATCGACAAGTTCTGAATACATGGGCTGATCATAAAGTATCAGGTCCATGAATTCGTCGTGCGGCATATCGTTCGTGATATATTCGGCATAACACTTCGTGCGGTTTACGGCAAGTTTCGTAAATTCGGGCACATCCGTATCGACTCTGAAGTCATAAGTATAAATGCCGTTCTCGTCCGCGCTCAGCGTCTGCCAGCCTCCGATCGCATTTTCGAGGCTGATCTCGGGCGCAGGCTCGCTGTCAAGCAATGAGAACTTGTATTCGCATAGCGTCGGCCGCTCAGGTAAGTACCGGGTCAATATAGTCTTGAGTTCTTCTACTTCTCCGGCTTCTCCTGCGTACCATTTATCTGTTCCCGAAAGTGTCACGTCACCGGCTTTAACCGTCCATCCGGCGGGCACCCTGACAGTGTACTCCGAAACGCCGGTTTTATACACGCCGTCAGAGCCGAGCCTCAGCGCAACTTCTTCCCCGCGCTCGTTAAGGGCATTATATTCAGACAGAGGGCTTATATAATCCACCTGATATGAAACATAGCCCGAAGCGACGCTTCCTCCCGAAAGCATCGGAGCAAACGCGCCGCCTGACGGAACAGACGTGCCGAAACCTTCGGAGACCACGTACTTATCCTCGAGCTTCCTGCCGTTGACGTATATCGAAATGTTTGCAGGAACGCTGAAACGCATTGACGTGAACGACGCTTCATACCTTCCGTTCTTTTCCTCGAGTTCCACCGTCATCCCGCTGCTGTCGCGGGCAATGATCTCGCACCTTGACGTCAGGCCGGTGATCTCGTACCTTGAAAGAGACGGGTTTTCCCGGTCAGTCATGGCAAATTTCATGAGCTCCGGGTTCAGTCCCGAAAGGACAATAAATTTATCGTCCAATAGCTTTCCGTTGCAGTATACTTCGTAAAAATCCGGTACGAGGAACGCCACGCTGCCGTTTCCGAAATCGAACGCCGAAAAGTAATCGGGTTCGTAAGTATCGAAGTTATATTTGGATTTTCCGGCTTTCTTTAAAGCGAGCTTGCACACGTATTCTCCGTCCGCCATTATCTTGTACATCGGCTTTTCAAATCTGTCGTATGAGAACGCCTTGGCGTACGTGATATTTCTGCCCTTAAGGACCTTGCCTATCTCTTCCGCGTATACTTCCTTTGATTCGAGCCCGGCGGAAACGACGTCCGTAAGGGACGCTATATATTCGTAATCTCCCTGCTCGCATTTTTCGACGATACGTTCCGCCACGTGATGTTTTTCGCTGTTCTCGTAGTCCGAAAGCCAGTTGAAAAACCACAGGAGGCCTGCGAGTATCGCCACTACGGCGACAAGGATAAAGATGAGCAGGATCTTTCCGAAATATTTTTTCTTTTTCGCGCTTTTATGTGTGCTGCTCATGACGTTAATCCTCCGGCGTATCTTCTACGCGGGCAACAAGTATAGCGGTCGCCATCCTTCTCGGTCCGTACAGCGACGCGGTCTGCGTGATGATCTGGGGGTCGTTCCTGTCTTCGGCGTTCTGGACCATATACGTAGATGAACCGCCGTCAAGGTTTGCCGCGTTCACCGCTCCGTATCTCATCATGATCTCGATAAGATCCTCGTACGAAGCGCCGATGCTGGTAGGCTGACGGCCGTCGATCGTAAGCAGCATCATTGCCCCGTCGTTCCTCTGGCCTATCACGGATCTGGGATTCAGGCTGCTCTCGGTATAGCCCTGAACGGCGCACGGCTCACCGTTTACGATCAGATACGGTCCGAAATTCAACGCTTCGACGATGCCCCGGTCGAGCGCCTGCTGACCGGTCATTTTCCCGAGGACGAGGATCCCGTCCTTATTTATACCGATAAGTTCGTACGTTTCGCGTTTGCTGCCCCACATGAGCTTTCCGCGCGAAATGACTATTCCGGGAGAATTATCCCTGCCGGTTGGAACACCGCCGTTTCCGCTTCCGGTGTCGTAAAAGCCGCCGCCGTTTATTCCGTAGAGCGCGTTTGCTTCCTTCACCATATTTATGGTGGAGACGCCTTTTTTATCCTCTCCGTACGCGGGAGGGGTTCCGATAAATACGCGCTTGGGATTGTTTACGATAAGCAGTTTTCCTCTGTAGGTTTTCCCTACGATATCTATGAGTTCGATGCCGTTTATATCGTATTCTGAAGGACCGTCAGTAACTGGCTGTCCGTGGTCGCTCCCGTGATCGTCAGGATCTTCAGGGTCTGTGCCTTTTTGAGTGCTTGAGCCGGGGATCTTTATCATTCCCACGTCGGTAATATCTTCCGTTTCGGTGACGACGTTCGCTGCCCGGATCTCTTCGATCGTTGATTTAGGAAGGAACCACGTGGCCAATATCCCGCCTGCGCTCGTTTCGGTGACGGTCAATACGAATCTGTCTCTAGCTGACGGCGACGGGCCGTAATAAAGGACCATAAGGACTCCGACAAGCGTTACGACCAGGATGATTACCACCGTGAGCAGCACGATCCCGACCCGGCCGAAAATTTTACCGACTTTCCGTCCGACCGACGTGTTCTTACCGCCGCTTTTTGAATTCTTATAATTACCTGTATTTCGCGTATTATTAACGTTATCTCTCTCGTATGCCATTTCAGAACCTCTGTCCAATCCTTTTCCTGCTCGTTATACCGTCGCTTATATGGTATCCGATTCAGATCCGCGGCTTATATGATCTCCGATTCAGATTCGCGACGGAAGCACTTCTTCGAATACTCTGCGGAAGTTCCCGCCGGCAATGCCTTCCGCCTGTGCTTCAGTATAATTCAATTTGAGCAGTCCGTCAATTATTTTATATAAACTTTCTGCTCCGTCGATCCCCCCGGGCAGGCACGAGATACCGTCGAAATCCGACCCGATCCCGATGTTCGCCACGCCCCCGAGGCTCGCGAAATGCTCTATGTGTTCAAGTATACGGTCCAGATCGAGGCTTCCTCCGAGAAAATCGGTGCAGAAATTGATCCCCGTTACGCCGCCTGCGGCGACGAGCGACCTGAACATGTCGTCGGTCAGATTTCTTCCGTGTCCGCACAGCGCCCTGGAATCCGAATGCGAAGCGATCACCGGTTTGCGGCTGATCTCCAGCACGTCTTCAAATCCTCTGTCGGAGATATGCGAAACGTCGATCATCATCCCGAGCCGGTTCATTTCCGCGACAACTCTCCTCCCGAAATCTGTGAGCCCCGGCCTGGCCGCCACAGCGCAGTTCGTATCGGAGATCGTATTGGGTGTGTTCCACGTGAGCGTGATCAGTCTTACGCCGCGGTCAAATAGTTTTCTGAGGGCAATGAATTCTTCGTCTCCGTCGATGCATTCTCCGCCTTCTATCCCGAGTATCAGTCCCGATCGTACCACGGGCGATCCATCGCTGTCATAGTACTCGCGAAGGTCTTCCCTCGATTTTATGAAGCAAACGCCGAAACCGCCGCTACACTCCGCCCTGCCTTTTTCCTCCAGCAGTCTGAGCTGCCTTTCAAACACATTTATGAAATGATCCACGCGCGCCGCAGGATCGTGCCTTGCCCTGTCTACCCAGATATCCGCGACCTGGACGTGCCTGAAGTATCCGAGCTGTTTTTTTACGTTAAAATGCGTGTCGGAATCGTAGATAGTCTCTTTCGACTCGTCGAATTCCGTCAGCGTGTCGCAGTGTCCGTCGAAATATGCGAACCGGCGGCTGTCTTTACAGCATATACCGTCAGGACCGGCCGGACACTCAGAACTGTTATCTATCATTGAATTGACCTCCGTAAACCTACCCCATGAAATCCTGAAGCACTCATCTGAGCGGATTCTGGCTGACGAGCACCTGACGCGGGTTATTTCCGTCCCTTGCCGATATATATCCTCGCTCCTCCATCTGGTCGATGAGCCTGGACGCCCTGCTGTAGCCCAGCCCCAGCTTGCGCTGCAGGAACGAAGCCGAGATCTGTTTCGTTTCGATCGCGATATCAATTGCTTCGGGCAGCATCGGGTCAGCGTCGTTAGCGTCGATATCTACTCGGTTTCCTCTGCCGGGCTTCTCGACCGGCCTTGCGTTGTCGATATCGCTCGATATCTGTTCGTCGAGTTCCGTCTGAAGTCTCTGTACGCGCAGGAAATCGACGGTTTCTTCTATTTCCATATCTGATACGAATCCGCCCTGTACACGCAGCGGTTTCATAAAGTCGAGAGGATGGTACAGCATATCGCCGCGTCCCAGAAGCTTCTCCGCCCCGCCGTAGTCAAGTATCGTTTTGGAGTCAACGACCGATGATACGGTGAATGCGATCCTCGACGGTATATTGGCCTTTATAAGACCGGTTATGACGTCAACAGAAGGTCTTTGTGTCGCTACGATCAGGTGCATTCCCGCGGCTCTCGCTTTCTGTGCGATGCGGTTTATCGCCTCTTCGGCCGAGTCTCTGACCACCATCATAAGATCTGCGAGCTCGTCGATAATAATGACGATCCTCGGCATCCTCGGAAGACCGTGCTCCGGAGCGTAATCGTTATATGCGTTTATATCGCGCAGATTATATTTGGCGAACAGTTTATACCTGTTCTCCATCTCCTGTACCGTCCAGGACAACGCGCCTGCGGCTTTCTTAGGCTCGGTGACGACCGGTATCAGCAGATGAGGAATGCTGTTGTAGATCTGCAGTTCCACGACTTTCGGGTCGATCATGATCAGTCTGACGTCGTTAGGCGTGCATCTGTATAGAAGGCTCATAATAAGGCAGTTTATGCATACGCTCTTTCCTGAACCTGTGGTGCCCGCGATGAGAACGTGCGGCATTTTTGCTATATCAGCTATTATCGGGGCTCCTGATATATCTTCGCCGAGGCAGAACGCCAGCTTCGATCTGTGATTCTCGAAATCGGTGGTCTCGATAAGGTCTTTCAGGTAAACTGTTCTTCTGTCTTCGTTAGGAACTTCGATGCCTATAGCGGCTTTTCCGGGTATCGGGGCAAGGATCCTGACGCCCGATGCGGCAAGATTCAGTGCGATATCGTCCGACAGGTTCTTGATCCTGCTTACCTTAACTCCGGATTGAGGCTGAAGTTCGAACATAGTAACCGTCGAACCGATCGAGATCTTTGTGACCTTTGCTTCGATTCCGAAGCTGCGCATGACGTCTTCAAGTTTCCGTGCGGTGAGTTTTGCGTTTTTCTCCTGTTCGAGTGCATCCGAGAAGTCCTGGTCAACGCTTCTGAGGATATCGTGCGGGGGCAATTTATATATCGCGTCTTCGTTGCAAAGAACTACGCGGATCTCGTTTTCGACCTTCGCAGGTTTATTGACCGCAGCCGGAGAAGGTCCCTGCTGAAGCGTTCCGGAGGCGTTTTCCGCATTTCCGCCGATCGCCTGCACGTTCCCGCCGGTTGCCTGCTGTCTGTCGTCGTTCCGGACGGCCCCGGCTGCCTGTGAGGCTGCGGCTCCTGCAGGGGCTACAGCGGCATTGGCCGCGCGCTCCTGTCCGGAAAACGGACGATATCCTTCTGCGTCATCGTCCTCCTGGGACATGATCTTACGTTCCGCCTCGCGGTGCCTTTCTTTCTGCTTTTCGAGGTCTTCGCGGAAGACGTCTTTTTTACGTCCTCTTGCGCTGACAAGCTCTATATGTTCGTCGGATATTCCTGCTCCGTCTCCGGCGCCTGCGGGTATCGTACCGTCTGAGTAACCGTACCCGTCGTCGTACGTTTCTCCGTCTTCACCTTTTAGCAGTTCCTCATTATGTTCCGCTTCGGCTCTCGCTCTCGCCTCTGCTTCGAGTCTCTTTTCTTCAGCCTTGCGCTCTTCCGCTTCTTTCGCTTCCTGGGCTTTCAGCTCTTTTTTCCACGCTTTTTCTGCTGCTGCGATCCGTTTTTTCTCTTTATTTTTCTCGTCGGATTTTTTGAAACGTTCGACGACGCCGGACATCCATCCGCCGAATTTACCGCCTGCGTTTGCGATCTTTTTAGCCGCTCTTACGAACGACAGTGAGAAGAGCACCATCGCCAGCACGATCGTTGCCGGTATGAGTATAATAAGCGCGCCGGGCTTTTCTACAAGGCGCTGAAGACCGTAGCTGATGAGGCCTCCGATAACTCCTCCGCCGTGCTCCTGTTCCTTCCAGAGCAGGCTGACTATTCCGAGGAAATTGCGTCCTTCATAATGCTCGACGTTGTAGGCGAACGTATGTATCATCGCCGCGCTGATCAGCAGCATCAGCACGAACAGTATCACGTTTTTAAGCGAGAATATCGTTTTCGACGTGCCTCTAAGTACGGTAAAAGCGAGAACGAACAGCATAATAAGCAGGACGATCGTCGCGAATCTGCCAACGAGGCCGAACATGACGGAGACAACGAGTCTGCCGATCTGGCCTGTCTTTCCTAAAAGTGAGAAAATGATGAAAACACCCACGGCGGCAAGTATGACTGCTATTATTTCCCTGCTTCCGTGTGATTCTTTTACGGCTACTCCGCTTCCGGAATCACGGTTTTTTACAGCGTTTCCTCCGGATTTTTTCGTATTATCGCGACGTTCTTTAAGATCGCGTGATTCGCGACCGTCAGCCTTCCCGTTTGATCTATTTGAACTTGTATTTGTATTTTTATCTTTTGATTTCTTGTTTGCGTTTGCCACGTAACTTTATCCTCCCGTAATAACCAAATTTTCCGATGATATTTTACTACAAAAGTGTTTTTTTTGCAAATTATTCCGTGTGTCATCCTGAGACAGTAATAAAGTTTTTTATTTTGCCGAATCTGGCTGCCTTGATCCCCGGTACGTTCATTATTTCCTCGATCGTTTCAAACCTGCCGTGCTCTTCTCTGTACGCGATTATGTCCCTGGCCGTACTCTCGCCGATGCCGTTCAGGGTTATCAGCTCATTGACCGACGCAGTATTGATGTTGACCAGCCCGTTCTGGCGCCCGGTGCTTTGCTCGGATCCCGACGGTCCGGTGCCGCTCGCGTAACCGACGTCTAAGAGCCACGTCTTGTCCTCGCTGTAAATGAACGGAATATGGATACGCATCCCGTCGTTGAGTTTCATTGCCAGATTTATAAAATACGTATCGGCGTCTGGGAGGAGCCCTCCGCACATATCTACGGCATCCTGAATGATCGAACCGTATTCAAGCCTGTATACGCCTTCTTTTTCAACTGCTCCGGTTATATGCACTGCGACCGTTCTGTCTTCCGTCGGCTGCGGCGTGGCGGGCGTCGCAAAAACGTCAATACCCGTGCCTTTTATCTCTGCGCCGTTTGTTTTTTTCTCGCCCCCGTTTGGAGGAGTCAGGTGCGTCCCGTTTTCAGAGTATGGTGAACTCTGCTTCTCGATTTCCGGCAAACTCCGCCTGTTTTCGCAGTTATGGATGATCAGCGCCGCGGCAATAGCGATCGCGACCAAAATTACCGCTGCCAATCCTTTTTTTACGTATATGATCCTGCCGAAGATCCTGAGCCTCATACGATCGCCTCCGGCAAGAATATTACTCCCTCGTCCGGTTATTACGCAAAAATTTCCCGGGGAAAGCCGGGAAAATGCGGGAAATTTCGGGAAATATCCGGGAAAAATTCGAAATAAGTGCGATACGGTCCTGTTCAGGAAGATGCCTCTTTAAGGACCTTAAGAGCCACTCCCGCCGCCTCCTGTTCGGCAGCTTTTTTACTTCTGCCTGAGCCTGTCTGAGTACAGATCACAGCACCGTCTTTTTCGACGTTGACCTCCGCCACGAACCGCGGATCGTGATCGGGACCGGTCCTTCCCCTGATCTCGTAAGTGATATGAACTTCCGGATCGCGGAAGAACTCCTGAAGGGCCGTTTTATGGTCGGATTGCTCTGAAGATGCGGTCATTGACGCTATTCGCTCCTCAAAACCGAGATTTTTCAGTATAAATCTTTCGGCACAGTAGTAATCCGAATCAAGATAAACTGCGGCGATGACCGCTTCTACGCTGTCAGCCAGAACAGAGATCTTGTTCCTGCCCCCCGTAAGCACTTCGCCGCGGCCGAAGAGCATAAAATCTCCGAAACAAAAAAGCGAGGCGACCTCGAAAAGGGTCTCCTCGCAAACTATTATCGACCTGGATCTCGACAGTTCTCCTTCTGTCATCCCGGGATGATTTCTGAAAAGATACGTGCTTACAGCCGTGCTCAGAACAGAATCACCAAGAAATTCAAGTCTCTGGTTACTGTCGACATGCCCGAGCGCGCAATGCTCATTCGCGTACGACGTGTGTGTAAATGCCTTTTTCAGCAGCGTCACATCATTGAATCTGTACCCGATAAGTTCCTGAGCACGCGCAAGATCAGTCATTTTTATTTGATATTGCTGGTCACGTACTGAACTGCATCGTTTACAGTAATGATCTTTTCAGCATCTTCATCCGGTATCTCGATATTGAACTCCTGCTCGAGAGCCATAATAAGCTCCACTACGTCCAGTGAATCGGCACCGAGATCGTCAACAAAAGAAGAATCCAAAGTGACCTGGCTTTCGTCAACATCAAGCTGGGTCATTATAATTTTCTTTATTCTTTCAAACATTCTTTTCTTCCTTTCTTATCGAATCAGTGACGTTAACTCCGTCACCATATATCAATATACCACAAACCGCGCCCAAAACGCAAGTAATACGTGATAATTCTGTAAAAGTCCTTTATTTCATGTTCTTCAGAAGGTGTTTATTACCGGCAATATACTCTATACCGGACCACACGGCCAGCACAGTCGCGGCGCCCAGCAATACCAGTCCTGCTATTATGCATACCCTGGAAAAAACGCCGCCGAAAGATGCTCTTCCTAAAAGGAGCACCACGAGAGCGGCCGTCTGAACTACCATTTTAAGCTTCCCCATCTTACCGGCCGCGATGACTTTACCGTTTCCGGCGGCAAGCATCCGGATCCCGGAAACAGCGAATTCTCTTGCAAGGTTTATCAGCGTCGCCCAGAGTATTATCTGCGCAAGTTCGCCGTAGTTTGCAAACATGAACGGGATAAGGGAAACAAGGGCCGTGTTCACAAGAAGTTTATCTGCAAGAGGGTCAAGGAATTTTCCGAAATCAGTCACCTGGTTGTTTTTTCTTGCAAGATGACCGTCCAGTGCGTCAGTCACAGACGCTATGATATATATGCAAAGCGCTATCCAGCCTGCACCCGGGAACAGGTTAAGCGGGAAAGCGAATATAGCGAAAACAAATACTAGCACCATTCTGGCTACTGTCAGTTTATTGGGCAGATTCAAGGCATATCACCTCCATATCCTTTGTATAGATTATACACCGGCAGGCGAAAAAGTCAATTCAGGGCCTTTCCGGTCATATCATACTCTTCCGCAATAAGCAGCTTTACGTCTACGATATCCCCTTCCCCGAGCGGCTCGGACGAGGTGAAGAACACTTTACCGTCTGAATCCGGAGCTTCGGCATAAGAGCGGCCGTAGTAAAAGATCCCGTCGTCGCAGACACCTTCGGTAAGCACGCTGACGGTCTTTCCTTTCCTCTTCCTGCCGAGCCCGAGAGAGATCTTTCCGGCCAGTTTGTAAAGCCTGTCGTAACGGTCCTGCTTTATATCTTCCGGGACCTGGTCAGGCATTGTCCCTGCAGGCGTGCCTTCCTCGGGGGAATATTTAAAAACACCTATCCTGTCGAACGGATACTCCTTCACAAACTTCAGTAGTTCCTGAAAATCTTCTTCCGTTTCCCCGGGGAATCCCACAATAAAGGTAGTCCTGAATATACCGTCCGGCAGAGCGGCTTTCAATTCCGAAACGACCCTCCGGATGTCGTCCGAACTGCCTCTGCGGTTCATCTTTTTAAGGATCCTGTCGCTTATATGCTGAAGCGGAAGATCGACGTAATTTGCGATCTTTTCCGACGAAGCGATAGTTTCGATAAGCTCGCTGTCGATCTCATCCGGGTAGAGATAAAGGAGTCTGATCATCCAGAGGCCTTCGATCTTATCTATTTCTTTCAGCAGTTCCGAAAGAGCAGGTTTTCCGAAAAGATCTTTTCCGTACTTCGTAATATCCTGAGCGATGATATTGACCTCGCGCACACCGTTAGAAACGAGCTCGCGCACTTCTGCGATGATATCCTCAGGCTTTCTCGAACGCATATTTCCGCGTATGAGCGGTATGGCGCAGTACGTGCAGCGATTATCGCAGCCTTCGGCGATCTTAACGTACGCGCTTCCGGCCGGCGTGGACAATACTCTCGGGCCGTTCATATATGACGCGCCATATTCGTCAGACAGCTCCTCTACCGGGGCGCCGGACCCCTTCTCATACGCGCGCGTTATCGCGTCGGCAATGCGGTCAACGCTGTTTATCCCCACGATGGCGTCGACTTCCGGCAGCTCTTTTTTAATCTCTTCCGGATATCTTTGCGCCAGGCATCCCGCCACGATCAGCACGCGGCAATTCCCGTCCTTTTTATACTCCGCCATCTGCAGTATCGTGTTTATAGCCTCTTCCCTGGCATCCTCGATAAAAGCGCAGGTGTTAACGATTATGACGTCAGCTTTTTCGGGCTCGGCAGCGGTATTGAACCCGCGCTCTCTGAGCTTTCCGAGCATCAGTTCGGAGTCAACGAGATTCTTTGCGCACCCCAGCGAAACGATAGCCGCGGTGATATTTTCTAGTCTTATTTTCATGATCACACTCCGTCCCCGTACGGGTCGCCGCCAAGATCTCCCTGACCGCCCTCGCGGAAAACATATCCGTTCAGAACTTTATTTATAAGCTCAGGTTCAAACCCTCTTGAGATCAGAAACCTCGTGATGGATGCTCTCTCTTTAGCGTTCGGAAAATCCTCGCGCCCGGTCTGTTCGGAATACTGCCTAAGCTTCTTCTCAAGAGCCCTTCTACACGAAGCCTCATCGTCTCTTCCTGCCGCTGCCCCTGCTCTTTCCGCCGTGTCTCTGTCTACGCCTCTTCTGACGAGTTCGAACACGAGCCGCGCTGACGAAACGTCTTTACCCGAAGAACTTTTGAAAAAAGCATCACAGTAAGCCTCGTCGCCGGCATATTTTTCCTCTTTAAGGTATTCCAGCACTTCCGGCAGCGCATCTTCTTTCAGATCCGACCAGATACCCGTATAACCATTTTTTTCACAGAAATAACCGTTTATCTTCTGAATGATCTGTTCTTCGGTCCGGCGGCAGTAAACACTGTAAGGAAGGACGTACCTTTTCATCCGTTTTACAAGTATCGCCGTGCATACTTCCGCCGTATCTATCTCTTTACCTTCTTCGTAAAGTCCGTATTCCCACACTTCGTCTGAACTGAATCTGATCTTTCCTGCAGCACTGAATTCAACAGTATATTCAGCGGGATCATCCCCGTCAGCCTGTGCGTTTAAAATGGTCTCTATCATATCACGTACCGGTCAGTGAGCCCGGAAAGTATCATCTTCTGCTGACAGGCGGTACCGGCGGAGGCGGAACGGCTCCGGGAATGTCTGCCGGCGGCGGGACAAGAGAAGAATCAAGCTCTTCTTCTGACGGAACAGCCTCTGAAGCGCTGAATACGGTAGCCTTCTTATTCTTCTCGCTGATCATCGACCTTATCTTCGCTTCCACTTCATCAAGCACGGCGGGATTATCCTTAAGATACTGTTTCGCATTCTCCCTTCCCTGACCTATGCGCGCTCCGTTATAAGCGAACCACGAACCGCTCTTTACGATGATATCGTTCTCCACCGCTATATCGAGCACGGATCCGGTACGCGATATGCCTTCGCCGTAAATGATATCGAATTCGGTCTCTCTGAAAGGCGGAGCGACTTTATTCTTAACTACTTTAACTCTTGTGCGGTTTCCTATAACGGTACCTTCGCTCTTGATCGCTTCGATCCTTCTGATGTCAAGTCTTACGGAAGAATAGAATTTAAGCGCGCGGCCGCCCGTGGTAACTTCAGGGTTACCGAACATGATGCCGACTTTTTCGCGCAGCTGGTTTATGAAGATCGCGATCGTTTTTGATTTATTGATGATGCCGGAAAGCTTTCTTAGAGCCTGCGACATGAGCCTAGCCTGAAGACCTACGTGAGAATCGCCCATTTCGCCGTCGATCTCCGCCTTGGGCACGAGCGCGGCGACCGAGTCGATTACGATGACGTCAATGGCGCCGCTTCTAACGAGCGCCTCCGTTATCTCCAGCGCCTGCTCGCCCGTATCCGGCTGGGATACGATAAGGTTATCGATATCCACGCCTAACTTTCTGGCGTACACGGGATCGAGCGCATGTTCGGCGTCAATGAAAGCGGCCTCTCCGCCTTTTTTCTGCGCTTCCGCGATCACGTGAAGCGCAAGGGTCGTCTTACCTGAAGATTCAGGCCCGAATATCTCGATGATCCTTCCTCTGGGAAGACCTCCCACTCCAAGGGCCATATCAAGCCCGATCGACCCGGTCGAAATGGTCTCTACGTTCATATGAACGTTATCCCCAAGCTTCATGACCGCGCCTTTGCCGAACTGCTTATCTATCTGCGCCATTGCGTTTTCCAGCGCTTTCTTCTTCTCTGCGATCTTTTTCTCGTCTAACGTATCTGCCATAAATTTAACCTCCAGTTTCGTTCGGATTATTTTCACGAAAATTTTACCTTCATGCCGAAGCGGGTGTCAAGTGAAACATGTTTTTTCCGGATTTTTTCCCGGGAAAAAACGGGAAAAATACGCGTGTGTTCCGGAAAAAAGCGAGATCACTCCGATATGCCGGCCGCCTTAAATAGCATTGCCACCTCTGCATCGGTAAGATACCGCCATGCACCCGGTCTGAGATCATCTCCGAGCTCAAGCGGACCGAATCCCGTGCGCTTCAGTTTGATCACCGGATGGCGGATCGCCTCGAGCATACGCCTGACCTGACGGTTACGGCCCTCACGTACACGGACCTCGGCGATGGCATTGTCGCCCTTGTGACCTATAACGGTGAGCAGCGCGGGAAGCGTAGGACCGTCGTCGAGGACGAGTCCCTCGGAAAAACGCTTGATATTGCCCTCGTTTATCTCACCCTTCACCAGCGCCTCGTACGTTTTCCAGATCTCAAAAGAGGGATGCGTGAGTTTTCGCGTAAAATCACCGTCGTTCGTAAGGAGCAGGAGCCCGGAAGTGTCATAATCGAGACGCCCGACCGGATACAGCCTCTCGCGCACACCTTCGACGAGGTCAACGACACATTGACGCCCTCTGTCGTCTGACGTTGACGACAATACCCCGACCGGTTTGTTGATCATGATATATACCTTGTTCCGTTCGGGCTTTACCGCCTTCCCGTCAACGCATACCGTATCTTTTCCCGTCACTTTCGTTCCCATCTCGGTAACGACTCTGCCGTTCACCGTCACTCTTCCTTCGGCGATCATCGTTTCTGAGCTTCTTCTGGATGCCACCCCGCATAGCGCCAGGTACTTTTGCAGTCTCATTTCTTCCATTGTCTTAACGATTCTCCTGATATTTCAAATTCTTTTCCGTACCTGAGATAATACAGCACGGTCCTGTCGGGCAGTTTCCCGAACACGCGTCTTATTACTTCGGCGTATACCGAGAGCTGGATTGCATAACGGCGCGAATGCTCTTCAAATCTGCTGTCTTCACGGCCGGAAATATAGTCGCTCTTATAGTCGATCAGTATTATTTTACCGCCGCTCCTGCACACACAGTCGATTATACCCTGTACCACCGTGGAATTTCCCGCAAGATCCGGATCACCGAAAAGCGTATCCGACGGATATTCGACTGCAAAAGGTATCTCGCGCATGACCTCATCCGCCGATGCGATCATACGGGCAAAATCAGACGTGACAAATCCGGTAAGGATATTTTTCGGGATTAGTTCAGCGTCTGCATCCGTGAAAAATCTGCGGCGGACAAGGTCTTCTATGAGCTCCGACACGTATTTTTCAGCGGTCGCCATATCGGCGCCTTCGCCGGATGATTTGTTAAAATCAATATGTTCAAGGCAGCAGTGGATCAGCGTTCCCGCACGTGCGCCCCCGGTTTTCGCGTCTTTTCCGTCGGTTTCATCTCGTTCTTCAAGCATCCTGAAAGCCGGAGGGCCGGTCGGGGATACGATCGGCAATACGGCGTCAGGCCCCTGATCCGGCTCCGGCACGTCTGATAAACGTTTAAGTTCGGAAACAGAGATCTTAGCGGGGCAGATTTTCCCCTCGCGCGGCGTTCTGACCGTCAGCTCAGAAGAAGGAGCCCAGAGTTTCACCGGAGGAAGGCCGAAGCGGATACCACCAGGAAGACCGCCGGAAACGGGATCGTCATTGACGTCCTCCGGGTAAGCACTCTCTTCTCCCTGTTCGCCTAAGAGTCCGGATAAGTATGACGCCGCATATGATCCGGGGACAAGCTCGCACGAACCGGTATTGTCCGCGCCTTTGCAAAGCACAGCCATCCCGAGCAGGGTAAGAAAATCGTCCGCGTCTAAAACGTAATAATCCATCGGCTTTTTAAACGAAGGATCAAGCATATCGGTACATTTTTGTACGAACCCTTCGAATCCGCCTCCGACGCCCGTGATTATAAGCTTTTCTCTGGCACGTGTCATTGCCACATACAGCAGCCTCATTTCTTCGGCGCGGGAGTCTCGCGCTATCCTCAAACGGATCGCCTCTTTCATAATGGAAGGAAAGATCGTACGCGCTGCTTTATCAAAACAGGACGGTCCGAGCCCGAGTTCTTTGTGGACGATCAGCTTCGTGCTCTCGTCCCTGATATTTCGCCCTCTTCCGGCTTCCGCAAGGATCACTACGGGATATTCAAGTCCCTTGCTCGAGTGGATGGAAGTGACCGTCACGGCATCATACTCCGGCGGAGAGGCAGAACTGATCATTCCTTTCTTTTCCGCGGTTTCCAGCACACGGATATAATCTGTGAACGAACCGCCTCCGGAATTGTCAAACCCGGACGTGAACGAGACGAGCCGCATCAGATTTGAATACGCCGTGCCGCCATCAGGCAACGCTCTTACCGCGTTAAGGAATCCGTTTTCTGTCATGCACTCCCAGAGAGTTTCGGAAACAGGACGCCGCATGCACGCTTTCCTCAGATAGCCAAGCCTGGAGATGAATGCCGATACAAGGTCACGCGCCGTACGCTCATCATTATCAAAAGCTGCTGCCTCGCCGCTGCCCGTATCGCTTTCGTCACCGTATGAGGCATATTTCTGCATTCTTTTGTAGAAAGGCATATCGCGATCCGGCACCGCCAGCTTTATGCGAACGAAAATATCTCCCGTAAACCCGTAAACATTCTTTAGTACCGAAACGAGAGGAATGTCGCAGAGTGGATTGTCGAGCAGGTGCATAAAAGCGACTGCCGTTCTCACTTCCGGATGGACGAAGATCCCGGAGCGGTCCTTCGTGTCCCTGACCGGCACGCCTCCCTTTCGCAGAAGATCCGCCAGTTTCGCTCCGTTCGGAGAAAGCGAACGCATCAAAATGCAGATATCACCGTACCTGAGAGGCCTTTCCGCCTTCGTCCCGGTATCGTACACTTTATACCCGCCCGCGATCATATCCTTGATCCGGCAAAGGATCTCGTACCCCTCGATAAACGTCTTGTCGACACGGACCTGTTTCTGATCGCCGGTGTCAATAACGACTATTTCTGTTTTTCTGTTATTGTCAGATTCAGCCGGATAGTATTCGGCTCCGAAATTCAAATATTCATCACGGCCGTACGGCATCCCGCACGTTGTCACGTTCATGAGCGCCGAAAAAACGGTATTGATCGAGTCGATCACGCCCGCGCGGCTACGGAAATTTGCATTCAGCCTGATCAGTTTTCCCATGCTTCCGCTCCGGTCGGTGCATTCTCCGCCCAGATCTTTATACGTGGAATATTTTTCCATAAACAGATCCGGTCTCGCATTTCTGAAAGAATAAATGCTCTGTTTCATATCGCCGACCATAAAAATGTCCGGCCCGCTTTCATCCTCTCCTGCGATCAGCCTTAATATGATCTCCTGAAGGATGTTGGTATCCTGATACTCATCCACGTATATTTCCGTAAATTTTTTTCTGTACGAAAGCGCCAGTTCTGACGGTTCAGGCATTTCAAAGCTTCCGGTCACGTCAGATCCCGCGCCGCCCGCGTCGTGTTTTCGCAGTATGTTAAGGCACGTATGTTCCATATCGCCGTAATCATACACGTGCCTCTCCGCTTTTGCGTGGGCAAACAGCGAAGACGCCAGCAGCGCCAGCCCGATGAACGCGTCCATATTTTCGCGAACATTTTCGCGGTCGATCACCGGTGTATCGGGCGAACCGAAGAACAATTTTTTCAGGATATTGTCCCTGAGCTCGCCGTTGACCTTCGAACGCCGCTTCGAGACAGACGCCTCGAGCGCGAGCATCGACTCGTCCCAGCTTTCCTTGTCCGCCTTGGAAACGGATTTTTTGCGCGGAAATTTTACGCCGTCGCATGATGCGAAAGCATCGGCCCACGTTATATCAGGTCTGTCCATCTTTTCTGACAGATCCCTGAGTATCTCAATATCTTCATCAAGTGTGGAGAGGCAGTTTTCTATCCCGTTTGCGTCACATATCGAATGAAGCTTTACAAGTTCTCCGAGATGTGCTTTTAATTTAAGGCGAATGATACTTATGAGCCATTTTCCGTATGCGGTACGCGCAAAATCGCCGCCGGGAAACGGTTCGCGGTAAAAATCCAGGCAGCTTCTCAGCCAGCCTTCCGGATCAGGGAAAGACCTGGAAAAATCAACGGTTTTTTCTATAATATCGAGCAGTTTTTCGTCAGAATAGAAACTGCCGTATACGTCAATAAGTGAAGCGTACTGTTCCGGATGGCTGTCGCTGTATTCTTCGGCTGCTTCGCGTACGGCTTCTTTCAGGAGCTGTGTGCCAAGAGCTTCGTCGCAAACGCTGTAAGAAGCGTCTATGCCGCCCTCGCGCATGTTTTCGGTAATGACTCTTTTACAGAAACTGTCGATCGTCGTTATCCACGACCTCTGGAGCCTGACCTGCTGATCATAAATGCGCCCTAAAGCATTGTCGTCGGATGCTTTTTCAAGCCGCTCATCCAGTAGTTTATACAGTCTCGAGCGCATCTCATCTGCCGCAGCCCTGGTAAAAGTAACGACGAGCAGGCTGTCAATGTCCCGCGGTTCATCGCGGTCAAGCACCATCCGGATAATACGGTTTACAAGTACCGCTGTCTTACCCGATCCGGCGCCGGCGGCAATAAGCGTATCGCTTCCTTCTGTTTCTATTGCCTGCTTCTGCTCTCTCGTCCAGTCCATCTTTGAAAATCCGATCAGGAAACGTCCCTGTAAGCTTAAGAAACATCATCCGAATAATATAAATAGATCAGCTCTCCGTACCCGGAGTCGCGGGGAAAATCGTTCACGCTGATCCACGGAGTGAGCGGATCTGCGGGGTTACCGATAACGTATATTTCGCCGCCTGATCTGAAGGCTCCTACGATCATCAGCATTTCCCCGTTGGAATTTTTACAAATATCAAGAACGTGTCCGACAGGAGCGTAATTGGCGACATCCTCTCTCACGGCTATCAGACACCCGGGATAAATATCATCCTGATCGATCTCAGTAAAACGGATATCGGACCAGGGACGGGAACCTTCGCCCGCTTCGATATCCAGGTGAACCGCCTCATAGGGATACGGAAGAACGCCCCATAAAGGCGCGTCGAAAATACGCTTTCCGTCAACGTCATAAGCTCCCAGACCGAATCTTTTAAGAGTCTGATGCTGTATTTCGTACGAAGGAGTGCCCTCGGGATAGCTCACACGCTCATATCCGTCCGGCACGATAAACCTGCCTGCGACCGTATTATCTGAATAATTAACGACGCCGGACGGGTATTTCCGCTCGAGGCCGGCTTTATAGATCCCGACTGCCGTAAAGTACGAAGCGACGATGGCGGCAATGACACATATCGATACTATCAGGGCGATCCTTATCTTTTTTTTCAACGCCTGAACCTCCTGAAAGCATCGAGCGGATATGTAACGACTCTGCCGTCGGCGGCAGTCTTCGTGAACGTCCCGTCTTCATTCAGGCTGAACCAGACCGTATCGTTTTTAATATCTTTAACGATATACATCTCGGTAGCGGGAGTATTGCCCTCCGCCAGCATGAATATCTTTTTACCGGTTTCTTTATTAACCGCTACGTCGACGACGAGCAGGGCGTGTCCGTCTGTGCCTCCCGTCTGTGCCGCTGTGATGATGAGGCTGTCTCCGACCTGCAGATCAGTAGGATCGATCGACATCATCTGGTTCTTTAAAGAATACGTATTCGCATACAGGAAAACGTTGTCAAGATAATACCTGAGCGTGCTGTACGACGTGTCTCCGGGCGTCGCGCCATCCGACTTGTACCATTCCAGTTTGCTGCCGTTCGCTTTTATGCGGTTGCCCTGCGTCCAGGTGCTAAAGTCAAGCACGAACACCGGCGTAGTATAGCAGTCGAACGTTATGTATTCGTATTCTCCCCTGGCGTACCTGTATTCGGCGTAAAGACGTATGATAGAATCAGCGCATTGCTGGAGTCCGTTTTTGCGTACGTCCATATCGAAAACGCCATCCGTTGGCGCGGTCGGGTTATCCGTTCCGTCGGCAAGCTTTGCCACGGTCCCGTATCCCTTCAGCCTGAAGTTTCTGAGATAATCGCCGAACGAACCCTCGTCCACCTTCGACCGCACGTATCCGGCAGGCGGGTTGAATCTGGTCTCGACCGTATCTCCCGCGGGATTCAGCGGAGGAACGGGCTCGGGCGTTGCCGTAGGCAGTGGCGTGATCTCCGGCGTCTGCGTAACGGTAGCTTCCGGATCCGGCATCTCGCCGTTCTGGAAATAGTATTTAAGTTTATCGAAATTAAAGAACAGCGCGAGGCCGACGACAACGATCACCACCGCGATGATGACAACGGCAATTATTTTCCCGCCGCCTCTCTTTTTTCTTTCTTCGTAATAATGCATATCGTTACCTCCCGGTCATGCAGGACGTCACAGTCCCGGATAGACCCATTTTTCCTCCGCAGGAGCATCGCCTTCATTTCCGGCGTCACCGTCAGCATCCCTGCCTCCGTCTCCGTCTTCGCCTTCTCCGCCGTCTCCGGCGTCCTGCGAACCGTCAGCACCGTGATCCTCTCCATCCTGATCAGATCCGGCTTCCTTAGATTTATCCGCTTTAGGATTATCTATCATATACTTTTTAAGCACGGGATATACGTAGAACGTCTGCAGATAAGCGTTGAACGAAAGGCCGAGCACCGCGTACAAAATAAGCGAAACTATAAAGGCAAAATAACCGTTTATCAGCAGCAGCGGAAGTACCACCATGGCGGCGGTCAATAATATGATCCCCAGGTTCGGCAGCCATTTTATCAGCGCGAATATAACGGCGTTTTTGTACAGCTGCTTGAGCGTCAATTTAAACGTTACGATCATCGGATAGATGTACATGCTCATCATCAGGAGCATCGCTGTCGTGAAAATGGCTATGGCCGCAGATACGAATAACAGCCAGTTAGGCATTGCTCCGGCTATGTTCGAATCTTTCGCCGAACATGCCATATAGAATGCGAATAATATCATATCCCACACGCCTAAAAACCCGTTTATCAGCATCACCTTTATGCTGAGCGACAGGTTGCTGCGCGTTTTAGTTATGTAATCATGCCACAGGAACACCGGTTCGCGCCTTACGAACGCGCGCGTGACGAACGTCAGCCCCGAGCGGAACGGTCCGGCCGAGAATACCGGTATCACGTTAAAGAATATGATGACGAAGGCAAGCCCCATAAAATACATTACCTGCGCCTGATCCGGCCGTTCGCTCTGTGCGATCGCGTCCCAGACCGATATTCCTTTGGTGAGCGTATAATAGAAAGAGACCGCAAGCATATACCCCGCTCCGGCTATCGCGGTGGATAACAGATTGCAAACAAAATATATCAGGCTGATCCCCATCAGTTTAAAGCGCTTGTTCCACGCTATTTCCCAGAATTTAAAAAACGGCCTTTTCTCCGGCTCATCTTTCGTGATGTCCGGCCCTTCTTTTCCGTATATGATTCGTTTAAAAAATGCGTTCATCCTGTTTTCTGAATCTCCGGCAGTCCCGTTATTCAGCCACTATTCGCGACCATACTGATTATACCAATTTTCCGCCGTGAATGCAAGATATGGCGCGCTGCGGGCTCTTTTTCTGTTTCCGTGAAGTATTTGTAAATATTGCATTTTATCGCTTTTTAGCGCTTCGTCAATATAAATCTCCGCCCGGATCTTTTCCTGTTTCCGTGAAATA
>DBVV01000082.1:0-14875 GCA_002308795.1 Mageeibacillus sp. UBA1255 | reverse complement strand
AAATGAGGTAAAAGTTAAGCGACACGCTTATTTTTGAATTCGTCCCCGTTTTCCCCGCGCATTCATCGTTTGTGAATATATTCACATTCTACATCTTGTATTCAGATAGGAAGAGGCACGATATATAGTGTTTCTCTCGCCTTGCTAACGGCTCCTCTGCTTTTAAAATGAACTTGACCCCGGAAAATGAGCAATTTGTACGGGACAAATCGCCGATATTGGGATAATGTGACGTCCCGGGGACAAGAAGGAGGTCGAAAATTAAAACAGTGCGGGCTTCCGAAAACGATTGATTCACATTTTTATTTATTCTATAATATCCGCAAGATAAAACCGTGAGGCACCGGAACAGACCGGAAACGCTGCTGCACGCCGGAGGTTTATTTGAAACTTAAATCAGCCGAACTGAACATGACGAAGGGGCCGATCGCAAAACAGATCGTAATATTCGCGATCCCGCTGTTTCTCGGCAACCTTTTTCAGCAGCTATACAACACGGCCGATTCATTCGTCGTCGGAAATCTCCTCGGCGACGACGCGCTTGCCGGAGTAACCTCATCCGGAAGCCTCATATTCCTCCTTGTCGGCTTCTTCAGCGGGATAGCCATGGGAGCCGGAGTCGTCATTGCCCGCTACTACGGAGCGGGAGACGTGGAGAGCATGCGAAAAGCCATACACACGTCGCTCCTGTTTTTCTTCTTATCAGGCGTCGTATTTTCTGTTGCCGGCGCGCTCGGGGCGGAATTCATGCTGAAGCTGATGAAAACACCGGACGCGGTATTGCCGCAGGCGACCGAATACGTCAGGACGTATTTTGCCGGACTAGTAACGATGATCATGTACAACATTTGCATGGGCATAATGCAGGCCGTCGGAAATTCCAGGCATCCCCTTTATTACTTAATACTTTCGTCACTTGTAAACGTTGCCCTCGACTACATCTTCATCGGAGTTTTCGGATGGGGCGTGGCTTCTGCGGCGATCGCGACCGTTATATCTCAGCTTCTGAGCGCATCATTGTGCTTAGTGCAGCTTTTCACCGTAAAATCCAGTTACCGCGTAAGATTAAGGGAACTGCGGATAGACCGGAACATGCTCAAACTGATCCTGAAATACGGCCTGCCGTCAGGGTTCCAGAATTCGGTGATCTCGATCGCGAACGTCGTCGTTCAGTCGCACATCAACGGATTCGGTCCGGAGGCGATGGCCGGATGCGGTGCATTTTCGAAGATCGAAGGCTTCGCGTTCCTGCCGGTCACCTGCTTCAGCGCGGCGATGACAACGTTCGTCAGTCAGAATCTGGGGGCGGGCGACGTCAAACGCGCAAAGAAAGGCGCCCGTTTCGGGATAATCACGGCTGTCGCAGCAGCGGAAGTCATAGGAGGGATCATTATATTGACCGCGCCCTACCTTATCGACGCATTTACGGAAAGCAGCGAAGCATTGCGGTTCGGCGTTGACAAGGCACGTATCTGCTGCGGTTTCTTCTTCCTGTGTGCGCTCTGCCACTGCCTCGCGGCGGTGCTGAGAGGAGCCGGAAAGGCTGTCGTTCCGATGGCGGCAATGCTTGCCTGCTGGTGCCTGATCCGCGTTACCATCCTGTTCATATTCGTGCCGATCCTGGGCACGATAGATATCGTGAACTGGGTCTACCCGATAACGTGGTTCCTGTGTGCAGCGGCATTGCTTATATATTATTTCAACGCAAAATGGTATAAAGGATTTAATAAAAAGGCTGATACCGGCGAATATACCGGAATAAGCGAGGAACAAGAGAGGATAGAAGTATGAACAGATCAGAACTTGCGAGAATGGCTTTTGATGAGTGCTGCTCGCCCGAAACCACGACACGCTACGGTATTAAAAGAGGAAGACCGTTCTGGAACGTAGAATCGACACAATTCATGTACGTTCCGGCATTCCATTTTACCGCGATACGCGACTGCGGCCGCTACCGCTACGACGCCCTGGACGAGAACGGAAATACCCACTCCTTTGAAGCGGGCGACTGCTGCGCACTGCTGACGCCGATATGGAAAGAACTGCCGGAAGGTGTTGTCCGCCTCACCGTCACGGCGCTGAACCCCGACGGCAGCGATTACGCTCTCGTCGGCGCAAGAACTTTTTTCCGCCTTGCCCCGTTCCCGGAAGAAACGCCGCCTGCAGTATGTCCGTACGCTGAAAGCGCTAAAAAAGCATACAGATTTGCCATGTCGCAGGGATTCATCCAGCACTGGCTGAAATACGGCGAACCCGATCCTTACTACGATCTGAATACCTACCCCAGCAAAATGATCGGAGCACTCGTCGACGCGATGCTTTCATATGCTAAAATCTGTCCCGAAGACGCCGCGGACGCGATGAAAGTCGCGGTCAATGCCGCAGATTACCTTATCCGCATCACTCCGAGGGGCAACGTCCCCCTGGCAGATATTCCTCCCACGTATTACCTGGATTTCTGCCCGGATCCCGAAAAGTACGGTATTATCACGCCGAACTGGCACGCCGCCACCGCTCACAACGGCACGATGATGATGATCTACCCGCCGCGCGCAGGTCTTATGTATCTCGCTCTTGAAGAAGCGACCGGAGACAGGAAGTACTTAGACGAAGCGTTAAAGATAGGCAGATACTTCCTCGATACCGTCGAAGACAACGGCAGCTGGTTCCTTGTCCGCTCGTGCGCGACCGGCGAGCCGCTCACACACAACTACGTGGCTCCGATCGAAGTCGTTGTCCCGTTCCTGATGGCGCTGTACAAGCGCACAGGCGACGAATGCTGGAAAAAACTGGGCGACGGCGCCGTTGATTACACGTTCAAGACACAGCTCGCAAGCTACAACTGGGAAGGTCAATTCGAAGACAGTCCGTTGTCAACGAATTATATGAATCTTACCCACTACGCTCCTGTTTCGCTCGCAACTTATCTGGCGCAGTACCGCCGTGACGACCCGGATTCGCTCGAACTTGCTAAAGAGCTCATGCGTTTTGCGGAAGATCAGTTCGTCGTCTGGAAGCGCCCCTACCCCTGGCACCACGCGACTCCCGACGGAAGCGCGCCGTACGATACGTCTTTATGGCACACTCCCGCAGGCCTCGAGCAATACGGCTGGTACGTGCCGATCGACGCTTCGACTGCTTCGATAGCCATCGGTTTTCTTGAATTATACAAGGCAGGCTGCGGAGAATTGTATCTGGCAAAGGCCCGTGCGCTCACTGATCAGTTGACCGTCGTCCAGCACGAGGACGGTAAGATCCCCACCCACTGGATGAACACGCCGGATGCAGAGAGGAATTTCTGGTTCAACTGTATGTTCGAAAGCTGCCGCGTACTGACCGTGATGTCGGAGTATGAGGAATAGCAAGGTTCGTTATGCGAGTTTAGTGTACGTACCGCGCGTTATTCCGCCTTTATTATACGCATCGACCGTGACGTGATATTTTACGCCGTTTATAAGGCATCGGATGTTGGCATCGGTACCGCCGATGATCTGGAAATGCGTGTGAAGTTCGTGTTCATCCACGCCGAAACGGACGAAATAACCTTCCGCGCCTGGAACTTCCTCCCAGGTCACGCGCATATTTCTACCGTCTTCATCGCGGACCGGGGTAAAATCGGGAGCTTTCAAAGGAGCCTCTCCCACTTTATCTCCGAACACCCTGATGCCGCTTACGGCGAATCTGCCGGACGCGGGGATCGCCCCGTGATTCGTAAGTTTTATATAGCGGAAACTCTCGCCCTCATATTCAAAATACTCGTGAGAATGATCATCGTCGTTGTCCCGCCTGTCCGTGAGCATGCGCCAGCTTCGGCCGTCATCCGAGACCTCGAGCGTATATTTGTAAGAAAAACCGTTGTCGCGGCCGGTTGTGTCAACTATATCCTGATCAGCGAAATTGACCTGAACGGCTTCGACCGGGTATTTTTCTCCGAGGTCAAGCGCGATCCAGCCGCCCGGTTCACCGTCTTTTGCGCTCCACCAGGTCTTCATATTTTCATCGGCCGCGCGCGCCGGAGAGTGTGCGTCGTCAAGCACTGATGAGGCGGTGCAGGCTGCCCCGTACGACAGCAGCTGGAGGCCCGCGTCGCACTGCGTGAACGGGTCGTCAACTTCGTGCGGATAATACATAGGGTAGTCGCCTCGCAGTGTGTTCGTGTACAGTTTACCGTCCTCCGTGAGCTTCGCCGGGAACAGGCAGAGTCTGCGCTCGAACATGTGATTCACACTGATCGAAACGGTGTCGATCTTCCAGAGGTTGCCCTTCTTATCTTCAAAAAGGCAGCCGTGTCCGGCGCCGCGCATAAAACCGGTCGCTTTGAACACTGTCGGGCTATTATCGCAGTTTTCGAACGGTCCCATCGGGCTGTCAGATACTGCTACGCCGTCACAGTACGTAGAAAATTCCGTACCGGGAGTAGCGTACGTAAGATAATATTTGCCGTCTATTTTATTCACCCAGCCGCCCTCGAGACTCGGCATACGCTCGATCTCGTTATTGTCACCGCAGCGGTCGTAGCCGCGGTTTTTATAATCCGAATAAAAGATCGGGACAGGGCCTTCGACGAGGCGCATATTGTCCTTCGGATCAAGCTTGGAAGCGTGGAGGCATTTATCGCCCAGACCTTCGTAAATGTATACGTACCCGTCGTCATCGTAAAGAAACGCGGGATCGTTCCAGCCGTAAGGCCGCCCGATATTCACCCACGAATCGGGATCGAACGGATCGTCGGAATATAAGATGTTTCCGCCCTGGCTGAACGTGACGTAAATCCTGTCGCCAACGACGCATGTCCCCGGCGCGTACAGTTCAAAGTCCGGGAATTTATTGATATCTACTTTAATGAAATCCCATTTTACGAGATCGTCGGATATCCAGTAACCCTCGCCGTGCGAAGCAAAGAGAAAGTATTTATCGTGATATATAAGTATCAGCGGATCGGCAGATTCCCTTCCGAAAAAGTATCTCTGGTAGCGGTAGTTGATGTTAACAGGATTGCAAAAAGTGCGTTTTTTCATGGCGGCACCTCCGTGATTTGTCAATGTTTTCGTACGATGTTCAGTTTAACATATGTTCCCCTGCCGTTCTCGCCATTTTGTGCGTTCAAAATGGACAATAATCGTAATATCCGGGAGTATTACGATCCGCTTATAGTGATGGTTATAGTATAATATGTCACAACGTCCCTTACGCCGCCGCCTGTCCCCATCGCCGACCAGGACGCATTGGCACTGACTCCGGTTTTGAAGGCGTTTGCCCCTTCTTTTACCAGATCGCTCAGCAGGCTGTTGATCAGCTCCGAAGCATCTGCGAGCCCGTATTTAAGATAGACCGTCAGCTCGATCGACTTCCCGCCAGAAGCGGCTTCGGTACGGATATCCTGGATCAGAGCAGATTCCAGCGAATCGAGTTCGGACTGTGTGCTCACGACGTGCGCATATTTGATATTTTCGTCGCTGATCTTTTGCAGCAGCTGCTCTCTCAGTTCGGCGTACCTGAGCTCGATCGCTTCATAATGGTAGTCGAGCGATGTGCCGTTCGGGCTCACCGTCGTGCGGCCGTCACTCGTATGGTCCTCGGAGATCCTGCTCTGGGTGACAAGGAAGTATTCGTACATGAGGTTATATCCGTCGGGGTAGTTCGAGTGGCCGTTCACGAGCGGATCGTCCCAGGTGTTGTCAACGTAGTACCACTTTCCGTCGTCCATTTTAACCGCGTTCCAGGCGTGGCTCTCGCCTTTTCCTGTTCCGGTTATTCTGCGGCAGTCGATTCCGAGTTCGCCGAGGGCAACAACGTAGAATTTTGAGTACCCGTCGCATACTGCTCTTCTCTGGGCGAGCATCGGGGCAATGTCGTATATTTCGTATGCCGTGTCGTATCTTATATTAAGGACAAGCCAGTCGTGTACGGCTTTGACTTTTTCGAGCGTGCTCATGTTTTTGTTTGTCACTTCCCACAGGATGTGGTCAATTTCGAACAGGTCGCGGTCGCTTGATAAATATTCATATTCCGTGTACGATTTGCCTGTCAGGCCTTTATATCCGGTTTTGTATACCGGTTCGGGCCATTTCTCCGGAGTCGGAGTCGGCGTAGGTGCCTGAGTGGGCGTAGCTGTCGGCGCCTGGGTAGGCGTGGCCGTGGGAGCCTGCGTGGGCGTAGCTGTAGGCGCCTTCGTAGGCGTAGCAGTAGGTGCCTTCGTAGGCGCCTTCGTGGGCGTAGCCGTAGGTGCCTTCGTAGGCGTAGCTGTAGGCGCCTTCGTAGGCGTAGCAGTAGGTGCCTTCGTAGGCGTAGCTGTAGGCGCCTTCGTGGGCGTAGCCGTGGGTGCTTTCGTGGGCGTGGCCGTGGGCGCTTTCGTGGGTGTGGCCGTAGGAACGTCAGTAGGTGTGGCAGCAGGTGCTTTAGTAGGCGTTGCCGTAGGAGCGTCTGTAGGTGCGACCGTTGGTTCGTCCGTAAGCGTAACTGTAGGAGCGTCTGTAAGCGCGACCGTAGGCAGATCTGTCGGAGCGATTGTGACGATAGTAGTTGCCCCCGGGGTTGGAGTACCGCAAGCTGCACCGGTCACAGCAATATCAGTAACGATATTGTCCGAAGGCGGATTATTAATGATCAAATCATTGCCGCCGGGCATTTTAATGCAGCCGGAAAACGAAACAGCCAGAAATACTGCCAGTGTCAGAGCAAGCAGGCGGATTCTCTTTTTACTCATAATTTCACGTCTTATAGATAGCTGAAAACCGGTTTAAAACTCGACGGTCTCAGGTGCCGCAGTGAAAGAACTGAACACCGCAACAGCGTTTTTAAAGTAAAGCACCTGAGTATTGTCATCATCAGCGCTGTACATACCCTTAAGGCCCGGGTATTTGTCAAGCATTGCAACCTTTACGGCGCGGTCATCGTCATTGACAAGTTCGCCGCTTACCCTCAGCCATGCGCCGTTAAGAAATGCACATATTTCGGCTTTCGGATTTGCGCAGAGCTGCTTCGAGACCGGCTTTACCTTTCCGGTCTGAATATATAATTTTCCGTTATACAAAAGGATCGTCCCGAAAGGTCTGACGCGAGGCTGGCCGCGGTCTTCGGTGGCAAGGTAATACGTGCCGGCTTCGTTAAGAAAACCGTATACTTTTTCGATTCCGTTTTCGCTGGTGTTTTGTACGTTTTTCCCGTCCATGATTCTCGTTCTCCTTTTTTTCGCATCTCGTCCGGGACGATAGTTTACTGTCTGAAGATCACAGTTTAAAGATAAAGTTTAAAGTCTTTACTGTGCGGCGTAGGTGAAAACCGCTACGCGCTGAGCTTTCAGTACATCGGTGTTCCACGAGGACACTTTCGTGGGATCTTCGGGATATGCCCCCGCAAGACCGGATATGAAATCGCGCCCCGTTTTATCGAGACCCTGCTCGGCAAATTCGTTGAAGTCTTTGGGCAATCCCATCCAGCCGCGCGTTTCATCGGTGGCAATATTGTTGGTCGCTTTATATACTTCCCAGACCCATTTGGGCGTTGGCCACAGGCGGATCGAATCGGCGGCGCCTATCTTTCTGTAAAAGCCTTTATCCGGCCCGTGCTGCCCGTGGTGACCCATCTGGACGTATTCGGAAGCGATGTCCCCGATCTCCCACATCTTAAGCAGACGGGCGGAATTGTCCGTGTACGAATCACCTAAGAACAGTACGCTGTGTCCGCCGTACGTCATACGAAGCACGGTCGAAGTACTGTTGACATTGCTGTTATTCTTCGCCCAAGTCTGAAGCGCGCGGATATTGACGCCGTCTATATTAAAATCGAGTCCCTCGGTGATCCTGTCGGTAGTTATCACCGCAGCGTTGATGAGATCGTAGTAGTACGTATCGCCACCGTCCGCAGGCTTCACGAACTGCTCTTCGGGGATCGAGGCTCCGTCGATGCCTTTGAACGCGTTGATCGAATAATAATTTTCAAAGCCGCGCTTTAACTGATCGACTTCCTCGAGGTCATAGTCATTAGCACCCGCACCGCTCTTCCACTCTACTCCGAAATCCGGGAAATTGAAATAGAAGTTGTTGATCTTATAATTCGACTCCGCGCTGTAGCCTTCGAGCATCTTGGCGAGCTCGCCGATATGGTCGTTATGTCCGTGCGATAAGAACCACGCTTCCACTTCGAAATAGTCGTTCTGCCCGAGTCCAAGGATCGCGCGGATCGCCGCAGGCATATAAGGAGGAGCTTCCTTTCCGTAACCCGCGATACCGCCGTCGATGACAATGATCTTATCCATCGGCGTTCTGATCACGTAGCTCATAAGGAGGCTCTGGTCTTCCGGCGCAAGCTGATACAGTTCAACGTCGTGCGGTTTAGGCTCAGGCGTAGCGGTCGGTTCGGTCAATTCAGTTGCCCCCGGTCCTGCGGGACCTGAAGGCGATCCCTGCGAAGCGCACGCCGCAAGCAGGATCGGAAGGCAAAGAATCGTCGCTATGAACGAAAACAAACTTTTTTTATCCTTCATGGTTTTCTCACTTATTACTCAGCAGTTTAAATCACTCGGCTGTTTTAACTCCTACAGTACCTACTGCAGCGGCGTTAGCGACAAGTTCCTCGGCGCTAAGGGCTCTGTCATAGAAACGGATCGAACGCACGGTAGCATCGTAGGACTTATTGGGATCATTGTGGCCGAAGAAGAGCGTGCTGGTCGCGTCGAGCGTCGCTTTTGCGTCAACGGATGAAAGCAGTTCGCCGTCGGAATACAGGCAGATCTTATCGCCGAGTTTGAACGTGACGGCAATAGTTTTGTTGTTAACGGAATCAAATCCTGCGCCTGCTTTCTGAGGGCGGGTATTCGTTGGCGAAGTTTTGAATTCGATCGCGCCGTTTGAGTTGCGGATGAACAGTGCGAACTGGTCGTTGGGCAGAGCGTTGATCAGCGTGGCAAAATTAACACCCGTGACAACAAGGTCGTCAATGCTGTATTCAACCGTAAATTCTTCTCCGTTGATCAAGTCGAACAGATCGATCGGGAACTCGATCCTCGCGGAACTGATCGCAAGTCCTTTTTCGGTCCATTCAGCCGTGTCGTCAAGTGTGAAGTCGATGTCGTTCTTGTTGCCTGACAGGTCTTCCCAAACCTCGGTATTCATTTTCTGCCCTCTTGTTGTGTTGTAGTTACCTTCAAAGAGTGCGACAAGTCCGTCGGTGACGTACGGAATGGTGAATTCGGGAGCAGGCTCTTCAGTGGGCGCTTCCGTGGGAGCTTCCGTAGCGGGAACGGCAGTTACCGGAACTTCGGTAGCCGGAACTGCTGTAGCGGGAACGTCGGTGGCTGCGGCTTCAGCCGTCTTATCGGCAGGCTGATCGGAAGGGGTCTTTGCGCATGCAGCTGCAAGTGAAGCGATCATTACGACCGCGAGAAGATAGAGAATAATTTTTTTCATGTTGATTTTTCCTTTCATAAAGGTTTGTTTATATTATATCATTATAGTCAACAAAATGTAATACTGTTTTACCTCTTATATATTTCCACTTCCGACAGTTGGAACAGGTGACCGTCGTTAAAGCCCTTCTGGTCGCGCAGTTTGTATGCATAGATACGCACGTAGCGCGCTTTATACGTCTTGTCCAGCTTGCAAAGCGAGGGTTCTCCTTTTGACGGAAGTTCGGGCACTTCACATTCGTAAACCGAAGTGAAGTCCTTGCCGTCATCCGAGATCTCGATGCGGAAATTGTACGGGAAATGCTGCCCGTCTCCGCGCGGGTAGAGGTCTACTTCATTGAATTCCTTCTCTGCGCCCAGATCGATCCGTATCCACTCTACTCCGTCGGCAGTGCGGTGTTTGTTCAGCGCGGAGCTCCAGTTGGAGTGGCGGTTTCCGTCGGTGATATGATCTTTGCTCCAGTCTCCGCCCAGATCGCTTGACACTTTTACCGAACGGCCCTCGGCCAGATTTGCCCCTTCCTGCTGAGCATCTTTATCCGCATAATACTTCGCGTTGTCCGGCGCCGGCACGCTCCCGTCATCGTTGTAGATCTCGAATTCAGCAATTTCAAATCCGCCTTCCGGGCAGCCCTTCGTCACGTTCAGGCGCACGAATCTTGCCTGCCGCGGCTCGAAAGAAAACGTCGGAATGGCCGAATANNAGAGCCGGTATAATCGGTCTCCTTATGAACTTCCGTCCAGTTTTCGCGGTCAACGGAAATTTCCAGCGTAAAGTCGCGCGGGAAAGTTTCGCCGCGTGTATATTCTGTGCCGCACGGGTAGAGATCAATGCGGTTCACTTCTGCAGCGCGTCCGAGGTCAACTTCCACCCAGCCCTTATTCGACGCACTTTTGTAACCCTTTGTGATCGCTTTTTTATTGTCGCGCCTGCCGTCCGTAACACAGTAAGCGTAATAGCCGCTCCCGGGATTTACGCGGTGGACGGCCACGGGCTTCCCTTTTGCTATATTCTGCTGATCTTCATCGAAAGTCCGCTCCACCAGTTTGTCATGCTGACCGGCCGCGAGCAGTACGAATCCTCCCGGTGCGAAGTCCAGTTTTACTTTCCCGGAAGAGATGTCGAGCTCCCTGTACTCTCCTCCCGTGCAGTCGTAAAGGTGCGAGATAGTTCCGGTAATCTCGAATTCATGCTGCACCGCTTTCTTGTAATCTTTATTAACGAGCATGATATAATCACGCCCTGTCTCACGGTCCTCCATAAGCGAAATGATGACCCCGTACTGCCCGTCCGTGTCAACGTACAGCGGCACGTTAGTACGGTTGCAATACTTGATAGCCTGTTCGCTTCCGCTCGTGTGGTATACTTCGAGCGCGTCAAGGCGTCGAAGCAGGCGACCTGCGCGCAGAATGTCCGCATTTACTGCTTTAACGTCGTCGTAGATGGAAGTCTTTTTACCGTACGGCGAAATGATAGCGTAATCCTTCTCGTCGCAGAAACCTGTTGTCCACCATGTAAAGTAGGTCATCGACTTAAGGCCGTACGCGAGGCCCGCCGAAGTGTGGTAGCGGATCTCGCCGCCGTTTGTACGGCGGAAATTTCCACCCTCGCCTATAGACTGGATGTAGAAGGCCGTCGGAACTCCGTATTTCAGCCCGATCGTCCTGAACAGATCCAGGTTGTAGAACATATCCGGATCGCCCCCGTCATACGGGAACGGGTACTGGTCGTAGCTTAGATATCCGTAATTTTCCTTCCCCGCGGCAACGATCGTGTCTTCTACGAAGCCCTGATAGTTTTCGAACACCCACGTAGCAAAGTACGGCAGAAAATTCAGCCTCGGCATGAGTCCCGCTTTCGAGATCGCCGCGCAGACCTCTGCGTAATTCCACGGATCGGCAGGTTCATCTTTTACGTGTATGCCGGTTATCGTCGGATTTTCCGCGAGCCCTTTCAGATATTCGCTGCGCTTCGCAGCGGACATATTGCGCAGATCCTTACCGTCTACTCCGCACGAGTACGTGATCTTTATCCCCCGCTCTCCCGCCAGCTTAAGCTGGAGGTCGGACGTTTCTTTATTAACAGCTCCGTCGCGGTTGGTGATTTCTATAAAGGTTATATTCGCGTCGCGTATCCAGTCGTACTGTTCTGGTGTCGTAAAATCGTGGGGCGGCTCCCAGAATATACCTATCTCGATATTATCCCCTTCCGTGGGAAAAACGTTGAGCGCCGGATCTTCTTCCGGATCTTTCGGTGCATCGGGGTCAACGGTAGGCTGTGATATGGCGCCGTTTCCGGTCGGTTCTGCTATTTCTCCCCTGTTCGTACAGGCGCACAGGAGCGACGCGATCCCGGTCAATATTGCCGCAATTCCCAATAATGTTTTCCTGGTAACGATATTCATTTTCCTGCTGCTTTTACCTATGCTTTGTTTCATCGTGTTTTTCTTCCTTTTCATTTTTCACACGTATTATGAGAAGCTTCGGCGTAAACGTGTAACCTTGTGTGTATATTATATCACTTTTTGCAACAGCGGAAAACCGCAGCAATTATGAAATATTTTCGTTTATTTAGCGTCTATATAAGTGAACGGGCTGAAAAAGCTTATCCGGCAGCTTCTGTAACACCTGCAAGTTCCTTGATTATTTGCTTTATAAAAAATGCAACATTTTGTGGCAAAAAAAGATTTTTGAATGTTGTATAATGATAATGCCGGAGATTGAAGGCGCCATTCTAAGGTATGCACTTTTTAATCAAAAAGTATTAAACTATACCGCGAAAGCCAAAGGAAGCTTTTAAAATGCAGCAAAACGCTTAAACATAGACAGATGAAAGACAAAAAACAAACAAAATTGATAAAACAAGCCATATTGACCGCCGCGGCATTCATGATCCTGTCTGCAGCGCTTTTCGCGTGCAAAATCCAGCCCGATCCGGCTACGATCGAAACATTGACCGCATCCACTGCAGAGACAGGCACACCGGAAGAAACTTACGTTGATGCCGGCACGAACACTCCCGCTCTGCCTCAGACGGACGACATTGCTGAAACTTCCACACCGACCGTTCCGGCGACCGATACGCCCGCCATCACCGGTTCCGCGACGCCCGTTCAGGAGACTGAACTGACATTCACACCGTCTGCGACGTCCACAAATGTGCAGGATCCGACGGCAACCGCCACCAGCATCCCAACTATAATACCAACCGCAACGTCTACGCGCGTTCCCACGCTTTCTCCGACGCCTTCTCCAACCCCGACGCCCACGCCTGTAAAGAACCCCACTGCGACAAGAACGACCGTTCCTACGCGAACGGCGACCGCTGTTCCGACGCCTTCTCCGACCCCGACGCCAACGGAAGAACCGGCCGAGTTGAGACTTTACCCCGGCCTCCCGGAGCTTCTTATCACGGAAGTGTTGGCCTCTAACGACGAATATCCGGATCCCGAAGGAAACTATTACGATCTCGTGGAACTCTACAACAACTCCTTGAGCCCCCTGGTTCTGTCAGATTACTACCTTTCCGACAAACAAAGCAAGCCCCAGAAGTTCCGTCTTCCTGCCGTAACGTTAGACGCGGGACGATTCATCGTCATATACTGTTCCGGGACCGCCTCGGGGACAACGGCGCCTTTCAAGATCAGTTCGTCAGGAGAAACGATTTATTTAAGCACAAAAAGCGGCTCGATCGACGTTGTCGCCGTTCCGGCCGATCTGTTGAAAAACGAAAGCTACGGCCGCGATTCGACCGGGTTCGTGTATATGAAAACCGCAACGCCGGGAAAGCGCAACGCACCGGGATTCAATTACACTTTATCGATCCCGACGGCAGACGTCCCTACCGGTGCTTATGGCAGAGCGTTTGAACTGACACTCAGAGGCGAAGGAACGGTTTATTACACGACAGACGGCACGGCGCCGACGACATCGTCAAAAAAGTATACCGGCCCGATCTTCGTTGACAACATCGTTTCTATCCGCGCCGCGTGTTTTGACGGTGTGGAAAGAAGCCGCGAGACGTCGTTCTTCTACATAGTCGGAATAGAACACACCCTGCCGATCGTGAACGTTGCCATCCGCCAGGAATACCTGAACGGCCCCGAAGGAGTGCTGAATCACGTTGACCCTGAATACGAGCACGTCTCGTACGTCACACTTATGGAAAACGGAGCGGAAGTGTTCTCGGCTCCGTGCGGGTTCAAGCTTCACGGCAATGACAGCAAGCTCGGGGAAAAGCAGAATTTCCAGCTGCGTTTCCGCTCGGATTACGGAATGTCGAAGCTTCATTGCAAGCTGTTTGATGACAGAGAAACAGAGGTGTTCAACTCGCTTCTGCTGAAGGGCGGCAGCGAAGACTACATATATTGCGGTTTCAGGGACGAACTTTGTACCACGCTCGTAGACGGCGTAACGAACCTCGACGTGCTCGCGTGCCGCCCGGTCATCTTATATCTGAACGGTAAATATCACGGGATCTACTTCCTGCGCGAACGATTCGATCAGGATCATTTTGCTCAGAAATTAGGCGGCGTTTCGGAGGATTCGGTGAACGTGCTCCGCGCATACGGAAAGGTCGAAGACGGGGACAACAGCGATTATTCACGTCTGCTGAATTATTGCCGCACGCACGATATGACAAAAGCAGAAAGCCTTGCGTACGTCGAAAACCACGTTGACATATACAGCTTGATCGACTGGTACGTCTGCCGCTCATATATGGGTGACAACGACCTTGCCAACGCACGTTTCTTCCAGTCTAATGAAGCGGACGGAAAATGGCGCTGGTGCTATTTCGACCTGGACTGGGCGTTCTGGACTGACCGCACCGACTGCATAAACAACGTCGTCGTGAACGGCCCCAACAGTACCCTGATGAAGCTGCTGATGACAAATCCGGTGTTCCGGGATATGTTCATCAGGCGGTACGCCGAGCTTATGGGAAGTGTTTTGAACGAGAGGGCCGTAATGGAAAGGATCGACTGGTTCGTGTCTGTCATGGAGCCCGAGATCGCAGAGAATCAGGCGCGTTACGGTATGACAGTGGAGCGCTGGTATGAATGGCTTGAGAAGATGAGAGCGATCGTTCGCGACGGCAGACGGAATATCACGGTTTTGAAGGACATCAAGGCTTATTTCGGGCTTTCGGATGCGCAGATGGATGAGTATTTCGGCGCTTTGGGTTACGATATTTACGCTACGCCGGTACCGGAAACTCCGACGCCAACGCTTCCGCCTGAGCAGACGCCAACTCTTCCACCGGAACAGACGCCTACGCTTCCGCCTGAGCCGTCGTCAACGCAACTGCCGGAGCCGTCGCCAACGCCCGCCGACACACCGCTCGTGCCCTCAGAACCGCCGCCAACCCCCGCTGATACGCCGCTCGAGCCCTCAAGCCCGTCGCCAACGCCCGCCGATACGCCAATCGAGCCATCAAGCCCGTCGCCAACGCTTCCGCCTGAGCAGACG
>DBVV01000037.1 GCA_002308795.1 Mageeibacillus sp. UBA1255 | reverse complement strand
GCGATGCACTCCTCATCGGTGGCGTCAAGGCGCCCGTAGCGGATGTTGTCCATGACCGTGCCGGTGAACAGGCTCGTTTCCTGAAGCACCAGTCCCAGCGAGCGGCGCAGGTCGCTCTTTTTAATTTTGTTGATATTTATACCGTCGTAACGGATCTTTCCGTCGGCAATATCGTAAAATCTGTTCAGCAGGTTGGTGATCGTCGTTTTTCCCGCGCCGGTCGCGCCTACGAAGGCAACTTTCTGACCGGGCTCGGCGTACAGCGAAATGTCGTGAAGGACCGTCTTGCCTTCGTCGTAACCGAAGTCAACGTCGAACATCCTGACGTCGCCTTTGAGAGGCGTGTACGTGAGCGTACCGTCGCCGTGAGGATGCTTCCAGGCCCATTGTCCCGTCTTAACGTCGGACTCAGTAACGTTGCCCTCGTCGTCGATCACGGCGTTCACAAGCGTCACGTAGCCGTTGTCCGTCTCGGGCGCTTCATCCGTGAGCGCGAACACACGCTGCGCCCCCGCCAGAGCCATCGCGATGTAGTTGATCTGCTGCGAAAGCTGGTTAAGGTTTCCAGTAAACTGCTTCGTCATATTCAGGAACGGAATGACGATGCTGATCCCCATCGCGATGCCCGACAGGCTCACGTTCGGAACTTTATTGATCATCAGGATGCCGCCTACGACCGCCACGAGGACGTACAGGATGTTGCCGAGGTTCATAATGATCGGGCCGAGCATGTTTGCGAAAGTGTGAGCGCGGAAACTGTCCTCAAAGAGAGCGTTATTGACCTTATCGAAATCCCTGCCGCTCTGCTCTTCGTGGCAGAACACCTTAACGACCTTCTGGCCGTTCATCATTTCCTGAATGTAGCCCTCGGTCTTGCCCATCGCCTTCTGCTGGCGCACGAAATATTTGGACGAATTACCGCCCACGGTCTTGGAAACGAACAGCATGACCCCTACGCCTAGCAGCACCAGCAGCATCAGCCACACGCTGAAGTACGCCATGATTATCAGGACGGTGAGGACAATGACTCCGGACTGCAGTACTACCGGCAGCGTCTCCGAAACGACCTGACGGATGGCGTCAATATCGTTCGTGTAGTAGCTCATTATATCGCCGTAGCTGTTGCGATCGAAATAGCGGATCGGGAGATTCTGCATGTTGTCGAACATCTGGCGGCGCAATTTGTAAAGCAGCCCCTGGGTGATGTACGCGGACAACTGCCTGAACACGAGTATGCATATTATGCTTACCGAGTAGAGCACGATGAGCAGCGTTATCTGCGGGATTATCACCTGCTTCGCCGCGGCCCAGTCTTGCGATTCGTAGAATTGGCCTATAGTTTCGATCACGCGCTGCAGGAACAGCGAGGGGATCGAGCTGACAACGGCGGAGAAGATTATAAATATAAGCGTGAGCGCCGAAAGGCCCGGGTAATGCTTGAATAAAAGCTTGATTATGCGGCCCAGGATCCTGAAGTCAATGCGTTTGGATTTTTTATTTGCTTCGCGCATTTCAGCGCCGGTGTTCTTTTCGTTTTCAGACATTGCCCTCAGCCTCCTTTCCGAAAAATTCCGAAACGATTTCGGGCGCGTGCTCCGGTTCCTCGCTGAGAGCGTCGGAGATCGCGGCATCCATGCCGTTGGCCCCGTTCCTTGTCCTGTGCTTCAGCCGCTTTTCGCCCTCGATATCGCCGTCATTTCCGCTCTGGCGTATCTGCTGTTCGTACGTTTCGCGGTATGCCTGACTGCTTTCCATCAGTTCTTCGTGCGTTCCGAGCGCCTGCACGCGGCCGTGGTCAAGCACGATTATCTGATCTGCGTCCATTACGGAGGCAACGCGCTGCGCGATGATTATTTTAGTGGTTTCGGGTATGTATCTGCGGAATCCGGCGCGGATAAGTGCGTCGGTGCGTGTGTCAACGGCGCTGGTGGAGTCGTCGAGGATCAGTATCTTCGGCTTCTTCAGGAGTGCGCGCGCGATGCACAATCTCTGCCTCTGGCCGCCTGAAACGTTCGTGCCGCCCTGATCGATCTGCGTCTCGTACCCGTCGGGGAAGGACAATATAAAGTCCTCGGCCTGCGCGAGTCTGCACGCTTCGGAGATTTCTTCCTGCGTCGCATCCGGATCGCCCCAGCGCAGATTCTCGTTGATCGTGCCGGAGAAAAGCAGGTTCTTCTGAAGCACCATTGCCACCCCGTTCCGGAGCGTTTCGATGTCGTAGTCGCGAACGTCGATCCCTCCGACTTTAACGCTGCCGGCGCTGACGTCGTAAAGGCGCGGAATGAGGCTCACAAGCGAAGTTTTGCCCGAACCGGTGACGCCCAGGATACCGACCGTGCTGCCGGAGGGTATGTCAAGGTCGATGCCGGAGAGCGTCGTTTCTTCGGCTTTTTCCGAATATTTGAAGTCAACGTTTTCGAAACGGATCGAGCCGTCCGGCACTTCCTTGACCGGATCTTTTGGGTTGGTGAGCGCGGATTTTTCCGTCAGCACCTCGTCGATACGGCGCGCGGATTCGGCGGACATCGTCAGCATCACGTAGATCATCGATATCATCATCAGCGACATCAGTATCTGGAAGCCGTACGTAAGCATTGCCGACAGCTGTCCGACGTCGATATAGTGCTGCGTTATGACGAGCCTCGAGCCGAATATCAGCACGAAGACCATATTAAAGTACAGGCAGAACTGCATCAGCGGTCCGGTGAGGGCAACGATCCTTTCGGCTTTCGTGAAGTCTTTCCGGATGTCTTCCGAGGCGCTGCCGAACTTTTCCTTCTCGTATTCCTCGCGCGCGAAGCCTTTCACGACGCGCATCGCCATCACGTTCTCTTCGACAGACTCGTTCAGGCGGTCGTATTTGCGGAAAACGCTCCGGAACGCGGGCATCGCTTTGCGCGCTACGAGGATGAGGCCGGTGATGAGGACGGGGACAACGACCACGAACATCGTTGCCAGCACGCCCGCCATATAGTAAGCCATGAATATTGCGAATACAAACATCAGCGGCGCGCGGATCGCGATACGTATGATTATCATATACGCCATCTGCACGTTCGCAACGTCGGTGGTCAGGCGTGTGACGAGGGATGACGACGAGAAGCGGTCAATGTTCGTGAATGAGTACGTTTGTATTTTGTAGAACAGGTCGTGTCTGAGGTTCCTGGCAAATCCCGCGGATGCCCTGGCCGCCGTGTATCCGCCCAGCCCTCCGCACGTGAGGGACAATACCGCGAGTATCAGCAGCTGCAGTCCGCTTTTCCATATCACGTCGAGTCCGCAGCCGTTCTTTATGTCGTTGGTGAGGTTTGCGACAATAAACGGTATGAAGCATTCGATGATCACTTCTCCGACCATGAACAGCATCGTTATTATGGAGGTCCGCTTGAATTCCCGAACCGATCCAGAGAGTCGTTTTATTATTTTCAGCATAGATTTTCCGATCCTTTTCCGGACGATCTTTCCGGTCCCGGCCTTATCGGGGTATTCCGACGGCCCGGTCCGCAGCGCTGCTCCGGTTGGATTTGCAGAGGCCGCAGACTTTGTTATTTTATGTTTAATAGGAGGAAAAAGCAAGTGAAAAATCTGGCCGGATCTTTTTCTTTACAACTCTGGCTATGCTCTTCCTCCAAATGAAAATTCTGCGGCACACAAATCGACTGATTTAAAGACCGTGTGCCACACCGCCTGAGCCTTCGAGTAGGCTCTACTCCCAAAATCGTAA
>DBVV01000148.1 GCA_002308795.1 Mageeibacillus sp. UBA1255 | reverse complement strand
ATTCGTGTCATCATCCGGTTCGCCCATTTGCCCCTTGCAACTTTCAACTTGCCACTTGCCACTTGCAACTTGCAACTTTCAACTTGCCACTTGCCACTTGCCATTTGCCATTATTTTAGCTCAAGATACGGATACGTGTTGTTTACAACGATCTCGACCTTGCGGTTTTCCTCGATGCTCTTGATGCTGGCAAGCACCATCGCGATGCTGTAGACGTTGTCCTTGCAATCCGTGCCGGGGGTGCGTCCGGTGTCAAGTGCGTCGAACAGGTCTTCGAGTGCGCCGTCGTGCTGGTCGCGTACGACCTCGGGCTTTTCGAACACGCCCTCTTTGAACCACTCGCCGAAATGGAGGCCGTTGGTATGCTCAAAATACTGATAATGAACGTCGCCGAAACCGTCCCATACCACGGAACCCTTATCGCAGTCGATACGCCATTCGTTGTCCCAGGAAGTCCAGCATGCCTGAGCGCCGTTGTAGCCGCGGAACAGGTACGTCACACCGTTGTCAAATTCGAACACTGCGTCGCATGCGGAGTCGCCGGTGTACATTGACCCCTTCGGACGGAAGCTGTGGTAGATGACTGAAGTGGGCTTTCCGTCGACGAGGTAGCGCGCCATGTCGAAACTGTGGATGTTATTGTCCTGGAGCTGCGGGTATTTAAGATTGTTGCGGATGCTGCCCATATCTGCGTTAACGTAGATCGAACCGCTCAGCAGAGTGGGTTCTCCGAGAAGGCCGGATTTTACCAGTTCGCGGATCTTTCCGACGCGGTCGATAAAGCGGCGGTTCTGCATGACGAAGTAATGTTTACCGGTCTCATCCACGGTCTTTAAGATCTCGTTGACCTGATCAACGGTGAATGCCATCGGTTTTTCGCCGAAAACGTTGTAGCCCGCTTTAAGCGCGGTGGTGACGATCTCGCAATGTGCGGTGACGAACGTGAGGTCAATGAGCAGATCGCCTTTTTCTTTTTCGAGCGCTTCTTTTTCGCTGGTGTAGATGTTGCAGTCAAGGCCGTAGCGGTCGCGGTAATTGATCGCGTTGTCAACGTTGCGGTCTACCAGCGCAAGTACTTTGCAGTCGTCGCGTTTGGTGATGTGGTCCAGCCAGCGGAACGTGATGGCGCCGCAGCCGATAATGATAATGTTGTGTTTGATCATGATCTAGTCTCCTTTCCAAGACCGTTTATTACAAAAATTTATCTATTATTTTTCTCATCTCAGGAGCAGCCTGAGCGTGCTGTCCGCCGTATACCGTATTGCGGTATGCCCAGGACTCGAATTCGACGCTCACCGTGCCGTCGTAACCGATCTCGCGAAGAGCGGCGAACAACGCTCTGAAATTGACCGTACCTTCGCCCAGGACAGGGAACACAAAACTTCCGTCCTCCGGGATACCTACCGCATCTTTAAGATGGACGTGGAAGATCTTATTGCCCCAGGCCTTTACTATAAAGGCAGGATCCTTGATCCCGTATAGCGTATCGTGAGAAACGTCGAGATTTACGCCGAGATTTTTCGAATCGTAATGGTTCTGCAGGAAGCTGTTAGTGAAGAAATCATGTGCCGCCATGCCCCATACGTTTTCGACCGCGAGACGGACGCCGTTCTTTTCAGCCACGGGAATGATCTCGTCGAACGCGGAGAAGATCATATTCCACGTATCTTCAAATGAGATGTCCCTGCCTACTTTAAGTGCGCCGGGCATCCACGGAACGGGACCCGTGAAAAGATTTACCGTATCAACGCCCATACCGGCTGCCTTTTTGATATTTGTTTTGATAAGTTCTACGGAAGCGCGTCTGGCGGCTTCGTCCTTCAGTACGAGATCATGCTGAACAAGGATCTCGGAGATCTGAACGTTATTATCCGCAGCGGCTTTGAGCAGACCTTTAATATAACCTTCGGGTTTATCCGGAGAAAAAATGATATCGTCGATCAGTTCGACACAGTCGTAGCCTGACTCGCGTATAAAGGCGCAAAGCTTCTCGCTCTCCCACCCGAGCATCTCGCCGTTTGCCAGGAAGCCAAATCTGAGCATAAAAACCACTCCTTGAATCATATGATATAATGTGTTTGTTTGCGAAATTTGTTGCGCTTGACGCAACGCGTTTCTTCTGGTAAAATTATACCATTCATTGCCACCGCGTGTCAATAATCGAATCCTGCGATATTGACCGCGCCGGGAACGTGATTTAATCTGCGATTTGGCGGTGATCATGAGATGGATAACGGGATCCAGACGATCAATTCATTATCGAGAGGCCTTGAGATCATTGACCTCATATATGAGCACGGCAAGATGGGCGTTACTGAGCTCGGACGATTTCTTGACGTCAATAAAAGTACGGCTTACAGACTCCTTCGTACGCTCGAGGCTGCCGGTTACGTGGAGCAGATAGGCGATAACGGAAAGTACGATCTCGGGTTGAAATTGTGCAAGTTCAGGGACAGGGTGCTCGACAAATATGACATCAGATCTATCGCACATCCTTTTCTGGAAGAGCTTGCCGAAGTGACGGGAGAGGCTGCGGGTCTCAGCGTTTGGGAGGATGACAGGATATATATTATAGATTGCTGCACGAAGAGCCAGTATCTGGGAGTGATCTTAAAAACCGGAGATGAGGAGGAGATACATTGCACAGCGCACGGGAAAGCGCTCTTTTATGCCCTTGACGAAGAAAGGCAGCTGAGCCTGCTCGCCGGAAAAGCACTGGAAAAACATACCGGGTATACGATCACTTCATGTCCTGAACTAATGCGCGAAGCGAAGGAAAACAAAGCGCGCAGGTACGCCGTTGACAACGAAGAAACGACTCCGGGCATGCGCTGCGTTGCCTCCTGTATATATGATTACACCGGTTCCGCCGTGGCGTCAATAGGCATCTCCGGTCCGGTCGAGCGTGTTACGACCGAGGCGGTCGGATCGATCGCCGAAAAGATAATAAGGATCGCGGACAATATCTCAAAAAAGCTGGGGCATTGACGGGTGTAATATTATACACGTTATACACTAAATGCTTGCACACAAAAAAAGAGAGAATGAAAAAGCCAGCAGTTTTTGCAGTAAAGCAATTACTTGCCGGCTTTTTTCACTGGGCTTTTTTACAGCCCCTTTAATTGATCAACTGTTTATTGTCTTATCAGAAAGCTTTCTTCTTCATGAAGACAACTGCAGCGCCCATAGCAAGGACAGCGATAACTGCGAACATTGCCACCGCAGCGTCACCGGTCTGAGGTACAGTCTCGGGCTCGGTTACAGGGGCAGGTGTTCCGGCAAATTTATACTGATTAAGGGCAAGGCCTTTGCAGGTCCAGTCTGTGTAATCGGTATTCTGCTGGTTAGACAATCCGCCGCCGCCTGCTACAAGGAACATACCGAAGTACAGGTCATCCTGGCCGTATACGAAGTCGGATGCGCCTTCAACGTCGGTGATGGTGAACAGAGCTTTGGGCAGTTTAGCCTTGAACTCGTAGCCGTTATCGATCTTAACGATCTGGTTTGCAACTTTATCGGTGATGTCTGCGCCGCCTGCGCTGTCGTTATCGAGCAGACCGTTCTTATGGTTGTGCTGAAGAACGGTAAGGGCATCGCCAAGTTTGAAGGAAATGAACTGTCCGGGGACCTCCCAAAGCTTATTTCCGGGGTTGAAGTTGAGCTGGACCATTTCGCCGTCTTTAACGCCGAGAGCTCTTACTGCAACAGAGAGACCGTCATCTTCAACGTTGAAGAAATACGTTACGCTGATATCGCCGATCTGGCCGTTTGCCCAGCTGGTAGCGTTGGTCTTATCGATGGTGTAGGAAACTTCGTAATCATTGTCGTTAATGATTCCTGCGGGAGCGGCAGCTTCTCCGGTGTAAGCCTTAGCTGCAGCTTCGTCAGCAAAGAAAGCGATCCAGGCAACGTCGATAGCCCAATCCGTTCCGGTACCGGCCATCATGTCGAAGCGTGCCCAGGTGCCGTTTCCGGTCCACTTGTTTGCATCGCCGCCTTCGTCCATAACAGCGTATGCAAGATGCCACTCTCCGTCAGCAACTATATTCTTTGCAAGAGCGTGAGGCTCTGCAACGGCAATATAGAAATCGATGGACTGAACTTCGGAATTGGAAGTTCTGTACTTAATAACGGCGTACTTGTTAGCTTCGCCGATCGGAAGGGGCTCTTTGAAAACGAGCCAGGGGTCGTTATTACCGGCAACGGTGAAGTTTACGTATCCGTCTTCGAGCGTCATGGTAACGGTCTGGTTGGACGCGGAATCAAGGTCGTCGTAAAGGTCTTCGGCAGTTTCTAAGAATGCGGGGCCTTCTGCTGCGAATGCGCTGATAGTGCAGAGCGACAGCACCATGATCATTGCTAACGCGACAGTAATGATTTTTTTCATGTTTTTTCCTCCTCTTTATTGCTTATTGCATTTTCATTTCTTTTTAATTCTGCGGTAAATGCACCGTATAGAAATACGTGCTTAATTTTACCACCTGCATTGTTGCGGCGTCAACGCTTATTTTTTTGCACCTGCTTTATTGTTTTTCTGCTGTTTTCAGGCTTTTCTCTTCTTAACAACGATCACTATTGCCGCTGCAAGGACCGCTGCTGTCGCAACGACCACCGGAATGACGATCCAGAGCGAATCGAACGACGCACCGGATACCTTGTCATCGCTTTCTGACGATGAACCGGTCCTGGAAGTGTCATATGAGAACTTGAATCTTCCGCCGGGGGCAACGTCGCCGGAAATATAGAAGTCAAGTATGTCGCCTGTGAAAGACGTGTACGTGTATTTACCGTTTTCATCAGCCGTGCCGGTGTCGTCAATATCGTGTACGTTGTCCGTCCACGCGAAGTTTACGGTGTAGTCTTTTTCGGCGAGCCCGAGATCGGATCTTTTGATCTTTACGGTCATATATCTTCCGTCGACTTTGTATTCGCAATCCGCAACTTTTTCGCTGCCGTATCCGCTGCCGGTGAAGCGCTCAAGAACGACCGTCCCTGCCGAAGCGGGGGATTTATTTACAACGTAATCGAACGTGTTCCAGCCGTCGTTTTTCTGGTCGGAATCGATCAGAAGGTTCATCCAGAGATTGTCCGTATACGGAGTGATGTTGTCGTTGCACTCTACGTGGAAGTAGAGGTAATCGCCGCTGCGTGCGATCTGCGCGCCGATGATGTCGTTGCGGCCGGAATTTTCGGTGTATTGGACCTTGCCGTATCCCAGAGCGTCTCTGTCACCGGTATTGCCGATGTATGCGGCGTAGTAGGGGGCAACGTCTTTCCATGCTTCCTGTCCGGAAGTGAGGTCGATGTCGGTCGGTGCGCTCGGTGCGGGTATCTCTCTCGCGCCCTTATATTTGCGAACGTAGTTGACCAGCTGGTAATAGTAATGGTCTTTAAGATCTCCTTTGGAGGGCTCGATATCGCGGCTGTTTTCGTCGTTGAACTGATCCGGGAAAGCGTTCTTAACGCCGCCCCATTCTTCATAACGTCCGACGGAACGCTCGTTCCAGCCCGTTACGAATATGACTCTTGGGTCAATCGTAAGAGCGTAGTCGAACTGTTCGGCGAAATTGTACCCGTAGAGTTTGCTGTTGGGCTCGCCCAGGTGCGACTCGTCGAGTGTGTACGAGCGGCCCGCGTTGTACGGGTTGTTCATTGCCGACAGCGTGTGGGTCTTATAGTTATGGTTCTGTGCGACGCCGACGGTGATCTGCTCAACTTTTTTAGCCTCCGCGTCTTCCGCCGAAGCGTAGTAATAAGCCTGCGGGTACATCGAGAGCCAGCCCCAGCTGCCGTACATCGTCTGCGAATCTTCCACGATATAGCCAGGCATATTGCGGCGGTACGTGAAATAGCTCATTATATTCTTTTCCATCGGTTCGCTGAGGTCAAGCTTTCCGGGCCATGCCATCAGCATCGGTTTATCTTCCCAGTAGAACCACAGAGGCTGGTACTTCTTCGGCTTATACACGTCGAGGAACAGCATCTTTAGCTGAGTCCTTGCTTCCTGCGAAGCGGAGAATGGGAGCATAAACGATACTTTAGGCGCCTTAACGCCGTCCTGCATTGCCTGCAGCCACGTCTCGTACAGCTTGACGTAGCACTCGCGCCATGTCTCCGTGCCGTTGGTATTGTCCGTGAATATGACGTCAATACCGGCGTTCGCGAGCAGTTCGGCGTGTTTTCTAAGCACCCACGTGTCAAGTGCGACGTAATCGCCGTAGATCGATTCGTTCCAGACGTAACCTGTTCCGACCGTTGCCCAGAACGGGTCGTTGTAGTTGGCAATAGCTTCCGGATGTTCTTCTGATACCTTCTGTAGGTTTGTCGCTTTCGAGCCGTATCTCGTGGAGTTATGCCACGTCCAGTAGAAGAGCGCTACCGTCTTATCGTCTTTCGGCCCGCCTACGTCTTCGTACGTGAGTGATTCGCGTCCGAGCCCGTCAGTGAACACCCACGTGTCCGGCATTGCTTCGTGCGTGTAAATGAGGCTGTCTTCGGGTATAACGTATTCCTTCGGCGGTTTTACGGCGACGTATCCCGTGTCCTGGCTTTCGCATTCTTTTAAGGGATCTTTCGATCTGCTTACGAGTGTGATCGTGAGCTCCATATCCCAGTCTTGCTCGAGCCCGTTATGGTAGCAGAAGCCTTTTGATACTTCGTTCGAGCTGAGTGTCCAGCATCCTGCCGTACCTACCGTGTCGTATATCAGGAACAGATATTCTCCTGCGGGAAGAGGGGATTCTTTGAATGTTACCTGATGCAAAGCGTTGTCCTTGCATGTAAAGTGTTTGTAGAACAGCGGCTCTTCTTCGATCGTTTTATCAAAGTCGCCTTTCCAGGCAAATACGCCGAGGGTCGCTTCAGCGTCGGTGGAGTTCCACGTCGGCATATTGAACCCGAAGCCCTGGAAATCAACCGTTATGTTAACGCGCTGTCCCATCGATGCGCCTTCTTCCACGCGTATGGCCGAGCGGTCGCCCTGGCCGTATGCTTTGAAAGCGTATGCGGCGTAGACCGGTGAAGTGTTGCTGATGAGTATGATCGCTGCAAGCAGTACTATAGGCAGCACCATCAGAAGTATGTGTCGTTTCATCTTTTTCACCCCTGTGGAAATGGTTGACAATATTTTAGCAAAATTTGCGGCGGTTGGCAATGGCAAATGGCAAGTTGAAAGTGGCAAGTGGGCGAACCGAGTGATGGCAATGGCAAATGGCAAATTGCAAATTGATAATGGATAATGGAGAATGGATAATGGAAAATGGAGAATGAATGAGGAAATCCTTCGGATTTCTTTGATTCCCATTGGACCCGGATTCTCCATTTTCCATTCTCCATTCT
>DBVV01000027.1 GCA_002308795.1 Mageeibacillus sp. UBA1255 | reverse complement strand
GAAACGGGACAGGTCTTTTACGACGACGGCGCCGATTTGTCCTTCTTCCACAAGACGCTGCATCTCCATAAACCCGGGGCGTTCAAACGTGGTACCCGTAATTCCGTCGTCCGAGAAGAAACGGTAATTCGTAACGCCGTTCTTGATACAGAAATCTTCAAGGATCATTTTCTGGTTTTTGATACTATTGGATTCGGCTTTATCGCCCTCCTTTTCGTCTTCAATATCTTCGACGGACAGACGGCAGTACAGAGCCGTTATTCTTCCGTCGTTGGGCAGCCCTTTAATTCTATTTTCAGTTGTCATAATTCAAATACTCCTTTCCGACAACCAAGGGCGCAGTAAGGCATATATAACCTTACCGCGTCCGGCTTCTTTTTTCAAATGTGCAGGCTTATACATATTGATTTGCCAGCAGCATTTCTTTGAACTGATTGAGAACCGTGCGAGTCCCGTCGGTTTTCAAATGAGTTGTAACGTCATAAAAAGTCCCGCCGATACGAAGCGAGAAACTGTCGCGCTTTTCTTCGACGGGGTTTTCCTTATCATTGACAGTGTTTGCTTCAAACAGATATTTTTCGTTTTCTTCCACTAAAATCACCTCCTTACCGCGCGTCGCGCTGACGCTGTAAATAGCGATAGTAATGATCTACCGCCTTTACGATATAGTCCTGCTGTTGCTGTACAGAATAACTGCCGGGGATCTTGCCCTTCAGCCGGTCAAGCGGGATCGTTACTTTGTCGCGCTGATTGGCTTTTATTTCGGACATAATACTGTCAATACCGTCGCGCTCAAGCTCTCCTGCGGTGTGCGCCTTGTGCATACGAACCGCCTGAGCGTAGGACGGCGTATTGTCGTTTTCCTCACAGGCGTTCAGGACGTCGTATTGAAGCTGATCGTCGAGGAATGAAAGCTCAACACCGACTGAAAACGCGATCTTGTTTTCGTCCATCATATCGAGCAGTTCGGGGATGAGATTGGTGAGGCGGATATACCTCTTGACTTGCGTGGCGCTGTCAGTGTCGGAAATCATTTCTGCGGTCAACTTCGGACCGAGTTGGTCCGAAGTTAAAAGCGTCCGTTTACCTTGATGCTCCAACGCCTCAAACTTCAACTTGTAAGCAAACGCCTTTTCAGACGGCAGGATACGCTCACGGTGCAGGTTGCTGTCCACGATCATGATTGCCGCCTCGTCGCGGCTGACGGCACGAATAAAGGCAGGGACCTCGGTAAGCCCTGCCTTCTTTGCCGCGTGGTAACGGCGGTGTCCTGAGATTATTTCATAATTGTCCGTGTTTTCGAGCGGTCTGACTGTAATCGGTTCTAAGATACCGTTTTCCTGTACGCTCTCTGTCAGATCGTTCATACTGTCGTCGTCCAGCACTTTGTACGGATGACCGTCAAAGGGGACGAGATTTTCTACCGGTATCATAACCGGCGCTTTGGGTTTATTAGACTTCATATATTATTATTTTACCTCTCTTTCTATCGTGCTCCTTTGTCGGGAGCGTCTTTGAATATCATTTTCACGTTGCGGTCGAGCTGACGGTACGGCGCCTCCATTTCAAACTCCTGACGTACCAGATCGTATAAGTGAGGAGATTTATCTCTTATGCGCTTTGCACGATCGAGATTCTTCCGTAACGGCTCGATGTGCTTATTCGTGATTTCCGAACGCTGTGTTCTGTTATCCGCAAGTACCTCGGGATCGGTCTCCCGGCGTATCTTGTTTCGGAGCAGGCTGCGTTCGCGTTCGAGCTCTTGTATTTTGTTTTGTGTGCTTTCGATATATCTGTCAAGCTGCGGGAACGTGTGGATATCTGCTTCCCGCAGGAAATTGTAGTCATAGATGAATTGCTGAAGGTTTTTTACGGCGTGACGAAGTTCGACCGACATAACAACGGCGTCTTTGATCTCTTTTATAGTTTGGAAGGCATTTATGATGATAAGGAATAAAAGGTCGATATAAATCTCAGCAACGTCGCGGCTGTGCTCGATGTTGTATCCGAGATCGTGAGCGATATAGAACAGTAAAACGGATCTTCTCTTTTTCGGCGGATGCGTATTCCATACCCGACCTACGAAAGAATAGCCGTAAGAATAATTGCGGTTCAAACGACGGTCGATGACTTCATCCGTAAATCCAATACTGCGAAGGCGTACCGCGCGCTCCCATCCTTTACCTCTGACCGACATACGCGTTTTGTCTATCTCATAGCCAAGACCGTATAATTGTTTGTAGAAAGTTTCGCGGGTGTATGAAACGGACAGACAGTATTCAACGTCTTTTGCAAGCATATCTCTGTGCGTCGGGTGTCCTTTCTTTTCAGCCCAGTATGCTCTGCGGCTTTTGCCGCCGTAAAAGCTACTGTGCTCAAGAACGCTTTTTCCGCGCTCACGGCATACATCGTCCGAGATCTCGCGCAGGCGGCGGTGATTGTAGATTTTGTTTTGAAAGCGGGAGCCGTCTTTGAATGAAATTGGGTTTACGACGAAATGGCAGTGCAGGTTGTCTGTGTTCAGATGGACGGTGACGACTACCTGATATTTATCTCCCCACATCCGGAGCGCGGTCTCTTTTCCTATCTCAAACGCCTCGTCGGGCGTGACCTCACCTTCGGCAAAGCTCTGAAATCCGTGCCACGCGACGATATCTCCCCGACTGCCGAAACGCTTTTGTACGGCGACCATCTCGCCGTAGGCGTTGCGTTTGGAGCAGTTGATCGTGTCAACGTAAATCTGACGGTCGGTCTTATCGTCGTTTTCAACGTAACTCAAAGCGTTGTAAAGATCGTCGTCGAGATATTCCTTCGCGGTAGTCTTATCCGGGTTCTCGGCGTATTCGATCACTTCCTTCAGTCGGCTTTTGACGGGCCAGAGTCCAACTGTGGCAATAGCACACCGCCTCCTTCCTTTACCGGAAAAACAAGAGAGGCGGTAACGGCTTTCAATACCGTCATCGCCTCTTCGTTCACTTCGGGGGATATATCTTTGTCGATCAGATCGTCGAGCCGCTTGATAAGCGCGAACACCGCGTCATACGGGACGACGACCGGCTCGTAGCCCGTTCCGCGCAGGATCATATACTCGGTCACGTTCAGTCCGCATTTTCGAGCGAGCCGCAGTATCTTGTCTTTCTCCGGCTTATCGAGCCGGAAACAAATCGTAGGTCTTGGGTCTTTCGGTTGTCTTCCTTTAATAACGATTACCTCTTTTCATCAATTATTCTGCACGGGGGTCAGGGGGTGTCCCCTTGAAGTGCGGAGAAAACTCTCCGCCCGGGAAAACGGTGCAGTACGTTTTCCCTGCTTGCTACGGTGTGCGACACACCCCGTAAGGGCTATCACCACTGTTCCTGTGCGGCGCATACCACGATTTCGGTGAAACCGTAAAACAGTTGGGATCTCCCGACAGGGTGCATCGCTTTTAGGATAATTGTCATTGTTTTCGTGATCGTCGGTGGGGGTCATAGTAGCAGTCATTCTCATGTTTTCATTTCCGAATTGGGTGCTACAGTGACTGTCATTTTTACAATTGGTCAAGGAAATCATCGGCTATATCAGCGCTCTTGGCGGCGGTCTGTTCATCAACGACGGAATCGGATTCTACCGGTACGGTGACAGATAAAACAGGAGAACTTTTCAGTTTTTCGACGACCGATGAAGCGATTTTCTCTGCTATAATCTCCTCGCCGCCCTTACCGGCATACGTGAGAATTGCTTTTTTGATGAAAGTGTTTTGACCGTTTACGCCTTTCAATGCCTCAATCACGTCTTTATCAAGAGGGCTGTCCGTATTCAGCCTGATCTTGATGAACCTTACGCTCATTTTGCGTCAGCCTTTTCAAGAAGACGGAACGCCCATGATTCGTATCCTTTTGCCGTCGCGCGGATATCGCTGTTGATCGTTACACGGTTTTCATCGTATTCCGCGAAATTGCGGATCAGACAACCGCCTCCGCCGACAACGTACAGACGCATCAGCGACGGCTCGTAGTC
>DBVV01000067.1 GCA_002308795.1 Mageeibacillus sp. UBA1255 | reverse complement strand
AACAAAGTAATATACGGTGCGGGTACCGATGAAACCGCTTGACTCGCGTTATCCCCGTTGTTCAAATCTAACTTGACATTGTACCCCGAAAACTCTTGTTTCCATATGCTCCGGCTCCGGCGCCGGTTCCGGACAGTTACCGGATCAGACATCGTAAAGCTGTTTGCCGGATATAAGTTCAAACCCGTTTACGTCTTTTTCAAAGCCGGCTGCGGAAATAAAACCGATCTTGCCCGGCGTCAGGCCTTTGATGTTTTTTATCCTGCTGGATTCAGACAGAATATCTTTCTCTGTCATCGGTGATGCAAAGTATTTGACTTCATAAATATCATACTTGGCGCCACGCTCGAGAACAACGTCGAATTCCCCGTTTGTCCGACTTTCACTGTCATCATACCAGTAGGTCCCGATGTTGGACACGCCGCGCATAACTCCTTTTTTTACCTGAAGAGAGAAATACGACCGGCACAGCTCCTCAAATTTGTGCGCAATAAAGGTCACGAGCGGTTTTTCGATGTATTCGTCATAAAAAGCATCCGCGCCAAGCATAGTTAAAGCGCTTTTATTTTTGTACACAAACGCATAATAGAAACGCAGAAGATTGTCGCTGAGCTCGTACGTTGTTTTCTTTCTGTCCTCCGGCTTGTTGATCGGGAAACGCTTGGTCACGATCTCCATATTTATCAGCGCTGCCAGTTGTTTTGACAACAATCCGTTGTTTTTCATGCCCAGCTTCGCTTCGATCTCCGCGTATTTCTTTCCGCCGTTGGCAACAGCGTACATAATGCGCTCGGCGTTCACCGGATTGACAAAATCCGAAAACAGAAGGTGTTCCGTGTACGTGAATACCGGGCAGTAAGGGTTCAGAATCGTTGCTACAACATTCGTTTTAATATCCTTGCTTTGGTCAATAAACCCGTTGATAAACGGCGACCCGCCGAATACAGAATAGAATGCGATCTTATCATAAACTGATTTGTCCGGATAGAATTCCGCGGCTTCAATATAGTTGAGTTCTTTCAGCCCAAGCGTCAACGCAAAACGACCGTACAGCGCGTTTTTCTCACTCAGCATATCTTTCATCATACCGATGTGCGAGCCGGACAGGAAAAGCCGGATGTTGCCAAGATGATTATCGATCACCGTCTGAAACGAAGAAAAGGACAACGGCACCGGCCCATCCTTGTCAAGTGGGAGTATGTTGCGGAGAATCTACAAATGGGCAGTCCGCAGGTTGCGCCTGATAAAAAATTATTATAAAATATGAAATACAGGCGGTCATTTTTCCGTCTGCTTCTGTGTAGAGGTGAGATCTGGTTGAAAGATACCGACATTCTGCTGTTGTTCGACAACAGGAACGAAAAGGCGATAGAGGAATTGACGCGGCAATACGGCGCGAGGCTTCGCCACACAGCGAAAGCCATCCTGGGGAACGACCAGGACGCGGAGGAGTGCGTCAACGACGCCTGCCTGAAGCTCTGGAACAGCATTCCCCCGGCAATGCCCGAGCACCTGGGCGCCTACGCCGAGGCCGTCGTCAGGAACGCGGCCGTTGACCTTGTAAGGTCAAGGCGCAAAAAGTCCGAGATCCCACGGGAAACGCTGGACTTTGCGGACGGCGGCGCCGAAGTGCCGGACGACGTGAAGAATGTTTCCGAAATCGCGGAAGACGGCAGGATTCCCGCCCTGATATCGACTTTCCTAAGGAGGATCGACAAGGACAAGCGCAGGCTGTTCGTGGCAAGGTACTATTACGAGCGGTCTATCGCCGAGATCTCAGCAAAAACAGGCATCCCTCAGGGCACTGTGATGTCCGTACTCTACAGGACAAGGAAAGAATTAAAGGAGTACCTGTCAGCAGAAGGTGTGGAATTATGAATGAAGAAACACTTGCCGGATATATGAAGCAGATCGACGCGGACATCGTGGAGGAATGCGCAGAGTTCGGCACCGTCGAAACGGCAGCCGGAGCTTCTGCTGCTTGNNCAGGCGAAAACGTTGCCGCGTCCGGAAGGGAAAAAGCCACCGGTACCCGCAGATCCGGGAGAAAGAGCGAAAAGCCCTGGAAGAGCGTCGTCAGCATTGCCACAACCATATTGTTGTTCGTGGCGGGNNCGGCAGCCATTGTCCTCACTGTGTGGAACCGTAACAAAAAAGATCCGCAGGAAACGGTCGTTGCCACCGGCGAAGCATATGCGAGCCAATATCCTCAGGAGGACCCGACCGATGACGCGGCCCGGACGCTGCCCCCCACCGACGCGCCCGACGCAACTCCCGACCCTTCCCTTTCGCCGGAAAAGAACCTACTGTACATCGTAAACGACGGAAAGGAATACTATCCACACTGCGAACTGTCATGGAGCCAGGTGATGGTCGCCCTCGCGGAAGACGAAGCTCCTTCCCCGATGTACGCTGACGGCGTCAGTCCACGCATTCAGATAATGTCCCTGAATATGGACGATCATACGATTACGTACAACGGCGATTTCGCGCTCGGGATCGAAGAAAGACAGGGCCTGTCAGAACTGGGCATATACCGCTATATAATTTATGACGCAAATCTTGAAGAAGTATTTATTCAGAGGCACAACGTCAACGCGCCCGTCTCCGCATATTACGCAAAGGCAGAGCTTGTACGAAAACTGGAAGAATTCTTCGGCAGGACCGAGGAACCGCTCGAACCATATTACGTATGCGTGACCGTATCGTACAAAACAAGCAGCATCTTTTATACGGAAGACAACGAATCCTTCGACTATTACGCATACGATTACGTTTTCGCCGTAAAGAAAGGTTCAGACGTCAGGCCTTCTCCCACCATTTGCGGAACGGCAACACCCGGATTGACCCCCACGGAAACGCCGATTGTCACGAACGCTCCCGAAGTGACTCCCGATTCCTCGCTCCCCTTCGCTATTGTCCAAGACGGCAAGACGATCTCTCCGTACAAGGCGGGAATGGTGCAGGCGGTTACGTACAACGGCACGGAATTCGTGATCGGTGACCTTACCGCCTCGCTGGATTACACGAAGATAAGCGCCGCAGCTCCGACCGTGTATTACTATCGCGACTTCACGGAAGTGTGGACAAAGGGCGAACCCGGCGATTACTACGTAGGATCGTTGGCGAAGGTCAATAAAATCGACGGCACGAAGGCTGTAAGCATCAGCGGACATTGCAGCCGGCTTTCGGAACTTAAGCGCTTTCTCCCCAGTGACTCGACGGTCGATCAATATGGAATCGACATGCTGATAGCGGTCGTAATCACCGAGAGAGGAGATTACGTAAACGAGGCAGGCGGCTACGAGACCCGGCAGGTGGCATACATTTTCAGGATCAGTTCAAAAGACCCCGCTCAGGCGACCGCCCGGCCGGATCCCACGGAGGAACCTTCGGCTACGATCCGGATCCAGACGGTGGTTATAGAAATGGCCAGCAAACTCTTTATAGGCGAAACGGTCAAACTCAATTGCAGAGTGTATCCTGACAATTACAACACCGGCAGCATCAGCTGGAAGATCGTGGAAGGCGGCGAATACGCGCAGCTCGACCGGGCCGCGGGTACAGTCAAGGGCGTCAAAAAAGGCACGGTCAGATTGAGGGCCTACGTGGAAGGCACGGAGATCGGTTACGAGCAAATAATCAGCGTGGAAGAAAAAGGGCTCATATACACGCCCGACACGGAACTTGACCCGAAATACATGCCCGAAAAAGACCCGCAGGGCATTGACGGAGACGTGTACGACCAGCGGCGCTACTACCTCGTATACAACATGCGCACTCCCGAAGAAGTGCCCCTGCAGCGCTACAGCCCCTACGTGATGGATATGACCTACTACGTAAATCTTGACGGAGCCTACGGCGGCCTCGACAAGGGCGGCATCAAGGTGGCTTTCTACAACGACGATTTCGAATACGTGGGCTACTCCATAACCAACTCCTCCGGCCTGGCAATGTTCACAGTCAAGAACTCTGAAAACCGCCGCCTGTATTTCTACGTGTACTTAAGAGACCGTGAGCCCGAAGTGTCGGCGTTCTCTAAAGACCTCCGGCAGATCATGTCCGGTGACTACTATTCCTACGGCCGCCCCGGCGAGACCGGCCTGGCCTGCTATTACAAATACGTCTTCGTCACAGACGACCGCGACGGCATCTACACCGTCTCCTTCGTAAACAGACAGACCGGAGAAACGGCAGAAGTAAAGGACAATATGCTCGACTGGTTCTTCGTGTTGGCGGACTGCACGAGGTACAACATAAATCCCGGGTACAAAGACCCGGAGACGGGCAACCTCGTTGATGTTCCCTGCCTGTACTCCTGGCCGGGGCTGGAAGGCCACATCGGCGCCATCTGCTACGTGGAAGGCGGGTCCGTGGACAACGACGCGACCATTGCCGCGGACTTCCCGCACCTGGATTATAAAGTGGAAGGCATGCATATCACGATCTATTTGGACGGCGAGCCGAGGGATCCGTGGGCGTAGCGGGATCCGGCGGATCCGGCGAAATTGTTTGAGACCTTCCCGCCATTTGTCAAAACTGCATAAAAAACAGGCCGAAACGCAGGCATTCATTCTGCATTTCGGCCTTTTTCAGATCGGAGTGGCGAGACTCGAACGTGCGGCATCGTGGCCCCAAACAAACCACGAGCTTTCCAATACCCGTTTTTGGGCGTTTTTCGGCCGTTTTGGGGCACTTTCGCATGGTTTTCAGCCCGATTTCTCCGTTGTTTCCGTCCGCTCCGTCGCTGGTTGGGGTCAGATAAGTGGTCAAAACCGGCAAATAAAAACATAAGACCAGCGACGATTACAATCACAGTTCGTATTATCAAATGAACATAACAAAATAGTGAGGAAGGGTTATCTTGGCGCCGATCGTACCGTTTCTGCCGCCAATCAACTTGTATGCATAGGAAGGAGAAAAATCTTCTATATAACTGTTAAGAGAAGGGGTTGGGTTGTTTCCGGCTTTCACTTCAACCGGAATTACTTCTCCGTCCTTCTCAATAAGAAACTCAATTTCGTGCTCGCTGTCCGGCTTGTAATAGTATAACGTGTATCCGCGTTTAATAAGGCATTCGGAGATAATGTTTTCGTAAATGCCTCCGCGCGCATTGCCTCTTATCGTATCATTGAGGATAGCAAGTTTCGTCTCATAACCGTACATACAGCAGAGCAGCCCGGTATCGTTTATATAGAGTTTGAACTGATCTTCCTTAGCATTTGCCATAAGAGGCAGATACGGTTCGCGAATATTATAGCATGCGTTGACGATTTCCGAATCTTTCAACCACTGTACGCTGCCGCCGTATTTCCTGCGGGTCTGGCCTTTTTCCACTGAAGAGTACTGAAATTTCTTGAGTTCTTTCGCAAGCTGTTTCGGAACGGCGTCGTAGCACATACGAACATACTGTTTTTCTTTTCCCTTGGCGTGTTTGGCAATGTCGTCTCTGTATTCGGCAATAATGTCCCTCTGGATCCTCTCAACCCGGTTGAAATCTTTGTTTACGGCAAAATCCGCAACCACTTCGGGCATCCCGCCAACGACCATGTATTCACGGAAAAGAGATTCGTATTTATTATGGATGCTTTCGGGAACAGTTTCTCCCGCCTCAAAATATGAACGGAGAACAGAAATAGCCGTCTCGTTATATCCGTATGCCCATAAGAATTCTTCAAAATCGAGGGAATACATTGTAATTTGCGATTCGTAACCAACGGGCACGGAATCCGGTACTTCAACTTCTTTGTCATCATCTTCTCCGTATGTAAGACCCATAAGCGATCCGGAAGAGATGACGTCAAAACGCATATCTTCCGCAAGAAACTTGATTGCGGTACGGGCGTTTCCGCATCGCTGTATTTCGTCAAGAAAAATAAGGGTATCTCCCGGAACGAGTCTGAAATCACGAACGCTCGCGGTAATTCTTTTCAGTATCTCTTCTGAAGTCAGATCACCTTCAAAAACATATTTCAGTTCCGGGTTGCGGAAAAAGTCGATGCAGAGAAATGAGCTATACTCTCTTTTGCCGAATTCTTTTACAATAAAGGATTTTCCGACCTGCCGCGCTCCTTTGATGAGGAGGCATTTCCTGATTTGTTCGTTTCGCCTTATGTTTTTCCATTCTATCAGGTCGTCGTAAATTTTGCGTTTTAACATAAAACCGTACCCTCCGTTCTGTCAGCCACAATATTATACATCAAAATGGGGCTGCCGTCAAGGCATTCATGCATAAAAATGGGGTATTAAAATGTTTATTTACGCAGGTTTTTGGGGTAATACATTTATATTTTCCCTTGCAATCTCAGCGTTCTAAGCAAACCCCGAACAAAGGGATCTGTTGGCATAAGGCTTCTCAG
>DBVV01000001.1:680-26664 GCA_002308795.1 Mageeibacillus sp. UBA1255 | reverse complement strand
TATATTCCGTGTCTCCCTGCACGGGGGCAATATCAGGAGACCAGCCTGTGAAGGTGTACGTGAATTCAGCGGTTTCCTGCTTTACCGGATCATCGTGCTCGGGCAATGCTCCGTCCTCGACCAAAGTTTTGTCAATGAGTTTGCCGTCGTCCATCTTCCACGTAACAGTATATTTCGGAAGCGCGCTCCACGTATCTCTGAGCCGGACGTTGCCGAATCTGCCGGTAAGCAGCTCGCCGCCGGCAACGATTTCGCCGCTGGCCCAGTTTCCGTCTGCGCCCGTGACTTTCCACCCGTCAAACGAGTAGTGATCTCTCTGACGAACCGCAAGCAGATCGGTGCTTTCGATATTGTAATGCTGTACATCTCCGGTATCGGTATAGATGATAGTGTAATCGACCGTGTTCCATTGTCCGTAAAGCACCGTGTTTGCGGGAACGGTGTCACCTGAAGTGTATTTTGTCCCGCTTCCGTCGCGCTCTGTGTTCCAGGAATCGAACGTATAACCGTCACGCGTATATGCGGCGGCGGGGACCTTCATTTCCGTTCTAGGCAGCCATACGATGCGTGTGTCGTCTTTATCATTTGAAGGCACAAGCGTTATGTAGTTTGAGAACTGCTGCGGCAGAGGATACTCCCAGCCGATGCCCCAGACATGTCCTGCTTCGAAACTGATATTCCATCTGCTTGAGTACACATTTTGGAAGCTCTCCGGATCGATAAGCTGCCCGGCAGTAAAGAAAGCGCAGGAGTACGGATTTCCTCCGATATTATTGTAATTACCGAACAGATTATCGGCCGAGTCCGAAGCGGCAAAACACTGTCCGACTCTGCCCATCTGGGTGCCGTTACCCGCTATCGCACCGACTTTATTACCGCTTCCGGTAACTTTGCCGATCTGGAGGCAACGTTCTACTGTAAATCCGATAGATGATTTATTTCCTACTATTCCTCCGACAGTTATTCCGCTGCCTGATACGCTGCCAACGTGGAGGCAATCACTCATTGACCCGGAGGCGCTGTACGTTCCGTATCCTCCGCAGATACCGCCGACGTTGCCTTCGGTAGCTGTAGAAGTAACGTCACCGATAAATACGCAGTTTTCGATCGACCCGGAGCAGAAACCTGCAATGCCTCCGACATTGTAGCCGCCGCCTTTAACGCTGCCGTAAACCCACAGATCCCGAACCGATCCGTAATTTATATTGCCGAACAGACCTGCGTTGGAAGAGGAATCGACTTTTATTCCCTTGATCACGTGATTCTCGCCGTAAAAAGTGCCGGAGAACGTGACTTCGCTGCTTGATCCGACAGGTGTCCAGTTAGTTCCGGAAAAATCAAGGTCGCTCTTGAGGAAAACGTCAACGCCGCTGTAGGAGTTGCCTCCGTTTACGCTGTCGCGGAAACTTCTCATCTCGCTTTCGTTGTTAATATAGACCCGGCTCGTGTATGTCATAACCGTGGCACCGTTTCCGCCCGCGCCGCCAACGCCTCCGACTCCGCCCTTGGGGTTAATATTCTGTGCTCTGCGGTTTACGGGAGCGTCGCCTTTCACTACCCATACTTTATCGAAGTCCCAGCCTTTGAAATTAGAAGAATCCTTGAACCGGCTCTGATAGTAGAAATAATCATACCCGTCGCCTGAGAGGATGCCGAATGAATCGACCCAGCCCAGTGCGTAGTCAGAGCAGTCACACCACCAGTAATTGTCTTTGAGAGTTAGTACTGTATTTTTGTTGAATAGCTTTCCAACCAGACCTCCTGTGTATCCGTAATGAGTGGGATCGTAAAAAATGCAGTCTATACCATCCTGGCCGGAATGTTTAGGATGATCATCCGGAGCAAAGCAGTAGCATCTCGTTATTGTCACGGTATCTCTTGCTTCGGCGAGGATACCGCCCACGTATCTGTATCCGAAAACTGCACCGCGGTTATAAGAATCAGTGATGCTTCCGCCTTTGGCATATCCGACGATACCGCCGATGTGGGCGCCGTTGCCTTCAATATCGCCGGTATTTCCGCATTCTATGACAGAAACTTCATTTCCGTATCCTACGATGCCTCCTGCGGTAGTTTCTGAATCCTGAGGACCGGTCGCTGTCACGTCTCCGTCGTTTATGCAATATTTGATGGTGCAGCCTACGTCCACGGGTTCGTTAAAGCCTATTATGCCGCCGACGTCCTGAGAACCTTTTACATTGCCCTTGTTATAACATTGAACGATCGCACTTGATCTCTGGTATCCGCAGATACCGCCTACGCGCTCGTTACCGGAAACGTCGCCTTCGTTGATATTGATCTGAAGGGTATCTCCGCCGTCAAGCGTTTCTCCGACAATACCGGCAGTATAATTCGTGCCGGTCACGTCTCCGCGGTTTATGTTATTAGAAATATTGGCGTTGCTGAATCCTGCGATTCCTCCGGTCATTGCAAGACCATCTACGTCGCCTTTGTTCGTGCAGTATCTGATCCTGCTTGAACCGACACCGCCCTTGTAGTTGAATACTGCATACCCTGTTATTCCTCCGATATAGTCGCCTGAACCCTTCACGTCTCCGGTATTTATGGAGTTCAGGACGTCTTCGCTGTGATCCTGGATACCTGCAATACCGCCTACGTTTTTTGATCCTGTGACCTTTCCGGTATTGGTGCATGCGTCAATGCCTGATCCGCGGGTAAGTTCTCCGGCAATGCCGCCGGTCTTTTCGCCGCCGCTGACCGGCTTATTGCTGATGCAGTTCTCGATATTGCAATATCCTGCGCTGCCGGCAATTCCGCCTGTCTTCGAACCGCCTGAAACAGTGCCGCGGTTGGTGCATCTGGTGATACCGACGACGTTATCGCTGCTCGAGGATACCTCACCTGCGATACCGCCCGTACGCTCATTTCCGTTGCTGTTGACATTTCCTTCGTTAATACACTCTGAAATGTTTAACGAACTGCCGTATCCGGCGATGCCGCCTGCGCATTGACCGGAGCAGGTGACGTCGGCCTTGTTGGTGCTGTATAAAATCTCGCCCTTTGCTTCACCGGCTATTCCGCCTGCGTACGTGTCTCCGCCGCTTGAGAGGGAAGTAACGCTTGCATATGATTCGTTAAGACAACCTGTGACAGTTCCGTTTTCACATTTTCCTGCGATACCGCCGATATATTTATTGCCTTTTATCTCACCTTTGTTCGTGCAGCTGACAATATCCCGGTTGGAAACGCCTGCTATACCGCCGCCTTTTTCATTGCACGTGACTGCCGCCTCGTTGAAGCAGTTATTGATCATACCGTCGTTGTATCCTGCGATGCCTCCGACGTATGTGCTGCCCTGGATCGTGCCGCTGAAGGTACAGTTGGTGACTTGACCGCCGTTGTGGTTACGGGCAACGATGCCTGCGACGTTCTCATTGCCTTTAACCGAGCCGTCCAGAATGAGGTTCGTCACTAATCCGGCGTTTTCGCCGAACAGTCCGACACGGTTAAGCGAGCCGTCGGATATCGTAAACCCGGTCAATGAGTGCCCGTTACCGTCAAAAATTCCGGCAAACGGCGTCGATTCGGTCCCGATCGGTACCCACGACGTGATGCCGCTCATATTTACGTCACTAACGAGGAAAACGTACTTTCCTTCAAAACTGTTCCCGTTTTTAACGTTTGAAGAGAATGTCACGAGGTCGTTCGCGTCTTCGATCCGGTACGGATCGCTGAACGTCCCGCTGCCTTTCATGCCTTCGATCGTGGCTGCCTCTGCCGGAGCATCAGGTACCGCGGCGATGATCAGCACCAGCGCGATCAAAAACAGTGTACATATACCTAAAACTTTTGGCAACAATGATTTCTTATTATGCATAAAAACCACCCTCCCTCTCTATTATATTATCACTCTCACCGTTAAAAATCAACTGCGACGGCGCTTCAAAAGGCCTTTTTGCTTGAAATCGCGGCTCTTATGTGATAAACTTTACCCTACAGAAACTGCCGTTATCCGGGTGAAACGCAAAGGCGGTTTTAACAGAAAGGAACAGACTTTGAAAAAAGCGCCGTTGCTGATCATAATTATTGTCATCCTGCTTCTCACCTCGTGCTCTGTCGGGGGGAAGAATGAAAGCACTGCTCACGCTCTTAAGACCGGGCAGGGCAGTCCTGTTATTGTTGATATAAGTCCCGCGACTGTTATTGACACCGAACCTGCCTCTCCCGAGACCGGGTCCGTGACCGCCGACATACCTGCATCCTCCGAGACGACGCTCGATGCGACTGAAACGACTGTGATGCTCACGCATGAACCGACACCGGAGTTGTCTCCGACGGCTTTCTTATCTACGGAGAAACCTTCGCTTTCTCCTGCTCCGACTCCCGCTCCCACACCTACGCCTGAACCTACTATTGATCATACGTATGATTATATCGAACGTGTGATCAGCCCGGTAGATTTTAACGGCAACGGCATAGATGATTACACCGATATACTTATCGGAGCACGCAAAGACGCCGCGATCCATCCCAGATACGACAGCAGCTATCAGCCGAACGGTTATCCTCCGGACGACGTAGGTGTCTGCGCGGACGTTATCTGGCGCGCTCTGCGGGAAGCCGGATACAGCCTGAGATATATGGTGGACAGGGATATCAGGTATAATACCTGGCGCTATCCTCAGATCGATAAAGGCAAAGAAAAACGAGATAATAAAATAGACTTCCGCCGTGTACGCAACCTGCGGATATTCTTTGACGAATACGCCGTGATCCTTACGCGCGACATATACGAAATAGAAGAATGGCAGCCCGGCGATATTGTTATTTTCAACAACAATACCCATATAGGGATCGTTTCGGATAAGCGCAACGAAAGAGGCGTGCCGTACATAATCCATAACGGCGGACAGGCGGAACGCGAGCAGGATTATCTGGAAGGCGACCATAAAGTAGCGGCGCATTACAGATTTGACGCATCGAAAATACCTGAAGATATGCTGATCCCGTGGGAGGGCTGAGCCTGAGGCGAAATGCATCGGTGAAGTCAGCCGCGGAAACATTCTGATATAAGGGGGATCTATATGAAAATAGGAGTTTGCTGTGGAGAAAGAGAATTTAACGCGGCAGGCAGGAGCGGTTTTGCCTACGTTGAAATGAGCGCACAGACCGTCAGAAACCTTGACGCAGAGGCGCTAAAAGCGCTTAGGGAACGCGCTTTTTCGGAAGGACTCACGATAGACGGGTTTAACGGATTTTTCTCCGGAGAAGTCTCACTTTATGATGATCCGCTTGAAAAAATTACCGCCTATGCGGAGAAAAATTTTTACGCCGCGTTAGAACTTGGCGCTTCATATTGTGTCTTAGGGAGCGGAAGGAACCGTTTCGTTCCGGAAGGAATGGATAAAAAAGACGCCGAAGAGAAATTCATGGAGATCATGGACGGTATCGGAGATAAGGCCGGACAATACGGCGTTCAGGTGATACTTGAGCCGCTCAGGTACGCAGAAACGAATCTTCTGAATACGTTGTCCGAGGGGATCGCATTCTGCCGTGCCGTGGGCAATCCTAACGTTAGCTGCCTCGTCGATTTCTATCACTTTTTCATGAACGGCGAGAGCTACGACATTTTCGATACTTTAAGGCCCGGAGAGATCACCCACGTGCATCTGGCCAGGCCGAACCAGGATAGAGTATATCCTAAAAAAGAAGATGCCCCTGTGCTGGAACAATGGGCAGGGCTGCTCAGAAAAATAAAATACGACAGACGAATATCTCTTGAGTGCAACTGGGCGGGGGGATTCGAGGCAGGCGCGCTAGAGGCGTACCCGAACGTTTCGATGTTTATGTGATCCTGAATAAAAAGGAGTTAATATGTTAAAAAATGCCGTTACAAAACGTTATCCGCTTTCAAACGAGAAAAAACTGCATATATTTGCCGGAAGCGACGAGGGTTTCAGACCGTGCCGCGGGACCGCTAAGACCGAATATGTAACTAAATTTGACAACACACCTTTTAAGGGCTACTACGAGGGTTCGGGGTGCGTTCAGGGAACGTGTATGCAGCTGCCTGCAGGAGAATTGCGCTCCGTATGCAAGGAATACGACGTCCCGCAGGATCTGACCGGTTATTCGTGCATGAGCATTGCCTCAGACGTTACAAGATTCGCTCCCGGAGACCAGTACTGGCTCGTTCTGAGGCTCTACTCGGACAACGGCATTTTTGAGGGTGAAGCTCCGATCCTTGCCGAGTGCTGGAACACCACGGCGTTTTCAATAGGTGATTTCGAAGGACTCTCTACGGTAAGGTCGATCGAGATAGGCGTAAAAAACGAAGGAGAAGAGCCGTGGACCGGTAAGTACCAGATCGGAAGCGTGTCTCTGGGGGAGATCTGCGACTTTGCTTTTGAAATACCGGGCGCGTGGAAAAGTTTTACCGCATGCGGCGGAACTGCCAGCTTCAGCGGGGGCCTAAGATTTGATTTTAACGCGACGCAAACCGGTCCTGCAGGGACAAGCGTATCAAAAGGGCAGGCGGCATTTCCTTCGATCACTTCGCCATGTTTCCCTGATGCGCACAATACAAAATACAACGCGCCTCTCGAACTCAGAAACACACTCTTCTTCATACTTGAAAACCGCTCGGACTGCGACAGAGTAAGATTGTGGTTCATCACGTCGGATGATACTGAATACAGCCTTGAGCGGTCTAAGGAATTTGAGATCACACCCGATTCGGATGCAAAAGCGTATTTCTTCAATCTTTCCGACGTTCCGGGGGCGAAAGGAAGGCTCGCCGGATTCAGGCTGGAATTCCTTAACGGAAAGGGCTGCGCGACCGTCCGCAGAGTGACGCCCGAGGAGGAAGAACCTATAAAACAGTTCGCCGGTAAAGTCGTATCCTGCCGAGCTGACAATGACACGGTCACTGCTGTTATCTGTACGTGCAGGCCCGGAAAACTGAGCGTCTACGAGACGTTTATGTATATTGTCGAGGACGTTACCGAGCGGCGCACGAAGCTTCTGGCTGAAACGTATACAGGCGGCGGAAACGTCACGGTGACGTTCCCGATGAAGCGCGGTAAAGTGACGAGGCTGCCGTCGCAGTTCATCGCTTTTCTGGAGACTGAAGGCGGGGAGCGCATCCAGGTGGCGCCGCGGTTTTATATAGAAAATTATGAAGATTTCGCGTCGAACCCGTACGAGTTCACACTGCCGGACAGAGAAGTATCGGCAGTCGACTTCGGAGCTGTTGCCGACGCATTTACGGATGATACCGACGCGATCCAGGCGGCGATCGACCATATACACGCCATGGGCGGAGGAAGAGTCGTTGTCCCCATGTATAATACCGGACGGTATATAATCACGAACCTGATGCTCAGATCGAACGTTGACCTCCACCTCGAAGAAGGCACGGTGCTGTGGCAGTCCCAGACTGATTCGGATTACAAATATAAACCGTTTTACGGGCATGACGTACCGATGCGTGACATTAACTGGACCCACGCGCTTCACGTTGCCACGTACCCGCTGATATTCGCAAGGCTTCAGAAAAACGTTAAACTGACAGGCCGCGGGAAGATCAGAAGTATGGATACGGGCAGCGAAGAGAAGCGCATCGGGTGGTATCCGAACAACTGCCAGGACCGCATACACTGTATAAGTGTGGCGTTCATAGGCGTTGACAATTACGAGGTTCGCGATATCGAGATCGTTCGCTCGAATAATTATCACACCGATTTCAGCGCGAGCCGCAGGGGGTACATCGCTAATTTAAAACTCCACGAGGTAAAATGCGTTTCGGGTGACGGTTTCAGTTTTTCGAGGGGCGCAAACCACGTTAAAGTCGAGCGCTGCTTCTTTGAATCTAACGACGACGCGATAGTGCTCACGAGTTCGTACAACGATCCCAGAGGCATCAAATGGTGGTGGGCGACACCGGGCATGATCAACGGTCCTCACCATATCGAGGTGGCTCACTGCTATCTTAATTCGGGCGGCGGAAAAGCGATCTGCTTCATCACCTGGGGCAGCGACGATCCGGAACCTGAACGTACCGAGATACATGACATAAACGTGTACGACTGCGTCCTGGCGGGCGGCTATGCCGTCGGAACGTGGCCGGACAATCCTTATAACGGCAAGATGCCGTTCGACAATACCGAGACTGACGACTGGTCTCCCGTAAAGAACGTTAAGATATTCAACAATGAATATCTCTCTCCGACTGATCTTCTGTGCATCAGGCCTGTAAACTTCCTGTCGGACACCCCGATCCGTTCCGCGTCGTTTTTCCAGAATTCCGACTTTTCTGCGGGCAGGGCGTTCTGGACCGAGGATGGCGACGTGTGGTTTACTAAGGGAAGGGCGCACGTCGGAGCAGGAAAACTATACCAGGGACTGTACGTCGAAAAAGGAAAACACGTGCTTAAAGTCACCGTAAGCGGAAAAGGACGGGTATTCGCCGAAGACGCACTCACGTTTGAAACGATTGCCGACGCCGAATTCGACTTTGCCGTACCGACACAGATATGCCTTGATTTCGAGATCCCTGACGACAATACCCTTGCTCTGGGTATTTACGAAGGGACCGTTTACCGCGCCGAACTTGACGATAATACGAGAACGTAACGCTTTTACGCTTTTAACGCCGGGAGGATCTGCTTATGCTTCACATCGGATGCCATTTATCAAATTCAAAAGGATATATGAATATGTGTTTAGAGGCCGCTTCGATCGAAGCGGATACTTTTCAGTTCTTTACACGCAATCCGCGCGGAGGAGGAGCGAAAGCGATCGATCCGGAAGACGTTTCGGAAGCACTGGCGTTTATGGAAAAGAACGGATTCGTGAAAATACTTGCCCACGCGCCGTACACGCTGAATCCGTGCGCCGAACGCCCGGAAGTCCGTGAATTTACGCTGAACACGATGGCAGACGATCTCGCCCGCATGGAGGCGACGCCGGGGAACATGTATAATTTCCATCCGGGAAGCCACGTCGGCCAGGGCATCGACAAGGGCATCGAGCTGATCGCCGAAACGCTCAATACTATATTAAAGCCCGAACAGACGACGACGGTTCTGCTGGAGACAATGTCAGGTAAAGGCAGCGAGGTCGGGAGCCGGTTCGAAGAAATAAGAAGGATCATTGACGAAACCGAACTGTCGGAAAAGCTGGGAGTATGCTTGGATACGTGCCACGTCTTTGACGGCGGATACGATATCGTAAATGACCTTGACGGCGTCATCGAAGAATTTGACCGCATCATAGGCCTCGAAAGGCTGAAAGCGATCCACATCAATGATACGAAGAACCCGTTTTCGAGCCATAAAGACCGCCACGAGAAGATCGGAAACGGTTTTATAGGCATCGACGCGTTCGAAAGGATCGTGAATCACCCTGCCCTGAGAGAACTGCCTTTCTATCTCGAAACACCAAACGAACTTGACGAGTATGGCAGAGAAATAAAGCTGCTGCGCTCGCTTACACACTGACACGGTACGCCTGTATGATAAAATACGGTTTTTTTGAAAATGAGAATATTATAGCCGGCTTCTCGGAGCGAAGCGGAGGCGTGTCGCCGATGCCTGAAAACTCGCTCAATTTAAGCTTTTCGCGGGAACCTGGCGCGAACCGTTTAAACGTCCTTGAAAACTACAGGATAGCCGCTTCGCAGCTGTCAGTCGAGCCCGGATCGGTCACGCGGATGTCGCAGGTCCACGGATCCGACGTAATAAGGATCGGAGAGGAACACCGCGGTATGGGCGTAACGCGCGAACTTCCGGGGGAGCTTTCCGTGCACGGCTATGACGGAATGATCACGAACGTGCCTGGTATAACACTCTCCACGACGCATGCCGACTGCACCCCGGTGCTTTTGTACGACCCTGAGAACGGAGCGATCGGAGCGGTCCATTCAGGATGGAAAGGAACCTGCTTAAAGATCGCGGCGGAAACGGTAAAACGTATGGAGGAAGAATTCGGCAGCCGCCCTGAAAACGTAAAGGCAGTGATCGGACCTGCGATAAGCCTTAAACACTTTGAGGTGAGGAAAGACGTATACGAACAGTTTATTGACGCTTTCTCCGATCTCGGACAGGAGACGCTATTCGGTCTGATCAAAAAAGACGGTACTGCGGACAATCTTTCTACCGGCGGCGCGATCGAGGCCGATCCCAAATGGCATATCGATATGCGCGGATTCGTTAAACTGACTCTGATCCGATGCGGCCTCTTAGCGGACAATATCTTCGACGATGATCTTTGTACCTTCTCGGATCCGTCCAGATTTTTCTCACACAGACGCGACGGGACACGCTCCGGCGCGATGGCAGCATTCATAGCAATAAGAAAATGATGAAAACAACCAGATCTGCAAAACAAAAGAAAACGCTCGGCACAGCTTTAGCCGTAATAGCGGCCCTGATCTGCGCGTTTATCCTGTGCGGCTGCCAGAGCGAATACATAAGGCCGAGAAGCTCCGTTGTCCCCGAAATACCCGACGCCACCGCAGGACCGACCCCCGAAGCGCTGCCGACCGGAGGAGTATTGTCCGCGGCAATACTCGGAAATAGTGATTCGATTAATCCGCTGTTCACTTTTAATGAAGATATTCTGAATATATGCAGGTTCTTCTACGAACCGCTGATCGGTCTCGGGGCGTCAATGATCCCGGAGCCTGTTCTCGCAGACGACTGGCGCTCGGACGATGGTGTGAACTGGACCATAAAGCTCAGGGAAGGTGTCGTTTTTCACGACGGGACGCCGCTTACCGCAGATGACGTTACGGGCACGGTGGAGGCAATAAAGTCCGGTAACGGAGCATATTCGGATTGCGTAAAAAATATAGATAAAATAGAGGCGGACGGTCTTAACGTTAATATTAAACTAAAAGGCCCGGACGGTCTTCTGCCGTGGAAACTGTTCTTCCCGATCCTTAAAAACGGAAAGGCGAACGATCCTTTTCCTGCCGGGACAGGACCCTTCAGCGTTGCCGGCGCCGGTTTTTCGGGAGCAGGATCGATACAGTTCGAACGGTTCGGACAGTACCACGGGGGAAGGACTAATATTGACGCGTTCGAGCTGAAATTCTTCTCCGACGCATCGAAAGCGGCTGTCTCAGGGTGCGATATAGTGATCCTTAACGATGATGCGGCGATCAAATACGGGTCGCAGCTGGGCTACGACGTAAGGCGGTTCGATGACAATTCGCTTATCTGCATCGTACCGTACATGTACACAGGCGCTAAAATAACGTATGAGGTGAACGAAAAACTGAAAATCGAGCAGCTGCCTACGAAACGTATCGAATCGCTCAGCCTGAATATGAGAAAAGCGCTTTCCGAAATCGTTGACCGCGAAAGAGTTATAGAGAGAACCGTTTCGGGCTGGGGCAAGGAATACGATCTGCCCGGGTTCGATAACTGTGTTTTCAGGAAAAACGCGGAGTTCCACACTCCGTCCGTCGCAGCGGCCGAGAAGCTGATCGAAGCGGAAGGGTATAAGCACGAGGGCGGAAATAAAAACTGGTTCAAGGCAGACGACACCGATCAAAAGGAACCGCTGACGATCAACTTTATCGTCAACAGCGATGACGTAGAACTTATCCATGCATGCGACAGCGTAGTCAGCAAACTGAAATCGATCGGCGTGAAGACAACTGTAAAAGTTGCCGCCGGTACGGAATTCACTTCGCTTTTCCTTTCGGGCGAATACGATTACACGTTTATGCGGCTGTCAATGTCCTTTGCCCCCGATATGGCCGATGCGTTTGCAAATGACAGCATTTTCCATTATAATGGTTACGATACCTCGTGGATCGCCGGAAAACTCTCCGGCCTGACAGGCAGATGGCACTGGAGCGGCAGCGGTACGGAATCGTGCGTCGCGTTCGCCGAGGAACTTTCTGCCGGACTCGAAACGGTCTATGCGAGGCTGAAAGAAGAGATACCTTTTATCGGACTGTACGTGCGAAGCAGCTGCCTCCTTTTCTCGGAAAGGCTTAACTGGAGCGATTCCGCCGGTGTGGAGAGCTGGAACCTCTTCCCGGATATCGTAAACTGGTATCTCGTATAAAGGCTGCTCTTAATGAGTTTCAGACGGCATTACGGCTTCCTGCCGGACTGCCGGTAAAAGTAAAGACGAATGACGCGGAGATAGAATAAAATGAGTGAAGAAAACAGCGTAAAAGCCGCAGAAAAAAAGACACGCATAAAATTAACGGGACCGTGGCTGTATCTTGTGAACGCGGCCGTTTTTATAGCCGTGTGCGGTATTATAATCGCCGTCGATCAGATCACGAAAAACGTGATCTACAAAAACGTCTTCTACGGCTCTTCTATCGTACTTATACCCGGATTGCTTGAAATATCCCACGTACATAATACGGGAGCCGCGTGGGGCATTTTAAACACTCATACGGGGCTTCTGAGCGCCGTTACCCTGATAGCGTGCTCTTTACTGTGCTTCCTGTATTTCGAAGGCAGGAAAAAGCTCTTTAAAGCGTCGCTGCTGCTGGTCATCGGAGGGGCAATAGGAAATCTTATCGACCGTATATCCCGCGGGTTCGTTATCGACTTTATCAAAGTCTGGATATTCAAATATGAATTTCCGAACTTTAACGTCGCAGATTCGTGCATCACGATCGGATGCATACTTATGATCATCGCCGTGATCGCGTCCGGTAAAACGAAGGAAGATACGCTTTTTAGGAAAAACAGTCTGCTGGGCAGATTTTTTGAGAAGGACAGGGGCAAGGCTAAAGATAAAGATAAATCTGCTCAAAAGAGCGTAGACAACGTCTCTCTTGAGGAGACCGCGCCTCCCGATGAAGCCGGCAGTGAAGAAGCCGAAGGCGAAAAAGACAGCGATACTTCCGCGGAGGATGACGGAGATGATTGACCGCCGCTCCGGGATCGAAAACGCTATACAGAGCAGGGCGGACGAGGTCAATTACGACAGCGATTTCGGAGATATCGGCGAATTTCCCGATGCTGACGACGACGTTTCTGCCGGATACGTAAAAACGCTGAGCGCAGAAGTTCCCGCCGGATCCGGGTCGGGACGGTTCGATACGCTGCTCTTCGAGCTTTTCCCGGAAGATGTCGCGAGCCGGAGCAGGGCACAGAAACTGATAGAAGACGGTGAGGCGTTCGTTGACGGAAAACGGTTAAAACCCGGATCTGCGGTCAGGCCAGGAAGCATCGTAACGCTTAACGTCACCGGCCCGGAAGAGTGGAACGCGAGCCCGGAGGATATACCGATCGACGTGGTATATGAAGACAGCGACCTGATCGTTGTCAATAAGCCTCGCGGCATGGTCGTTCATCCCGCTGCCGGTAATATGACCGGAACGCTTGTGAACGCGCTTTTATATCATTGCCGCGACCTTTCCGGCATAGGCGGAGTGTTAAGGCCCGGGATCGTTCACAGGATCGATAAGGATACCACCGGTCTTCTCGTGGTCGCGAAAAATGATAAAACTCACGTGGCACTGTCTCAGGAACTTAAAGACAGGAGCATGCACCGTATCTATATGGCGGTGGCGGAAGGGATCGTAAGACCCGAAGAAGGAAAGATAGACGCTCCGATCGGACGCAGCCCGAGAGACAGAAAAAAGATGGCTGTGGTCCCGTCCGGCAGGAGAGCGGTGACGAATTACCGGGTCCTGGCGGAGAGCACGAATGATCCGAAAGAGCGCCTTTCGCTGCTGGGACTGGTACTGGATACCGGGCGTACGCATCAGATAAGGGTGCANNGTGAGACATCTGGCGGACGGACCGTTTGTGATCTGGGAGGGCGTATTTAAGCTTGTATCGCATACGAATTCAGGTGCGGTATGGGGGATCCTGAGCGGAAAGACATTATTCCTCGCTGTATTTACGCTGATAGTGCTCGGTGCGATGCTGTTCGTATTCTTCAAGATCGACTGGCAGTACAGACGCTTAAGAGCGATGAAGCTGGTCCTTATGTTTGTGGCCGCGGGCGCGGTCGGGAACCTGATCGACCGCATCAGACTCGGATATGTTATTGATTTCCTTTATTTCGAACTGATCGATTTCCCCGTGTTCAATGTTGCGGACTGCTACATCACGGTTTCGATGTTTGTCATCCTGCTGCTCGTATTATTCTTCTACAAGGACGAGGATTATAATCTGATATGGCCAAAGAAATCTCAATCGTCTGCGACGGATTCACCGACGGACTCAGAATAGACAAATTCCTTTCGGAAAACTGCGAGGAACTCTCGCGAAGCTATATACAGAAGCTGATCGCGCAGGGGTTGGTCACGGTCGCGGGTGCTCCGGTAAAGGCCAGTTTTAAGGTCTCCGACGGAGATGAGATAGCTTTTACCGTGCCGGACAATACCGTACCGGATATTCTGCCCGAGGACATTCCTCTCGATATTTTTTATGAGGATGCGGACATACTGATAGTCAATAAGCCCAAAGGAATGGTTGTACATCCGGCTTCGGGCGTATTTACGGGGACTCTCGTCAATGCGCTGATGTTTCATTGCGCAGGACAGCTATCGGGGATCAACGGAGTTGAAAGACCGGGCATAGTCCATCGGATAGATAAGGATACCACCGGACTGCTGGTGGTGTGTAAGAACGATAAGGCGCACAGGAATGTCGCCGAACAGCTAAAAGAACACTCCGTCACGAGAAGATACGAAGCGATCTGCACAGGCTCTTTAAAGGACGATGAGGGCGTGATCGACGCTCCGATAGGCAGGAACCCCAATGACCGCAAAAAGATGGCGATAAACCGCGCGAACGGCAAGGAAGCGGTGACGCATTACAGGGTGCTTGAGCGGCTGAACGGATATACCCATATCGAATGCAGGCTCGAGACAGGGCGTACGCATCAGATAAGGGTGCATCTCAGGCATATAGGCCATCCGGTAGCTGGCGACCCGGTCTACGGGCTGAGAAAGAGCAGGGGAATGGAAGGTCAGGCGCTTCACGCGGGTATGCTGATCTTCACACATCCGGGAACGGGAGAAAAAATGCGCTTTTCCTGTCCTCCGCCGGAGGATATGGAATCGCTTATCATAAGGTCGGGCCTTAAGCCCGGAGAGGAGAAATTCTGGAAATGCGACTGGTAAGTATCATTGTCCCGTGCTATAACGAAGAACAGGCGCTGGAACTGTTTTATCCTGAAATTTGCAGGATAGCTGACGTTTGTAAAGAAAAAGAATGCGAGTTCGAATTTATATTCATTGACGACGGCTCGGCGGACCGCACGCTAGAAGTTGTAAAAGGGTTCGCCGCTTCGGATCCGCGCGTCAGGTACGTTTCGTTCTCCAGAAATTTCGGAAAAGAGGCGGCAATGTTCGCCGGACTCGAGGCTTCGCGCGGGTCAATGGTCGCGATAATGGATGCCGATCTGCAGGATCCGCCTTCGCTCATACCCGAAATGATCCGCATACTCGACGAAGAGCCTTACGATTGCGTGGGGTCAAGGCGCGTTACCAGAAAGGGCGAGCCGCCCATCAGATCGTTTTTCGCGCGAATGTTCTACAAGGTCATGCGCAAGATGAGCAAGACCGAGATCGTTGACGGCGCAAGAGATTTCAGAATGATGAAGCGCCCGATGGTGAACGCCATACTTGAAATGCGTGAATATAACAGATTTTCAAAGGGAATATTCAGCTGGGTCGGCTTCCGCACCAAATGGCTGGAATATGAGAACATAGAACGCGCGGCAGGGGAGACCAAGTGGTCGTTCAGAAAGCTTCTGCTCTATTCGATCGACGGAATGGTAGCGTTTTCAACGACTCCGCTCGCTGTATCGTCCGTGCTGGGACTCGTATTCTGCCTTATATCGTTTATTGCCCTCATAATCGTTTTCGTAAGACAGCTGATCTGGCACAATTCCGTTGGCGGCTGGGCGAGCGCGATGTGCATCATTTTCTTCCTCAGCGGTATCCAGCTGTTCTGTATCGGTATATTGGGACAATATCTTTCCAAGACGTATATGGAGGTTAAAAGAAGGCCGATATACGTTATCGGCGAATCAAATATCGATAAAAAATGCGGCGGTCAGGATGCCGGAAACAGTCCGGCGGACAATTGATCTTCGGCTTCCGCCGTCAGCGTTCTGCTTTTTTCGCAAAACAATTCCGGAAACGATCCGGCTATATTCTCCGGCACGGGGCAGCGTACCGTTACGCGTTCTGCGGTGAGCGGTTCTGTGAACGATGCTCTGTAATGGTGCAGGAGCTGGTGCGGCCCTTCGGTGCTGATCTTTTCAGTCGTTTCTACGTAAGCAGGGTTATACATCGTGTCGCCTGTGAGCGGGAGTCCGATATGGCTCATATGCACCCTTATCTGGTGCGTGCGGCCGGTCAGAAGGGAAAATGCCGCAAGCGCTTTTCCGGTTTGCTTATCCGCCGCAAGGATCGTATATTTTGTTACAGACGGATCTCCGCCCTCGCCGACTTTACGCTTTATAATACTTGACCTGTCACGCTCTATCGGGGCGTCTACAGTACCTGTGAAGCCCGGGACGATATCATTTCTGCCGTTCGGGACGTCAATGACTCCGATATATACTTTTTTGTACTCTCCCGAGGCCGCCTGGCTTTTCATACGCTCCTGGACGAGCCCGTATTTGGCAAACAGAAGCAATCCGGAAGTGCCCAGATCTAGCCGGTTCACCAGATGTATGCCGGAATTCAGATCGGTTTTATTATAGTAATTGACAACGCCCGCGGCGATCGTTCCCGTATGATGGAAGCATGTGGGATGGACGACGCTCATTGCAGGTTTATTGACGGCAAGCATCCCCGGGCTTTCGTATATTATTTCAGGCAGCCACGGTTCCGGTGTGATCTGAGACGGCGTCTCCGCTTTAGAAAGATCTATCTCCACGACGTCTCCTTCGTGAACGAATCTTCTTACGTGCACAGGTTCACCGTTGAGGAAAATGCCTCCTCCTACTTTAAGCTTTCTAAGCGTAGAAGTATAAATATCCAGCCTGCCCGGAAGCAGACTGGATAATAAAACGTTTTCGTCTTCGGATTTGCAAACGTACCGGATCATTTGATCATATGCTTTCGGTCAATGCATCTGCCGCTCTTATTTTTTCTTCTTTTTAGAGAAGACAACGATCAGAATAACGGCGCAGATGACTACCAGAGCGGCGGCAATTATTCCGATGATAAGTCCGGTGTTGTTTTTCCCGGTAGAAGATTTGTCATCGTTCCCGGCTTTTTCCGTAGTATTTGCATCCGCTGTCTTGGACGCAGCGTCTTCGGTGGGTTCGGTCGTGGGTGCCTGGGTGGCAGGTTCAGCCGTAGGAGCTTCCGTGGGTTCTTTGGTCGGAGTGGCGGTGGCGGGAACTTTCGTGGGCTCGGGCGTATAATCCGGATCAGGGTCACACGTTATGAACGAGATGAACGGAGCAGGTCCGGTATTACCGTTGGTCGCGCCGCCTACTACGGTGACTGATTCTTCATCGAGTTTTTCGTTAAGCGCAGCAGCGGATCCGAGCACGAACCACGTTTCATAATCCAGTTCGCTGGTATCTCCTCCGATGAACGAGAGCGTATAAGCACCGGGACCGATACGCTTACCCATATCCACGGTATAACCTTCATTATTGGAGCATGATGCTTCGCCTGACCATACCTCGTCCTCATTATCATTCAAAATGACTATTCTCATCGGAACCGGATTTGGGCAGCAATATGCAAAATAATTGAAACCGCTAAACCATTTATCGATTTCGAAAGAAACGTCTACCGATATATCCTCAACGACGGGGTTGAGCCACCAGCCGGTATTTACCGAAATGTCTTTATCATAAAGATAAAAAAGCTTATCGTCAGTATCAACGGGATCAGTTTCGCCGCTGTCCGACTGGATCTTTACTTTGAGGTTATGTACGCCTGAGGGGCTCCTGAAGCTGTCCAGATCGAGGATGCAGTAGGGTGTATCTTCTACTCCGGTATATGCTTCGGCATCGTCTTTATTTTCAAAGAACGCGATCCAGGCAACGTCGATGTAGTCGTTCTTCTGGACCTGGCCGTTTATGTCGTCCTGAGAAGTATCTTCGGCATCGCGGTCCGGCTCAAGCGGGTCATAACGCATCTCGGCGGTGCTTGTGTATCCTCCGCTGTTCCACTTGGAGTCAAGGTCGGTGCTTTCACTCGTGGCGGTGCAGTCAACTACCGTGGTCTCCCAGTTTTTGGTGAATTTGTACGTTACCGGTACGTAGGGCTCGGCAGCCGGGTTAACGTAGAACTGTGCCTTATATTCTATGCCTGTGCTGTCGTATTGAGACTCTGTCCTGTACCGGATCGCAGCCCATACGACTGTATCGGGATCGATATTTTTGTTTTTTCCGCTTTCGCTGAACTTGAACGTAGCGTACGGGTCATTTCCAAGTGCGATAAATCTTGCGTACTGCATATCTTCCTGTTTTTCCTCTTCCGCAAAGGCCGGTACAGAGGCAAGCATAAACACGACACACATTACGATTGCCGTTAGCAATGCGATTTTTCTTTTCATATTCTGTCCTCCTGTAGAACTTAAAAAGAATTTTCAGTATGGTTATTGTATCATTTATTTTTATCGAGGGCAAGGATTAATTCGAGCACTCTGCGGGCGCTTTGCTGGATCTCGCCCGGAGTGATCCCGCCGCTTTTACCAATCGTTTTAAGGAGCGTACCGTCGGAGACGTATTTGCGGCGCACGCGGCTCATGTTGCCCGGCATGAGGACGTCAACTCCTGCGCGGACGCGGTAGGCGTTGTCCCTGAGCTTAGGAAATTCGGGAGACCTTGACCGCCTCATCCACCAGTCCGTTATCACGAGTCCGGAGAAGCCCCATTCGCTGCGCAGCACCGTTGTCGCGAGGTCGTAGCTGTAGTGCGACCACACGCCGTTGACTTTGTTGTAACTCGTCATTATCGCGAGGGGAGAGGCTTCTTTTACCGTGATCTCGAAATTGCGAAGATATATCTCGCGAAGCGCGCGCTCATATAATCTTGAATCGTTTGTGTTGCGCTTTGTTTCCTGGTTGTTGCACGCGAAATGTTTTGGGCAGCTCGATCTTCCGGCTGACTGTACTCCGCGTACGACTGCCGCGCCTGTTTTCCCGGACAGCACGGGGTCTTCCGAGAAATATTCGAAATTTCTGCCGCATAGCGGATTTCTGTGTATGTTCATACCGGGCGACAGCTGCATATCCACGCCGTATACGTCCATTTCCTCGGCAATGAGCCTGTGCAGATCGCTGACAAGTGTTTCGTTCCATGAGGCTGCTAAAGCGGTGCCGCACGGCATCAGCGCAGCGTATTTTTTAAGCCTGAGTCCCGCAGGGCCGTCTGCGCATGTCACGGGTCTTACGCCTTTTTCGCGAAGTGAAGGGAGTATTCCGCCTAAAACGCCTGCGTTTCCGGGGGTCCCGAGAGGGGAGTCCATCATTCCGTGGCCGCGCGTGAGTGCTTCGAGCTCCTCAAGGCTCAGCTGCGAGATAAAGTCGTCCAGTTTTTCTCGAGAGGAGCGAACGTCCTCGAAAACGATACCTTTATCGCCGTCGTAATTTATGCCTTCGGGAAGCTCATCCAGGATCCGTTTTTTTAGTTCCGGGCCGGAGAAAAAGAGTGTGCGGCAGCGCTCGACGACGATTTCTTCCTCGCAATCGTACGTTCCGATCTGCACGAAACCTGCGCCGGAGGGGGAATCGGTCTGAAGCTCGAAAACGTATTGACCGCGCTCGATGACGAAAGCGTGAAGCGCTTCATCGAACGACGCGATATATTTGCGGTCAAAAGTGATATTGACCGTATTGCTTTCGCCGGGGGCAATTATTATCGTTTTGGCAAATCCGACCAGCACCCTTACTGCTTTAGCCAGGCGCCCGGGGCACTGCCTGCAGTACAGGCGGACAACTTCTTTTCCGGCTGCCTTGCCCGTGTTCTTTACTGTCACGCTTACCGAAAACCGCCCGCTTTCGGCGTCGTAATCGGGTCCGGACGATTGCTGAATTTCGAACGAGGTGTAAGAAAGCCCGTATCCGAACCGCCACAGTACCTTTTCCGGATGTGCGTCGAAATAACGGTATCCAACAAATATGTCCTCTGAGTAGCGGTTGAACTTCTTTCCTCCGAAAAATGCCGAAGAAAGATAATCGGTATATTTTTCCGCGATTGTATCGGGAAGTTTTCCGGAAGGAGACACTGCCCCGTAAAGCACGTCGCATACGGCGTTTCCGCTCTCCATCCCTCCGAGCCACGCGACCAGGATCGCAGAAATGCGGTCTCCGAACTGCGCGGTCCAGCTCATGTCAATTATGTTTCCGACGTCGAGGATCACGACCGTCTTTTCAAACGCGTCTGTTACGGCCTTCAGCATGGAGAGTTCTTCGTCAGTAAGGTAATAGCTGCCCTTCTTCAGCTTGTTGTCGCGGTCTTCTCCCGCCGCGCGGCCGATCACGCAGACTGCGGTGCCTGAAGTTTCCGCAGCTTTTTTTACGAGCGACGGATCGAGAGGCATTTCGGGGTGGGAAAACGGCCAGTGACCCCACCAGCCTTCGTCGGCGGCGTTGACGGGTACGGAGATCCAGTTCTTATAGGTATCGGCAAGTTCACGGTTGTATGCTGCGCCGGCGTTTATCATGCCGTCAATAAGGTTAATTTTGTATGGCGCGTTAACGTTTCCGCCTGAACCGTATCCGACGTAAAACCAGTCGAACTGGGTGCGTCCGAACACAGCGATTTCTTCTTCCTTGTTAAGGGGCAATGCATTGTCGTTTTTCAGCAGTACGCACCCTTCTGCGGCGAGCGCCCGTACAGCATCAGACATTTCCCGCCTCTCGTCTTTAGCGGCGCCAACCGATGCCTTCACCATGTTTTGGTCAAGCCCTGTTCCGACAAATGAGTCAACGATCTTTTTGATTATTTTCCCGGCTGTTTTTTTGATCCTGTTCATCTGTTTTTCCTCACGTTATCGCATATCCCGCCGCAAAACTTTGCTAAAAAGCGCTCAGGAACGAATCCCTGTGGTATTTTACCACAATCTGCATCCGTCTGCCATTGAAAACTGTTATAGATCCTGGCCAAAGATCCAATTTACAACCGCAGGCTTCTGTTGTAAAATAATACGGTACGAAATACTTTTACGGAGGTCTTGAGATGGCAAAGGTTCTATTGATCAACGGCAGTCCTGAAGCTGACGGCTGCACTGCGGAAGCGCTTAAAGAAATGATAAAGGTGTTTGAGGGTGAGGGTATCGAGACCAGGCTGGTCAATATCGGTGCTAAGAGTATTCGCGGCTGTATGTCGTGCGGGAGCTGCGAAAAAACAGGAAAATGTGCCGTAAACGACGCGGTCAATGAAATTGCCCCCGAGTTTGAGAAAGCGGACGGTCTTGTCATCGGAAGTCCAGTTTATTACGGGTCTCCCAACGGCACGCTCATCGCGTTCCTTGACCGGCTGTTCTACAGCACGCCGTTTTCTAAACAGTTCAAAGTCGGAGCGGCGGTCGTTTCATGCCGCAGAGGCGGAAATTCCGCGAGTTTCGACGTGCTGAACAAATATTTTACTATCAGCAGCATGCCGGTGGCTTCTTCGACGTACTGGAACCAGGTCCACGGTTTTACGGCAGAAGACGTGAGAAAAGATCTTGAAGGCCTCCAGACGATGAGAAACCTTGCCCGCAATATGGCTTTTATGATCAGGGCGATTTCTGACGCGAAGGATAAATACGGAGTTCCGGAGCTTGAGCATTCCGCGTTCACGTGTTTCCACGACGGAAAGTGATTCCTTCGCAAACCCGAACTCAAAATGTTTTCCATTATATGGGGTACTGTTCAAAGCGAAGCCGCCCCCGTTTATGATCAGTTCCGAAAGAGCAACTTTATTGAAAAGAGGCTGTAAAAAAAGTCCCGCGCAAGGCTGGCAATCAATCGCTACACGGCAAAAGATTGCCGGTCTCGTCATTTTTTTAGCAAGGGTACCGTTTTTTGGGAAGCGACAGCGTCATCAACTTGTTTCTGCGCATGGTAAAACTACGGTGTTTTTATTTGCTCCACAAATCATCAACAGACTTAGCTGTCATAATCGCTTTGTACGATGAGTATCTTGGCGCTTGCGGCGCTTGCCCCTTCTTAGCGCCGAGTCCGATCTTGTTGATTTTTTGCGTTGTTCCGGCTTTGAAATACAGTATGTATTTATTTGTTTCGTTATATTTTTCAATACGATCTATTTCAGCAATACATGTGATTCCAGAAACAGGAGCAACCTGATAAGCTGCAATATACTTGATCTTATCAATCATAGCGCCGTCGATCCTAATTGCAAACCAGCGACTGTTTTTCAGGAATTCTTCTTCAAAGCCATCTTCTCTGGCGGGAACCACTATTGTGTCAAGCTCATCAACATCTTCGCTTTCTGCCACGTCGGTAAGTATTTCATCCTTGAATGGAGTAAAACGATACAGTTTATTCTTTCCGCAAACATAGGTCTGCGCTTCCAAGACTTCGGTCGTCATTGTGAGCTGTCCCATGACATTGTACAGTTCGTCCGTTGCCTCATCAATAATGACAATTGCAGCGGGTTTGTTATCGAAAATCACTTTATCAAAAAGCTCACTACTGTTATTAAAAGATGATCGTTTAAAAAACTCATTCAACTTTGCCTGCTTTTGAGAATCAGCCTGAATAGCCGAAAGCAAAAGGTTCTTTATCTTGTATTTATCCATTTCAGATGAAATACCAAAACGAAGTATCTGCTCTCCGATATGTCCATAGACATCATGGCTGTTCAACTCAACCTCGACAAGATAAAGCCGGGGGTCAGTATGAAAAGTCAAATCAAGATAATAACCATCGGGAATTGTTGCGCCCTTTTTCAGTTTGCCGATAAGTTTTTTAATATCGAAATAAATGCCATCCTTGCCAAATATGGCATCAACATTTGCGACGACCATTTCTTCAAATTCGGATTCCAACCCATATGAATACAAGTTATAGGTTTTTCCTTTTTCATCAACTATCTTGCGCATAATAATTCTCCTGTTTCGATATTATTCTGAAGGTTTTAACTCAATTCGAACCCACAGGGTGTTACGCCGGCTCTGTTTTCGAGTCCGTGAAGTTGAAGGTAATCTTAGGCATTCTTGTGTATGTTTTAGGCATTCTTGTGCACCCCACCGAGGACTCAAAAAGCCAGTAACCACAAGGGTTTTCAGCCAAAAAGCCCGATAAATCAAGGGTTTTCGATCAAATTCGAACCCCTGCGAAAAATGCAAAAATTTCAGCCGTTTGGGGAGAATTTGGGGAGAAAAACGCCGTTTGGGGAGAAATCGGGAAGAAAAAAACAGGGCCAAAGACGCCCACAAAAACGATCTGGATCTCTGCTGTTGACCAATCAAAAAACAAGGAGGATTCAGATGACTAATTCAGAAATCGAAGCGATCCGCAGAACATATCCGAGGATCGTATCAAAGGATCAGGTTTATAGGATCTGTCATATCAGCAAGGCGACAGCTCTCTATCTTTTACAAAGCGGTTTGATTCCCTGTGTTGATTCCGGAAAGAAAACAAGAAGATATCGCGTTGAGCTTGATGACGTTATTGCTTATCTTCAAAATCGAGAAATAGATCCTTTCTCATATAAGCCACCGGAAAACTATTACGTTGCCAAGAGTCACCCTGCAAGTCCGCATCATAAACAAGCACATATTCCAAATGATCTCATTCCCGGAGCACGGAGTTTCTTTGAGGACAAACTGCAAAAGTTTAACGATGTATTGACCACCGCTCAGGTCTCAAGATTTCTCGGCTACTCAAAAACAACAATTGTTAACTGGTACGAGAAACAAGAAATCAAATGCTTTTTTATTAAGAACAAGCTGATATTCCCCAAAGAATATCTGATAGATTTCATAGTCAGCGACCGATGCAATTACATACACCTGAAATCCAACAGGCATGTTGCACTGATAAAGGAATATCTTTCAGCCGAATAATAGAAAGCCCTCTACACACATACCGCAATGTGAGTAGAGGGTTTTTCTATGTCCGGAGTACATACCCATAGAGGTAAAAAANNGAAAGGAGCAAATCAAAATGCGCAGTGCAAAACAGACGGGATGTTTCCCGTACACAGACCCGACAGTCTGTTATTTGGAGGTCGATCATTATGGATGGGTCACCCACCTGCATCATGAGGAAGACCGACGGGAAGCTTATTTCCACGCAAAAAGAGGCGAATCGAGAATATACGCAGTATGGCCTGGCAAAACGAGAAGCGATCCGTTCTTTATCGATGATCTCGATATTTTTGCCGAAAAACTGCATCTACTCGATTCCTATATCAGAAGGAGGGATTGTCCGTGCATCAATGCAAAGTAATTGCCGTCGAGAACCAAAAAGGCGGCACCGGGAAATCAACTACTGTGCTGAATCTCGGAGTTGGACTTGCCCGTCAAGGGAAGCGGGTTCTGCTTATCGACGCTGACCCCCAGGGCAGCCTGTCCATAAGTCTTGGCATCACAAGACCAGATGACTTCGACATTACTCTCGCCACAGTTTTGAGCAATGTTATGCAGGAAAAAGCATTTGACGATGATCTCGGAATAATCCAGACAGATGAGGGAGTTGACCTTATGCCTTGTAACATCGAATTATCCGGCGTTGAGTCTACGATGTTCAATGCAATGAGCCGAGAGTTCATTATGAAAAACTATGTTGACCGACAAAGGAAAAACTACGACTATATTCTTATCGACTGTACACCGTCGCTCGGCATTATTCCCATCAATGCTTTTGTAGCCGCCGACAGTATCATCATTCCTTCACAACCGAGGATTCTTTCGACGAAGGGCTTAGATCTGCTTCTTCGCTCATATCGCAAGGTTCAGCGCAGTATCAATCCCAAACTGAAGATAGACGGAATTCTTTTCACGATGGTGGATTTCCGAACTAACAACGACAAATCCATTGTTCAGAGTATGAGAGATACCGTCGGACGAAATATCAACGTCTTCAAAACAGTTATCCCCCATTCTGTCAGAGCAACAGAATCAAATGTTTTATGTCAAAGCATTTTCACCTACGACAAAAACAGCAAAATTGCACAGGCTTACGAAGAATTGACAAAGGAGGTGTTGGAGATTGAGTCACGCGAAAAAAATAGATCTCGGAATGACTGGGTACGATGAACTCTTTATGACGGAAGAGGAACGTGCCGAAAACCGACTCCCGAAAATCTATGAGATCCCGCTCTCGGAAATCGACGATTTTCCGGATCATCCTTACCGCGTTCTCGACGATGAAGATATGGAGGATCTTATGGAGAGTATCAAAGATCGCGGGATTATAACCCCTGCACTGGTTCGCAGAAAGGATGACGGCAGATATGAAATCATTTCGGGGCATAGAAGAAAGCGAGCATGTGAGCGCCTCGGAATTCCTGCGCTTCGCTGTGAGGTGAAGGACGTGAACCGGGACGAAGCGATTATTCTTATGGTGGATAGCAATAGCCAACGAACTGAAATCGCTCCGACAGATAAAGGGCGGGCTTACAAAATGAGGCTGGAAGCTATGAAAAGACTTCCTGGAAGACCCAGCAAAAATAATTCGGCCCCAGTGGGGTCGAATTTAGTGGGTACGCGCTCAAACGACGAACTTGCCGAGGCAGTAGGAGAAAGTCATACGCAAATTCAGCGCTATATCCGTTTAACGCACCTTGTTCCCGAACTTCAGCAATTCGTTGATGAAGGCAAAATAAAAATGCGCCCTGCCGTAGAACTTTCTTACCTTGACGAAGAAATCCAGCGTGATGTGGTTGATCGAATTGACGAAACGGAAGCGTTCCCTTCGCACGATCAGGCAATCCGTATCCGTAAAGCATTTGAAGCCGGAGCCATCGACTATGATAAAGTAACAAATATTATGGCTGAGGAAAAACCCAACCAAAAACCCAAGTTCAAGTTTTCTTTCGAACGCATAAGTCCTCTTATCCCCCAGGGATACGCCGACAAACAGGCTGAGGACTATATCGT
>DBVV01000001.1:0-635 GCA_002308795.1 Mageeibacillus sp. UBA1255 | reverse complement strand
GGCAAGGTAACAAAAGATGTGCGCACGGACTGAAGCGAGAGTTTCGGTCTTCTTTTTTTGCCTTGCCGCAGCACTCATATAGGATTTTTTGAAGAAAGGAGGACATCGACACCATGAAGTACAGTGTTAAGGTACGCAAGGTCATCGAAAACGGCAAGCCGCTCAAGGCGACCTGCTCCGTCACGATGGACGATCAGTTCACCGTCCACGGAGTCAAGGTCATCCAGACCGAGAAAGGCCGTTTCATCGCTATGCCTTCCGAGGCGTACAAGGACAATGACGGCAACGAGCAGTTCCGCGACGTNNGTTTGCCACCCCATCACTTCCGAAGCAAGAAAAGCTATGGAAGATGCCGTACTCGCCGCTTATGACGCGAAAGTCGCTGATGAAGCCGCGAAGAACACCGACACCACCGCAAAGGCATAAGAAATCACCACCCCAAAAAACAAATCAAATCAAGAAAGAGGTAAAAGAATCATGAAAAAGCTTTTCAACACCATCCGCGACAAGGCTAATGCCGCTGTCATTTCCGCCAAGACTTTCGTCGCCAACAAGAAGGCTGAAGGTTATGTCGATTCCGGCGTGAAGATCCTGATCGCCGTCGTCATTGGCGCGCTGCTCCTCGCCGGTCTGTA
>DBVV01000138.1 GCA_002308795.1 Mageeibacillus sp. UBA1255 | reverse complement strand
GTGCGAATCGACACCGCGGTAAGGAAACACGTCCGATGCTTTCGCATTCTGATCATCGGGCCCCACAAGGAAGTAATCGCAGACAGTATCAGGAAACTCAGCGATAAGCCGGTAAAACTCACTGTCCGAACGGACGCTTCCCTTTTCCCGGTAATACTCAAGCGTCTGACGGACGATAGTCTCCGTCAGTTCTTTTCTGCCTCCGGATCCGGGCGGCGTCCCCGCCACCGTATACCACTGTCCCGGATAATCCCAGACCTTCTGAAAATACGCCTCAGGCGGATATTCGTCGACGACGTGACCGGCGTCAGGGTAAACAGCCCTGACTCTCGCCAGAGCGCACCCGTGGATCTCCTCCCGTAATTCCGTCGCGTGTTTCAGATCCTGTTCACTGTATTCAGGCATGTTGTAATTCCTCCGCAGATCGCAAATTGACGGGACGCTGCTTTGCTTTTAAAGGCAGGAATTTGTCTTTCAGACGCAGATTAATTAACCGATACCCTTCTTTGGCACGCATAAATCGTTAATATATGCGCCTTCCATATCAAGAAGAGCCTTTTTCTTTTCAACACCGCCGGCGTACCCTGTAAGAATTCCGTTTTTCCCGACGACACGGTGGCACGGAATAATAAGAGAGATGGAATTATGCCCGACTGCTCCGCCGACTGCCCTCGCGGACGTTCGCCCGACGCCCCGGTCTTTGGCGAGCTTTTTTGCGATTTCGCCGTATGTCATCGTTTTCCCGTATGGGATCGTGAGCATGATCTCACAGACCGCCTTGCGAAACGCAGTAGTTTTTATTTTAACAGGAGGTATGAAACCGGGATCCTTTCCGCTGAAATAGATATCGAGCCACTTATCCGTCAGCTTGAAAACCGGAAGTTCTATTTCTTCATGATCGGACCCCAAAGTATCGGCAAAATACTTCTGTCCGTCAAACCAAAGCCCGATAAGATTTTCGCCGTCAGAAGCTTCCGTTATTCCCCCGAGCGGTGAAACATAATGATGCGTATAGTGCATGATCAGTCTTTCTCCTGCTCTGCGAATCCATATTCGAAGGAATCGTTTCTATTATTAATCACCCACGAAAACGCCTTTGCCGTGCGGACGTCAGCGCCTTTGAAGTGATTGCCTTCGTTCCATTCGAGGACGCATTTCACGCCGCGCTCCGAGAGCAGGGCGTATGCCTCGCGTATCCTGTCGCCGACCGTCGCCAGTACTGGGTTGCGCGACTTCTCCTCCCTGTCGCCGAGACTGAGATATACCGCGCCGGTCTTTATCTCATTCTCCTTCAAATAGTCCGCAAAGCCCGGGAACCACACAGACGGAGAGGCCGCAGCGACGCCCCTGAAAAGATCCGTCCGGCATGCCGCCCAGAGCGCAAAAAGCCCGGCGAGCGAATAACCGCCGATATAATACGTCTTAGTCCTGTCAGCGCAGAGTTTCAATATCTGCTTGAGCGTTTCCTCCGCGCCTTCGCCGAAATTCTCTTTGCCGAACACGGCGGGCGCTTTCCAGGGAGAGAGATCGGCATTCCAGTCACCGACCTTTACGGCAATCAGGTGAAAGTATTTTCCGCAGTTTGCGGCGATGAGCGAGACCTCGTTTTCGNNTTTTCGATCCCCTCAAGGTCGTGACCGTCAACCGGCTGGATAAGAACGGTACCGGCCTCCGGATCGCCGAACATATACTTTTCAAGCATGGATATCGAATTTCAGATACTGATAAAGTTTTTAACAAACAGTCTGTCTTCGCCGTCAATGAACGCGGCACGCGATCCTCTTGACGTATACATCCGCGGTATTATCTCTCTGCCTTCATAGTCGAGCGGCATATCCTCGGGCGCTGACAGTCTGTCGCCGGCAAACCGCTCCGCGACGAACGAGCCGTGACCGTCATAGCCTTTGTCGAAGATAACGCTCTTCCCGTCGGCAGTCAGAATGAACAAATCTGCTCCGCTGATATCCGGCTGATACACCGTTTCGTTTTGAAGATCGGTGCAGACAAGCTCGAACTCGGTATAATAGTAATACCAGAGCCTTTCGCTGTCGTCGATATTCAGGGCATAGCAGTCGAGGATATCACTGTCAGCCTCCCAGAGGCTCTTTCCGCCTTTATCCCATACGACGAGCCCGCTCGCCCCCAGCGGTTCGTCCTCCCAGCCGTAGTTGCCGAGGACTCCTTCGTCAAAATAACTTGTGACGATCCTGCCGTCCGAAAGAACGGCGACATCCGCTATACCGTCGCCTAGACAGAACTGCCTTAAGATGCTTCCGTGTCTGTCGATCAATGCCGCATTGTTCTCACCCGTGCCGTTTATGCGGCAGCACCTTGAAGCCACAAGCAGAAATCCGCCGTCCAGAGGCTGCACAAAGTGATAATTCACTTCCTGCGTACCGAGATCATAGAACCGTTCATTCGTGACGGTCTCATTATCCCAGTCGATATCCAGTACAGTGACAAGATACCTGCTGTGCGATTTTGTCGGTACGAACATGCCGTCGATCCGTTCGGGTATATTTTCATTAAACAGGAAATACAGCTTCCCGTCGGATCCGATCTGCATATTTACGAATCCTTCACGTCCGCAGTTATACTTTTTAAATATCTCCCGAAGGTCTGTAAAACCGGAAAACGAACTCATGTCATCGGTCCTTTCATAAATGATAGGGATTTCCCTTCACATCATATTATAACAGATAAAAACAAAAAAGTCAATCGGCGTACCGGCGCCATGCAGGCGTCGGGTCGTCGCCCGATTGCTTCTATGCCGGAGAATATGAGAAGCGTTCTGCTTTGATCGGAAAATACGTCTATTTCAAAAAGATATTGACACCGTGTCAGCAACGTGGTATAATATACACGCTGACACGGTGTCAGAATAATACCGGGAAGGTGATATTATGGTAAAGAAAACGGCGGAGCAGGTCGCGTCGCGCCGAGAGGAGATCGTGAACTCCTGCGAAAAACTATATCAGACAATGAGCTTTAAG
>DBVV01000025.1:931-7777 GCA_002308795.1 Mageeibacillus sp. UBA1255 | reverse complement strand
CAGACGGCTGCAATGGCTGCCACGGCAACTGCGGCACCGGCAATGATCCATCCGACCGCTTTATTGCCCTTCCCGTCTTTTGGCTCAACTTTGCCAGCTCCGCTTGTTGCCGCTTCCGTCGTCACAGGCGCGTCAGTCGCAGGAGCTNNGGCTGCCGTAGCTGCATCCGTTGCCGGAGCATCCGTTGCCACAGGAGCATCGGTAGCCGGGACCTCCGTAGGAGCATCTGTTGCCGGTACTTCGGTAGGAGCTTCGGTCGGAGCATCTGTAGGAACCTCGGTCGGAGCGGTACCGGACTCGGCCGTCAGATAACCTGAAGTAAGTAAAACGTTGTCCATCAGGATCTCGCTGCCTGTTCCATCCAGATCGAAACGAAGCGCGGTCACTCCCTCGAATTCTTCGGGGTAAGCGCACGTACTTCCCTTAACGTGCTCGCCGTTGATAAAGAACTCATATTTGTCAGATCCGGCTTCCAGCGCCACTCCAACGGTATAGATCTTACCTGCCTCCAGCTCGGCGACCGGCTGTGAATTTGAACCGGTAAGTTCAAACTTTCCGTCCTGCATTGGCCTGATGCGGAAAACAGCTCCACCCTGCGCAGTACTTGTCGTCACGCTGTCGTCGCCGCTTAAATTCGTTACGCACATGTCAAAATAGCCGGTGACGTTCTTTATGCTGATATCTACCGAAGCGAGAACGGCATCGCCTTCCTCAATAGGGTAGCTTATGCTCCAGAAACGCATATCTGCAAAATCCTTAAGGCCAAGCGAAACACCGTCGATACCGTCGGACCCGTCCGAAACTTTGACCATCGATGCCGGATTAATGAAAGGCGTCCTGAGCGTCTGAATGAACGGCAATCCGCCGTTGTACATAAACGGAAGCACGTCCTCAGCCGGTTTCAGATAATCATCCGTCGCTTCCAGATCTTCAAAATCAGAGAAGAAATACTCTTCGTAATCGTTAAATTTATATGATTTTTCAACGTCCGCATCAGGGGTTCCTTCGGGCATGGCGGTCAATGATATATCGTCGAAATACACTTCGTTTACGTGCACGTCTCCGGGCTGCGAGCGTGAGATGTCACATTCATATGCCCAGTCGTGGCAATCGATCCTTATTCCGGTCACTGACGTCATTTTACCGATATATTTATACGTGCCCAGGCTCTCGCCGTTCAGCAGCACTTCGTACTCGTCCGAACCGACAGTGAATGCAGCGGTCAATTTATAATCTGTTTCCGCTTTCAGTGCGTCGCAGACGAGGATCCTGTCTGCGCTTCCGTCAGGGTTCACTACGAATATCGAATCTTTACCCGTGTTCACATCGGTCTTTACCGCGAAAATGTTGCGTGTCTCCTGGCCGTAATCGTCAAGGTTCGGGGAAGCGCTTATTCCCGCGAGCACCGTCGTAAAACCGTAATTGCCCAGCACGATGTACCTGAAGGAAAAGCTGAAATAGAGTTTCGAGCCGTTTCCGAGAGTACGTGTGTTAAGGCCGCCGATACGGATATCACCAACGCCGCCGTCGATACGCATTAGTTTCAGCGACTTGCTCCCGCCGACACGGCCCGAACTGATATTGCCGCCGCTGTTTTCACCGTCACCGATGAACTCGGTCATGCCATCCGGCTTATTGCCCCTGGCATCGCTGAATATGTCATCGGGCGTGGCAGAAGCTTCAAACGATTCGAAATCCTGGCTGTAAAAGACCTTCAGCTCGCTTTCTGCCTTATCGGTCTCGGCCGTAACAGACCCTGCAAATGCGAGCAGCATCACGAGCGAAACAACCGATGCAATTGCCGTTTTAATAATCTTTTTCATACTATTATCTCCTGAAAATTTATTTATAAAAACGATCCGGACGGTCGCTGAAAGTAAAGGAAGAAAGCCCGGCCCGGGCGGATCGGATCTATCATTCAAGCTCTATGCCCGCGTAAACGTTGTCCCTGATGGCAACTATATTCCTCCAGAAGCTGTCGATCACGATCGCGTGAGTGACGCGCCTGATATATGCGTTGTGCCACGTTCCTTTAACAGGAAGGCTGAGCTCGGAAACCGAATATTTTGAATATTCCGGTGCTTTCGAGATAAGCGCCTTAATATCCGCCTTCGGTATATTGGTCGTGAGCAGAGGCAGCAGCACGTCCATCGTGGCCGTAAGTTCGGAAACGCTTGCCCCCTTAAGCTTTTTAATAACGGCGGAGACAACGTTCCTGTGACGTTGAGTGCGTCCCCAGTCGTCGTTGGACAGATGACGTTCGCGCGCGTAATTAAGTGCCTGCGTACCGTTGAGCGTGTACGTGCCCGGAGCGGTTATGCCCGGAACGGTCCCGCCGTCCGCCTCCTCCTGCGTTATCTTGATCTCTATCCCGCCCAGGGCGTCAACGACTTTAACGAAGCTTTCGAAGTCTACGATGATATAGTTGGGGGCAACGACCAGGAAGTCTTCCTGCAGTGTTTTTTGAAGGAGTTTCGCGCCTGAGTATGCGTACGCGCTGTTCAGTTTATTGTATCCGACACCGGGTATATGGACGTACGAATCGCGGTGGAATGACGTGAGCCATATCTTCTTCGTGACCGAATTGAACGACACGAGCATCATAACGTCTGAATTTCCCCTGAATCCGCCTGCGTCGCGCGTATCCGAACCGATTATCAGGATATTGTACACCTTATCGCTCATCAGCAGAACAGCGTCGTCCGACACGTCGGGAGTCGGTATCGGCGAAGGCGTGGGCGTCGGTGTAGGCGTAGCGGTCGGAACTTCTGTCGGTCTCACTGTCTCGCCGGGCAAGAGCGTCGGAGTCGGGGCTGCAGGCGTCGGAGCGTCCGTTGGTTCCTCTGTCTCGTCATCATAATACCACGGAGGCAGCGTATCTATCTGGATAGGCGCCGTATCGAACGGATCGTACGGATCATGCGTATAGTTGATCTTATCGACGTATCTGTTTACCGTGCACGAGGCGAAAATATACGCGCCTACACCGAGCGCGAGGATCGCTGCGAGTATGATGATAAGCGCCTTCACTCCGCCCGGGAGTTTCCTGCGCTTCGGTTCAGGAGACGGAACGCCGCTTTCACCTATCTTAGCCGCAGTCGAAGACGGATCGGAACCTGCAGGCTCCGACCCGAACTGCTTCCCGTCCATAACGGTCAATTCTATATCATTTTCGTCGTCAATTTTATTGTTCATCTCTGTCTTCTTTTCCCCGGTATCCGCCGGACAGACGTTATTCTATCACAATTCCGGGAAAAATGCGACTCCGCCGCGTCAGATGTGCGTAAGCGAGCGGATCATCCGTTTCAGACAACGGTGTAGAACCATACCACGCCCGAACGCGGGTCAAGTTTATCCTCAAAACCTCCGTCGCGGAAATTGGCGCCGGACATCGTCCAAACGCGGCCCGAAACAGGATCCTCGAAACGGTAGATGCGGTCAATATTTTCGTCGGGCACGTAGCCGCAGATCGTTGTCCTGTCATCTTCTACGCGTATGTTGCGGATTATCTGCACGAACCCGTCTTTGCGCGCCGGATCATAGAACTGCATGGCGTACCAGTCGGAGGCGTCCATGCGCGTTTCCGTGAGCGGATAATAGTCGGCCCGCATCATTATTTCGGCCGCTCTGCGCCAGATCGGATGGTAGAAGCGCCCGAGCGCGTACATCTCGTCGGGATCGTTCCACTCGATCATTGACGTCAGCGCCGGTGCGAATGCGTTCTGGTACGCAAATGCGTCGACCGGCCTGTTCCCTCCGTAGGTGCCGTCGGGATTGTCCCAGTTAAACGTATGCGCGCGGAAGTACGGTATCCATTCGAACATCTGGCGATGCTGTTTCTGTTTGATAAGATGATGGCCGTAGCCTACGTCGGTGTAATGAAGCGGCACTGCGCGTTTCATCGTCTCTATATCGTTCCGCCTGCCGCCGGACGCGCAGGAATCCATCCAAAGCCCCGGATTCCGCCTGATCAGTTCGTCCCAGTACGCGTAATAGCCCTGAATATGCAGATTTTCGTGTATTCCCTGCCTGTTCTCGGCCTCTCCCTTCGCCCAGAGCGCGGCGGGTGCGAAGTTGAAGTCCTGCCTGTAGATGCGGATATGCGCCTCTTTTATAATGCTGTCGATCCTGTCCGTGAGCCACTCGCGGGCCTTCGGGTTTCCCATATTGAACAGCGCGTTATTATCCTCGGGATTTCCGAATATCAGGAAATCAGGGTGTTCGTTCCAGACTTCCGTGCCGCGCCAGATGCGCTCAGGCTCGAACCAGACGAGCAGATCAATGCCGTTTTCGTCGCAAAGTTCGCCGATCTTGTGAAAACCGTTCGGGTAACGCTCCGGGTTCGGGCGCCAGTTACCGGTACCTGTCGGCCAGTCGTTGTTGCACGGATACCAGCCCGCGTCGATCCACCAGATGTCAGGCTTAAGTCCGCCGTTCATATACGTATTTATCGCTTTGATCTGATTCTCCTCAGACGCGCCGCAGAACTCCGGAAGCCCGTCGATCATCCACGTATGGAGCACGAGTTTAGGCTCAAGCGGTCTGCCGTTTTCTCTGGGCAGCACGTGGTCAATATACCAGCTCCTCCAGAGGTTCCTTGCCCTGTCTTCTCCGCCGTCAACGGCTTCCAGAATGAGCGAGGGCGTTCTGACGGTCTCTCCGGGCTCGAGATACGTATTGAAACGTTTCTGCGATACTGCGATCGAGAGCGTGCCGTCAATAAGTTTCGTTTTCAGCTGCCACGTTCCGGACCAGCCTATAGCGGCGTTGACGTTCCAGTCTCCGAAGCAGAAGCGCATATACGGGAAAGCGCCTTTGCACGGGTTTCCGTCGTTTACGTCGGGATATATTACCGTCTCTTCCGCGCCTATCTCGTCGGTGTACCAGGAATATCCTCCGGGCTCGCACGTATCTCCGTTGCCGTGGTAAAGCTGCGCTCCGCCGGGCGCGCTGAATCCGGCAGTTATTTCAAAATCCGAGATCACCGCGGAGTTCACCGTGTCGGTATTCGTCATATAAAATACCCATTCCGTGACGGGATAGTCGGTATATTCGGTGCATTCGGCGCGCATCTCGAGGCCTTCGGGCGTCTTTCCGGTTATCACGGAAAAATACGTGTTCGCGTCAATGCGTTTCATCACCGCTTCGGGCCGGAACTCCGCCGGTATGCCTTCGTACAGTTTTCCGTCAAGGCTGTACCGCGCAGGGACAATTTGTTTTGCCATAAATCCCGGCAGCGCGCTGCCTCTTGCAAGATCATTCTTTCTGCTTTTCATACAATTAACCTCTCTGATTTATTTAAACATCAATATCGAACCGTGGATGTTGAGCCATAAGCCGAATATTATAAGCAGCGCAGCAAGCATAATGACCGCGCCCTTTGCGCCGTAAATGAAACGCGTCCCGATCCTGCGAACGGCAGAATTTCCGTCTGTCTCCGCATCCTTCTCCGCGACGAAAAACGGTCTTAAGCAATAGCCGAGCAGGAGAAGCGCGGCCGGAACGATGTCAACTGTATATCGCATGCCGAATTGCCACCCGCCTGCAGTGCGGTGCATAAGCAGGAGGAAAAGCTCTATTGACCCGGTCACGACCAGTATCAACGCTTCGACGATATACGTGTCGCGAAAGACAGAACGTTTACGTACGCCAAACGACTGCTCGAGTTCAGGAAGCTGCATTGTCCCCGGAGCGTCAGATCCGCCTTCGCGCCTTTTGCGAATGAGCCTGATGATCACGTACGCGGCCCCCAGCACGAGCGCCAGACCGCAGAGTATAAATATCACGTTCGACACGTAGAACGCAAAGCCGAAGCGCGTAAAATCGAGCTGTCCGTCCTTATACCACGGGAACGTGGAGAAATAAGGCTTTATGTTACCCTTCACGTTTTCGAGGGCAAATTTGCTGTATTCTGTGCGCATGAATTCGGGCAGGTAGTTATGTCCGAACTCGAAAATGCTGCCGAAACGCACGTAGTTATACCACATATAGCTGCCTCCGATGACGGCGGGGGCAATATAATACCGCCACGTTTTGAGCACTTTGAAGTCGTGCTTTTTCGCCGCGGCGTACGCTAAAAGTATGAAATAAACGATCTGGAACGGTCTGCATCCGACGGCAAGCGCTAAAAACGCGAACGACAGGTACATTCCGACTTTTCCCTTGCTAAGCATCGTGTAAAACGCAGCCATCGTAAAAAGCATTGCCATCGTCTGTGCGGCAAACCACGGGCCGCCCGGATACTTATTTGCCGCAAGGAATACCGCCCCTGATGCGGCGCAGCTTAGGATCGCCCCGCAGAGGGAGGCAATGCAGCCGTAGCCTAGCCTTCGCCCGATGAGTATTGCCAGCGCAAAAGCACCTGTGACGTAAAGGATCGAGAAGAGATTGTCCGGCGTCTTCGAGCCGGTGAAGAAGCTCACGAGCAGCATCGGCACGGACGGAACGGGCGGAAAACTGACGTAATATTCGTTCCCTTCAACGTGCTCTATCGGGGCGTTCACGTCTCCGAACGTCTCGCGGTATGCCATATAATCGTTCTTATCGTGTGTTTCGAGCCACGGCCGGTTGATGATCGCGAGTTCGAGGTGCGGATAATTTTTATCGAGTTTCGCCTCGCCTCTGCGCCAAGCCATCGCCTGCAGCGTGTAGCTGTCAAAGGGGTTATGCTCGAGCCAGGCTTTCGATCCGGCTTTGTTGAAGATGCCTATGATCATCATAAAGAACAGGATCGAGCTGACGGCGGTCAATATCGCCGTCTTCACATTCTCACTCACTCTTGGAAACTTAAAACCCTTATTTATCATTTGCTTTCCTCTTTTTCGCCTGCCACTTGCAACTTGCCAC
>DBVV01000025.1:0-895 GCA_002308795.1 Mageeibacillus sp. UBA1255 | reverse complement strand
CACTTGCCACTTTCAACTTGCCATTTACTATTATTTCCCGCTCACCATCAATTTCATCCTCTCAATATCCCCCGGCAGTGTAATTTTAAAATTAACGTTGTCCGAAGGACAGATCGCGACCGCCTTTCCCGTAAGCCTCACGAGCCCCCCGTCGTCTGTAACGGCAGGCCTTTCATTTTCCGCAATGGAGCAGTAAAAAGCGTGCGCGTCCGAGATCACACCCAGTTTAAAACTCTGAGGAGTCTGTACGCACCACACCTGCGACCGGTCCGGCACACTTTCCACTGTTTTTCCGTCTTTACTCAAAACCACAGTATCAACAGCCGGAGCCGCAGTAATACACGCCCCGACCGTACGCGCGAGCATTATATTGTCTGAAATAATGTCAGAAGAAACGAGCGGCCTTGCCGAATCATGTATCAGGACAATGCTGTCGCTGTCTTTCGCGATCTCCACTGCCGCCTTGACCCCCGCCTCGGAAGAATCGCGCCTCGAATCCCCGCCCGCGACTATATTCCTGCATTTTTTTATTCCATGCCGGGCGCAGATATCTTTTACTCGCCCTTTATAGCCTCTCGGGCAAACTACGATGATCGCGTCGATTTCTTTATGCTTCTCAAACGTTTCAAGCGAGTATGACAATACAGACCGCCCGCATACGTCGGCAAACTGTTTGGGCTCCTCGCCGCCCATTCTCATGCCTTTTCCTGCCGCCAGCACGATCACGATAACGTCTGCTTTATTATTGTTCTTCTCTTTTACAGAGCTGCTTTTCACCCGCAAAAACCTCCGCACAGCCGCAGTCAATTACATTTTTATGTGTGTAATATAGCATATTGGGAGAAATGAATCAATAGGAGCAGAGCGGAGGCTCTTTTCCTGGTTCCGTGAATTT
>DBVV01000135.1:8428-13239 GCA_002308795.1 Mageeibacillus sp. UBA1255 | reverse complement strand
TAGTCGAATATCACGCAGTCGGGAGCTTCTCTGTCTATGATCTCTCTTAAAGATGAAATGAAATCGTCAGTGACCGTATCGTCAGAATCCACGAATGTCACGTACTCACCGATCGCCTTTGAAAAGCCGTAGTTTCTCGAAATACCGGGGCCTGAGTTTTTCTCGTTCTGATAAACTCTCATTATGAGTGAAGTTTTGGCGGAATATTCAAGAAGCCTGAGATATGTGCCGTCTGTCGAGCAGTCGTCCGCGATTATGATCTCAAAATCCTTGTCCTTTTGCGCCTCAAGACTGTCAAGAAGCGGCTTCATATATTCGAATGAATTATACGTCGGAATGACTATACTGATCTTGGCCGGCATCCGATCATTCCTCCTTTTCTGTATCCTGCGCGTTTGCTGTTTCAGCTGTTTCGGAAACTTCGGCAGATTCGGAAGTCGCGTTCTCCTGCTGTTCGGTGACATTATCATCTAAAGAGAACATATCCATCTGCTCGATATTTTTACTGTCCTCCTCTACCGCGGGCTTTGGAAGATCGTCAAGTGACGAAAGTCCCGCGCTCTGAAGGAACAATTCTGTCGTGCCGTATAATATCGGCCTTCCCGGAGTGTCCGCCTTTCCTTTTTCGCATACGAGTTCCCTCTCTAAAAGCCTTGTCAGAGCGCTGTCGCTGTTGACTCCTCTTACGCTTTCTATGACAGCTCTTGTGACAGGCTGCATATATGCGATGACTGCAAGCGTCTCTGAAGCGGCTCTGCTGAGATTCTGGCTCTGCGGCCTTTCAAAATATACTCTCATGCATTCGTGAAGATCCGGTCTTGAGCAAAATCTGAACGAATCGTCCATTTTACGAAGTATCACGCCGCCGTTTCTGCCATTGACTCTCGTCATCAATTTTTCCATCACGGCTTCTGTGTCTTCCCTTGAAAGCATCAGAACGTTCGCGATATCGACAAGCGCCACAGACTCTCCCGCGGCAAATATCATCGCTTCAGCAACGGCTTCCGCGTTCGTATAAAGCATTTCTTTGTCGTTTTGATCATTTCCACTCATTGTAATCCTCCGAAACAGTAAAATCGGGATTCGTCATATCGCCCTTCTTCGTTATGTTTATGTCTCCGAAAAGCTTTTTCTGTTTTACTTTGATCTGACTTCTCTTCGCAAGTTCAAGCACTGCGATGAAGCCTGTTATCTTCTCTGCCTTCGTCGTCTCTCCCGAAGGGAAAATATCGCTGAACGTGGCCTTGAATTTCTCTTTTATGAAATTGAAAACGTGTCTGATCTTCTCTTTCAGGCTTACCTTCTGGACTTTCAGAATACGCCCCATTTTTGCCGTATTGTCTGTAAATCTCTCTTCAGAAAGTTTCTTTATAAGAGCATACTCCGACGAGAGCCTTTCGGGATCTATTTTTGTCACTGCCACTTTTCTTTCGAATTCGAGTTTCTCCGGCATACGGTAAAGTGCTCCCTGCCAGTCCTCCTGCAGTTTTACTATTCCTGCGGCAAGCTCCTTGAACTGCTTGTAGATGATAAGTCTCCTCGCAAGTTCCTCTTCCGTGAGTTCGTCCTCCGATTCGACTTCCGGCTTCGGTAAAAGTTTTGCCGATTTCATTTTGATCAGAGTGGAAGCCACGACGAGGAATTCCGAACCGATCTCGATATCGAATCCGTCCGAGAAAATCACATCCAAATACGTATCGGCGATCTGGCTGATGGAGACCTCCGTGATCTCCATCTTCTTTCTTTCGAGCAGATCGAGCAGAAGATCGTACGGTCCTTCGAAATTATCCAATTTTAACTGCAGACCGGTCAATTTTTCTTCCTCCCGACGCGTTTAAAAACTTTATATGCGGCAAAATTGCCTCCGAATATGATTATAGCCGAAATTCCAAAAATAGACAATGCGAGGACCGCCCACATTATGTAACCTTTGAATCCCCCGTAACTCTCGGGGGCTATTTTTACCAAAGAAGCAAGAGCGACGGCTCCTGCGCTTAATGCGGCATTTATGATGATGATCAATATGCTTTCGAACAGTTTTTCTTTTAATATTTTGCGTGAGACGAGATAGATGTGATAGCCCGTTCTCGCGAGGCTTCCGATGATGCAGCCGATCAAAAGGCCGTCCATTCCCCAGAGCAGATACCCTCCGATACCGATCGCAAGCGACGCTGCGGCCTCGATTATGGCCGGATTTCTCGACTGTTTTATATATCCGCTCGATATCGCGACCATCCTTGGCAGCACTCCGAGATTCGCCAGAAGCTCTGCAAACGTAAAAAGCAGAGCCATCGTTGCGTAAATGTAATTCGTATCGAATCCTCTCGAATAAACTCTCATAAAGGGAACAGTCAGTTTCATATAGCAGCACATTATAACGGACAAAAGTGCCGTCATTATCCATTCTGCCCGCCTGTATACCTTCGAGACACTTTTTCGATCCTCCGTCACCACAAGGTTGCCGAAATTGGAAGTCAGACTCTGTGAAGTCATTTCGAGCAGTGAGGACGATGCGTGGAAGATAGAAGCGTAAATGTTGTAAATGCTGAGGAGCGTCAGGTTCCCGAATATGCCGAGAACTATCATCGGCGCGTTTCTTTTTACAAGATTCGCGATCTGGATCACGAGAGCGTCACCCTTCTGGGCAAATTTTATCTCATCGATCTCCCCTGCTTCAAGAAGATAAGGATACCTTTTCTTAATGTAGAAATACGTCATCGTGAATCTGATGACTATCATCAGAAGGTATGGGATCTCAACGATGATTATATGAAGTCCGAGCAGTATGAATACGAACTGCAGCACGAACACCGCTATCTTCGCCGTCAGCGTAAAAAGATGAAGCACGAACGTGTGCTGGTCAGCGTCGCAAACGACATTGAATTTCCCGAGGATGAGGAAGTTGAGAGAATTCGTGATACCCGTTATCATAACGACGGTTATGATAACATACCACTCTATCCCGCTCGTTCTGAACATAAAAGCGAATACCGCAGCTGAAATTACAGACAGTACGAAGAGTATTTCTCCGCTTCTTCTGTAATATCTCGCGATCGCTTTGTAGATGCCTTTTACCTTTTCCGTGTCGCCTTCGGCAAACGGTCTGTAAAGTGCAACAGCGGCGGCGACGGAAACTCCTCCCTCAAGAAGATGGAAGAAGTTGAACATCTGTGTCACCCATGATACGAGCCCGTTGATCTCGGAGCCGTAGCGGGATATCATCATGTTCGGTATTATGAGCGCGATGATTATAGTCGCGAGCTGCAGCACACAGGACGTGATTATGTTGAATTTGGTATATTTTTTTCTGTTCAGAGAAACGTTTTCCTCAGACATCTTCAACTGTCACATCCTTTCTGTTCTCTTTTTCAGCCTCGAATTCGACAGCGACGACCATTGCCCACAGTATCATGTCAGAATACTGGAATACGGATTCGACGAGACCTCTCAGAAGTATTATCGCGATGAAGATCATCAGATAAGTTATTATCCTGTTGTTTCTTACCCTGCCGGCCTTGATCAGCGGCGTGCAGATCATATAAAGGAAAGCCGCGAAACCAAGTATTCCCTGAGTTATCAGCATATACAAAACGCTGTTATGAGGATCGTTAATGAATGTACCTGCAGATGCGACAAGATGCATATCGGCAAGATATGTATTGTCAAATCCGAATCCGGTAAAAACGGAATAGAGCGAGAGGTTTTTCGCGGATTCCCATAAGACGGTTCGGAAACTCAAAGTGACGCTCTTGTGGAATATCTTTTCGAAGATCCCCGCCGGTATGATCTTGTCTATTCCGATCACTCCTATAACGAGCCAGACTGCCGCGTAGACCGCAGGTACGACCCACATCGGGAAAGGCTTTTTCCACACGGAAAATAATACTATCAAAGCGATTATTCCCAATGTGAGCAGACGTCCCGTAGTGCTCTTTGTTATAAATACAGTCGCGAGCGCGAACAGAACGAACAACGCCGTAAGGACGAGAAGAATTATATTTTTTTTGCTTTTTAATATCTCTTTGAATGATTTTTTGTCGAATTCCATGCGGTCATACAGTATCACTGCCGCTCCGAGTATGAACGAGATCGCATATACCATATACGTATTTCTGTTCATTGCGATACCCTTGAAAGAATAGTTTCCCGCAGATTCGATATATTGCGCGTGAGACGGCGATATCACGTAAACTGCGACGGAAAGGAGCATCAGGAAAAGCATGACAGACGACAGTCCGTAATAGATCCTTCTGTCTTTCGTAAGATACGCACAGCAAACCAGAAAGCCCCAGATGCAGACCATGGACATAGTCCTTATCGCGATCGTTTTTACGGTGTCAAAGCTGAGATCCTTCGAGGAGAAAACAGTCGCCCATGCGTTTAAAAAGGCTATAAACACGAAATATACGGTATATCTTATGAGTATTTTCGTCTCGCTTTTGGTAAAAGGCTTTTTCTTCAGCAAAATATAAAAAGCGTACCCCAGCACGAAAAACTGGAGGACGCGCATTATTACAGATGAGACTGTTTCACTTTTGTAGAGCGTAACGACAGCGTTGTCAAACGGAACGACAGCGAAGAAGGCGATGAAGGAAACGATATAGGGCAATATCATTTTTATGAACTTTTTTATGATCCTTCACCCTTTCTTTCGTAAAATGCGCGCTGCGCGATGATCGGCCGCCGCTTTGTTTATTAAAGTTTCACACGTCTTCACCCCATGAAAAACACAGGGTGAAAACGCTCTAAACCAAATCAGTATTTTACCAGAAATATCATCTAAAGTAAAGACCGCGTCAGTCTTCCTTGTC
>DBVV01000135.1:6273-8381 GCA_002308795.1 Mageeibacillus sp. UBA1255 | reverse complement strand
GCCTTGCTGCAGTTTTCGATGAGATCGAAATATACCGTCCAGTAATTCGGAGTATCGCACCACGCCCTGACTGTGAAAATGTACGTATCGTCGTCTACTTCCGTAAGTCTCGCGAAAGGCTCGGGGTCATTTAAAACTCCCTCTGTATTTTTAGCGGCTTCAAGGAGGACGTTTTTAACGATATCCTGCTCTATGTCGTTCGTGATCTTGAAGCTCTGGTCAACTCTTCTCTTGTCCTCCGCGCTGAAGTTCACGACGTTCGCGTTCATAAGGTCTCCGTTAGGCACCAGTATCTGCTTGTTGTCAAGCGTTATAAGTTTTGTATAGAAGATGCTTATATCTTTCACGATGCCCTCTGCTCCCGTAGATTCGATATAGTCGCCTATCTTGAACGGTTTGAATATAAGGATCATAAAACCGCCCGCGAAATTGCTGAGCGCTCCCTGAAGGGCAAGACCGACCGCAAGTCCCGCTGAAGCAACAAGAGCCGCGACGCTGGTCATGGGCACTCCGAGTATTTCAATAACTCCTACGATCAGAACAAGGTAAAGCAGTATTTTTACAACTTTTCTTATGACGACTTTGGCCATATCCGCGATCTTAGACTTTTTCAGCGCCTTGTCGATGCCCTTGCCTATGAGCTTTATGACGATCAAACCGACTATAACGACAACGATCGCGAGCAGTATCTTACTGCCGTAATTACTGCCTATGTCAATGACTTTCTTTACAAATTCATCCATGATTTACCTCTTTCCGCCTTTTCGAAGGCATTATATCGTTCTGCATTAAATTATTCTGTGTTCAATGATCGTGCCGCCTTGACGCAGGTGAATAAGTGTTCCGATCTATCCTCTTCTCGCCTCGATCAGCGGCTTGTCGAAGAATATTTTACCGCCCATATCAGCAGCGATCTTTTGAGCGGTTTCGGGCATAACAGCCAGATACTGCTCATCTTTTTTGCGGGATCTGCGCCCTTTTGCCTCGTAGAGGATCTTTTCTCCGTACGCGTCATACGTCACCAGATAGTCCGTCTCATCGTTGTGCGGAAAGAAAATGACGCACACTTTGTATGTTATATTTCCTTCCTCTGACGTCATGTTCAATTTTACTGCCGCAGCGTGACGGGCAATACCGTTGTATACGCAATCAGCCTCGAAATACTGTTCAAAAACATCTATGTCCTTCATAACCGGCCTCCGTTTCTTTTGATAAAATAATTATAATTTATTTGCTCTCGAATGACAATCATTGTTGTTGACTGTAAAGGCATACGGTGTTAAAATTTAACCGTAAATTATTCTTTTGAGGAGCAAAAATGCCTTATCTCACAAGTCATCCCGGTCTTTTGATCGCAATAATAGTCGTATCGGTCCTCGCTGTGGCCGGTATTTTTTCCGCGATCGTAAGAAAGATCAGAAGAGCGAAAAACGAACTGCTCGGCGGACTTTCTCTGAGCGATATTTCGGAGGCCATCAAGCAGGCTAAGGAAGCGGAAAACAATCCGGAACCGAGGACGGTATTCGGCGCGACTTCGATCTATCTTCCCAAAATCGAGAAGGACTTTTCCGATTTCCACTACCCGGACGCCGTCGCGGCAGTAAAAATATTCATCGACGAATATCTCGCCGTAAAATATGAAAAAGCAGGCAAATTCCGCACGAGCATCGTAGACGACAACGTTCTTTCTATGATCGATATTTCCGAAGACGAGCACCATGTTACGGATGAAACAGTTCACCAGGTCGCCATCTCCGATTACAGAAAGACAAAAGAATACGCCACGATCACTTTCCAGGCCTCAACAGGATACAAACTCGACGGAAAACCCGTTGAAGAACGTTACAGCGCACAGTACACATTGAAACTTCGAGAATATGGCATCGAGCAGAAAACTCTTATATGTCCGCAATGCGGCGGAGCTTTCGAATCCACTGCCCAATCCAAATGCCCTTACTGCGGTGCAGGAATGATCAGGGACACGATCTTCTCCTGGAGATTCACATCAATTGAAAAGTCGTAAGAGGCCCCGTCACAACACGTTTTCAATACTGTCGAAATTAATGGTGTCAAAGTGGAATTTCCACTCAAAACTATTTTGTTTTTTT
>DBVV01000135.1:0-6209 GCA_002308795.1 Mageeibacillus sp. UBA1255 | reverse complement strand
AACCACACGCTTACGATGCCTCCGGATTCTTACATTATATATTTGGAGGCCGTTATGAAACACTTGATTTTCTGCGAATTCAATATGGATACAAACTGCGTGGAACAGATTTTAGAGATATTTTTACGTTTTTCGTCAAACAATCTCGGATGGCAGATGCTTTCTTACTGTTCCTCTTCCGGCTTGGTTTCCAGCTTCAGCGGGTAGTCACCAAGGTGTTCCATTTTGAAACCGTTGGCCTTGTACGTCGCATAATCAAACGCATCCAGTTCATCCATGGCCAGCTTATGGAATTCGTAGAAGTTGTGCCACCACTCATATCCGGAACCGAGTTCTGCGTTCAGATAGGCATCCGCAATGTCACAGCCCATCTGGGGTGCAACATAGAATGCCCCCATAGCCAATGCATTGACGCCGTTGCCGGTGATGGCTCTCAGTGCTGCGGGAACGGATTCCACAACCCCTGCATGTACTCTCGGACATTTGCTGGCGGCAATATGGATCCCCATACCGGTACCGCAGAACAGAAGCGCTCTTTCAAAATTGCCTTCGGAAATCTGCGCACCCACTCTTAGTCCTACGCGGTGGAACATGTTTTCGGTGTCTTCCGCATTCGGGTCGGTCACACCCAGATCGGTGATCTTCCATCCCTTTGCACGAAGATGAGCACACACCGCTTCCTTCAGCGGATATCCTGCGAAATCGGCGCCGACAACCAGATACTTATCCTTTACGGTTTTCATACTGTTACCTCCAATATAGTTTGTTATTGTCCAAATATCGTATCCATCAGAGAAAATGCAAAAAGTTTGTGCATTTCTCTGGTAGGATGGTTCAGGTAATTGGATAGCAGATCCGTGATATCCACACCGTTTTGATACATAGCTATCCACTTAGCATATACATCACACAGCGGAATTCCGGTTTCTTTTGCTGCTGCACGGGCTGCCTGCATATATCGGTCAAAAACTCCATCGGCAAAATCGGCGGCAAGTTTCACTGCCAGATCACGCAGAGTCTCTCCGCGCAACTGTGTATGTACACGTGTGCAGATGGGCTGAGGTGTCATAAGTATGACCTCACTGCCTGCATCCTGAAGATGGCGAATGATTGCAACCAGTGCATCATGGTATTTCCGGATCCCTTCATCTCCATTACCGGAATCGTTCAGACCGTAGCAGACAACAGTCAGATCGGGGTGGTACGGGAGCAGGTCCCTGTCTATACGGGAAAGTCCGCCGGACGCACTGTCTCCAGAAATTCCTGCATTGATTATATTGATCTGTGCTTTGGGATACAGCATACTGAGCATTCGTCTGATCTGGGCCGGATATCCCTGTTCCGGTTCAAATACAACATCAAACCCGGACTCGCCATGTTCTGTCATAGCCGGGTGTACCTCAAAACATCCATTGGTCACACTGTCCCCCAGAAAACCGATTGTAACCGGTGGATTTGAAAAAGCAGAAGTGTTTTTTAAAGATAGTTTATTTAACGTTTTAGCTGTCATTTCCTTTTCCTTCATTCTGTATGCTACCGGACTCATATACCCCAGACTGCTGTGTAAGCGTTTTCTGTTGTAAAAGATTTCTGTGTAGTAGTGCCGTTTTCGGCCAGTTTCTTCTGCAANNTACGGTCCGCGGTCTTTTTTTGTTTGCTTTTATCTCTGCACTCTGCCGTCGGCGCCGGCAGCAAGCGCTTTTATCTCACCGTCCGAAAGGTACGCCGTATCGCCTTCGATCGAATGCTTGAGTACGGCGGCAGCGACAGCGTATTCGACCGCGGTCTGCATATCCGAACCTTTCAAGACGGAGGCGATGAGCGCGCCGTCGAAAGCGTCGCCCGAGCCTACGCGATCGACTATGCCGGTCACGTATTTCTTTGAAAAATAAGCGTTTTCGCCGTCATAGATCATGCCGTAGAAACCGTTTTCGTCTGCGCTCAGCGTTTTCCTCACAGTCAGCGCGACCGTTTTTATATCGTATCGTTTCATCATCGTGCGCGCGACGGTGATACAGGCGCTCTCCTCCGACGCGGTATCCGCGCCGATGCTGAAAATACTGTTCGCCTGATACATATTAGAAATGAACAGATCGACGTAAGGCAGTATCCTTTCGCTTTCTTCCTTGTTCTTCTCTTCATCCCACAGTTTGCTCCTGTGATTCAGATCGTAACTGACGAGAAGCCCGCGCGCCCTCGCTTCTTTGCACAGGCTGATGCATATATCCGGCATTTTTTCGGAAAGCGCCGGCGTTATGCCGCTGAGGTGAAAAGCCGCCGCGTCCGCAAAGATCATTCCTGCATCATAGTCGAAAATGCCGGAGCCGGCGAAAGCCGAACCCGCGCGGTCGTAAATACATTTCGAGGGACGTTCGCAAGCGCCTTTTTCATAGTAATAAACGCCGAGCCTGTCTCCGCCGCGTACTATGAGAGACGTATCCACACCGAGCCCGGACAGATGACGTACCGCGCCGTCTCCGATCTCGTTTTTCGGGATTTTCGTGACGAAAGACGACGGTATGCCCAGCTGCGCGCACAACGCGGCCACGTTCGCTTCACTGCCGCCGAAACACGTTCTCATCGTACCGTTCTGAAAGAGCCTGTGTCCGCTCTCCGGTGACAACCGCAGCATTATTTCGCCGAAAGCAACAAGTTTACGCATCATATCCTCCGTATCTTCTGAGCGCGTCGGCGACAAGATAAGTTCCGCCGACTGCCGCGACGTTAGGTAAAGCCAGATATCCCGCTTCGTTTTCCGCGTCGACCCCGCCGGTCGGGATGAATCTGACTTGCGGGAAAACGGACATGAACGATCTTACGGCTTTTGTTCCGCCGTAAACGTCAGCCGGGAAAAACTTGACGGTGCTTAGCCCGAGGTCCAGCGCCGCCATTATCTCGGTGGGCGTGGCGCAGCCGGGATAATACGGAACGCCGCACTGCAGGCATACTTCCGCGACCGCGGCAGACAGCCCCGGAGAAACGATGAACGCGGCGCCCGCGGCGACGGCTTTTCTGCACGTTTCCGCGTCTGTCACCGTCCCCGCGCCGATACACATATCCGGATGGTTTTCAACTGCGGATCTTATCGCCTGCTCGGCGCATTCCGTACGGAACGTTATCTCCGCCGTGAATATACCGGACGCTTTCAGTGCCTTCATGATCCTGTCTGTTTCTGACAGGTCTTTTATCACAGTAACGGGTATCCTCTTCTCCACGTCACACCCCCGAATACGATGAGAATCCGCCGTCTATCGGGATCGTAGTTCCTGTAACGAAACCGCTCGCCTCGTCGTTCACGAGCCACAGCAGCGTTCCAATCAGGTCGCTGATCTCGCCGAAGCGTTTCATCGGCGTTGCTGCGAGGATCTTGCCGGTTCGCGGCGTAGGAGTACCGTCCTCGCGGAACAGCAGCGCTCTGTTCTGATTCGTCACGAAAAATCCGGGCGCCATGGCGTTGCATCTTATCCCGCACGGAGCGAAATGGACGGCGAGCCACTGCGTGAAATTCGTAACGCCCGCTTTGGCGGCGCTGTAAGCCGGTATCTTCGTCAGCGGTCTGTAAGCGTTCATGCTTGAAATGTTTATGATGTTTCCGCCCTTTTTCACCATATCCGCGGCGAACACCTGCGTCGTCAGGAATGCCGAAGTGATGTTGAGATCGAACACGAATTTCAATCCCGAGGCTTCAAGCGCGAAAAAGTCCTTGACGCCTTCGGTATCCGGCATCATATACTCGTTGTCCGTAGTCGCGGCGGGATTGTTGCCGCCGGCTCCGTTTATGAGTATATCGACTTTGCCGAATCTCTGTCTGACCGTCTCTCTTGCCTTTTCGAGACTTGATTTGTCGAGGCAGTCGCATTGGACCGCGATCGAGCTGCCGCCGGCTCTTTCAGCGGTTTTTTCCGCGGCTTCCCCGTTGATATCGAGCAAAGCGACGGACGCGCCGCAGGCGGCAAGCACGGCGGCAAATTCACTGCATATGACGCCGCCCGCGCCGGTTATGACTGCGACTTTTCCTTTAAGATCAACTTGAAACGGTAATTTCATTTTTTCTCCTCCTTGCCGACGGCTTCGAACAGCCCCGACAGATACGCCGCGCCGAGCGCGCGGTCGTAAAGTCCGTAGCCGGGCTTTCCGTCCTCGTCCCAGATGTTTCTTCCGTGATCGGGCCTTACATATCCGTCGAATCCGTTCTTTACGAGCGCTCTCACTATGCCGAATATGTCGAGGTCTCCGCATGACGTCATGTGCCCGGCTTCCGTAAAGTCGAGTTCTCCCGAATACTTAATCTGCCTGAGATGCGCGAAATGTATGCGCTTCGCGTACCTGCCCGCCATATCGACGAGATCGTTTTCTCTGCCCGCGCCGAGCGATCCGGTACAGAACGTTATGCCGTTGTTTATTTCGGGTACCGCGGCAAACAGCTTTTCGTAGCTCTGCATGCCGGTGATTATTCGCGGCAGTCCGAACATATCCCACGGCGGATCGTCGGGATGGATCGCCATGTTGATCCCGGTCTGCACGCACGCCGGCATTATGCCGCGCAGAAAATATACGAGATTGTCAAACAGCTTTTCATGGCTGATGCTTTTATACGCGTCGAGCAGCGATCTGAGCTGTTCCGGTCTGTAGCTTTCGTCCCAGCCGGGCAGATGCAGATCATCCGGATCCATCTGCGCAAGCTGTTCGTGTCTGTACGAAAGCGACGTGCTTCCGTCGGCGGCTTTCGTTTTCAGATCGGTTCTCAGCCAGTCGAAGACCGGCATGAAATTGTAGCAGATGCATTTTACCCCGAACGCACCGAGATTGCGTATAGTCTGCGCGTAATTCTCTATCAGGCGGTCGCGCGACGGCGCGCCCAGTTTTATGTCTTCGTGGACCGGTACTGACTCTATGACTTCCATTTCAAGCCCGTTTTCGCGGCAAAGCGAATACAGTCTTTCGATCGACGCCGGTTGCCATACGTTTCCGGCGGGCGTATCGTACACCGCGGTGACAACGCCTGTCATACCGGGTATCTGTCTGATGTACCGAAGCGGTATCGGATCGTTTTCTCCGTACCAGCGAAACGTCATTTTCATTTATTCTGCCTCCCTGAGTATTTTTGCCGTCAGCGGATTTTTGCAAGCCGCTTCATATGCGTTTCCGAAGCAGACGTCATAGATCAGCTTTTCCGCGTCTGCCTGAGGGTATTCCCCGCGCCGTATCAGGTCTCCGACATAGTCGCAGAGGATGCGCCTGAAGAAATCGAATCGTGAATAGCCGGCAAAGCTGCGCGAATCCGTCAGCATACCGAGGCTCGTTCCGAGCGCGGCGTATTCCGAAACCGTCTGCAGCGCCCGCAGTATCCCGAGCTTCGTATCGTTGAACCACCACGCCGCGCCTATCCTGACGTTTCTGAAAGCTCCGGTGATGCTCGCAATCGCGCGCAGCGCCGTGTCGTTCAGAGTATACAGCACCGTGTCCGGTCGCTCGCCGTCCGGAAAAGAAGCGAGGAACGCTTCAAGCTGTGAAGGCGTCTGCGGGTCACCTATAACGTCGAATCCGCTGTCGGCGCCGGTGGCTCTGAACATTTCGCCGTTTACGTTCCGCCGCACGGAAAAATGAAGCTGCGCCGTAAGTCCGTATTTTTTATATTCGCGCATCAGATAGCACAGGATATATCCGAACAAAGCTTCTTTATCGTCCGGACAAAGCTCCTTGCGCCGCGCGAACAGCTTTTCCGCCTCATCGTATCCGATAAGTCTGCGAGGGAATTTTTCAAAGCCGTGATCCGACATGAAGCAGCCTTTCGAAACAAAGAATGACAGACGGCCGCAAAGCGCCTTCAGCAGATCCGACAGTCCCTTGATACGGATCCCGGCGCTTTTTTCAAGGCGGGCAATATCGCCGTCTGACGGACAGTAATACTTATCCGGTCTGAACGTCGGGATGACCGCGACGCCGTTATATACGCCGTGATAACGCAGATCGTCCGCGGGATCGTCCGTTGTGGCGACAAGGCTGACGTTATACTTTTCAAGCAGGTCGGATACGGTAAGCGAAGACAGGCGCTCGTTTGCTTTCTCATAGATTTTTTCCGCCGTTTCGGCGCAGAGCGGCTCGGATATGCCGAATATCTGTTTCAGCTCAAAATGAGTGAAATAGTAAAGCGGATTGCCGCAGAGCATGGGCATTATTTCGGCGTATTTCATAAACTTGACTTTGTA
>DBVV01000156.1:1457-2595 GCA_002308795.1 Mageeibacillus sp. UBA1255 | reverse complement strand
GATGACCGAGGTGAATTCGGATATCGATTACGCGATATTCTACCGGGACGGACAGTTCTCGGAGGAAGCGGCATACGATTACGTTTTCTCCGCGGAATACTCCGGAAAGATATCCTTCTTCTACGCCTTCTGCGGAAACTACGGTATCGAAGTCTATAAAAACGAGTACAAAGAACTTCTTTCCCGGTTCATGAGCGAGCTTGCCGAATGCGAAAGGGTGGATAACGTTGCGGATTACGGTCATTATGGAACGATCCTGACGAATACCGGACTAATGATCCGCGCCGAAAAGGATCGGGACGGCAATTTCTACGTGCTCTTTATGAACGAAGACCGGTACAAAGTCCCGGAATACGTCTATGCGGATCTTGTAAGTCTCGCGTTTTCGGGGTACGTCAGCAGCGGATTCCGGCAGATCAGTTCACCGGAGCATCCCGAATACGTATCGATCCTCGGCGGAAAAGACAGCGATCCGATGACGGTGGCCGAGCTTCAGAAGGCGCTCTCCGGCGGTGATCTTACCGCTGAAGCCTTTGCGGATCGAAAGACCAAACTGCTGGTCTTCGATTACAGCGATCTGTCGGAAACCGGAAGCGCTCTGGCGCTCGTCGCCGTGACTGACGGGAACGGGATCTGCGGATACGTTTATCTTGGATTCAGCGGTGCGAACAGGGAAGTGTTCCGTGCTGATCTTTTCGACAGAGATCTCAATTACTGCGGCGATCTTCTTACGGAAGGATTTAACGGATTTGAGGCAAAAGGGAACATAGATCTTCCCGCATACGCCGGATTCTGATCCGCAGCGGCGCGATCCTGCGCCGTGAAATAGTCGACGGGGATGCTAAAAACTCGGTCTCGGGTTTTCAGCATCCCCGTGATTTGCTTTTTTCGGGAGCTTGACGGGCAGTAGGGGAAATGCGGATCCGATTATTGTTCTTGCGAAAAGAAGGAATTTGTGGTAAAATAATAACGTTCCGAATGGAATGGAAGATGATCCGGAGCCGCGCCCGCGGGGAGCGCTTTACGGGTGAAACGGCTATCCGGTAAAAGGTTCTGAACAATGTCGGAGAGTGATGATGGAACAGACGCGTACTGACAGGCGATACGACGTGATCGTGGCCGGCGGCGGACTGACAGG
>DBVV01000156.1:1070-1449 GCA_002308795.1 Mageeibacillus sp. UBA1255 | reverse complement strand
CCAGACTCGGAAAGACGGTCCTGCTGATAGAAGAAAGCGGGTGTCTCGGCGGGGCGGCATCCCAGGCGCTCGTTTTTCCCTTTATGCCGTACTGGACGAAAACGACGGACGGCGCAGGAAACACCGAAAAATTTGTATTAAGCCGGGGATTCCTTGAGGAAATCGTCCGGGATCTTGAAGCGGACGGTAATATACTGAGAGGGACCGCCTTTGATACCGAGGCACTTAAGCTGCTGCTTGACCGCAAGGTGACCGGGGCGGGAGCGGAGGTCCTTTTTCATGCCACACTATGCGGCGTTGAAAAGAAGGAAAACACTGTCGTTTCGGTTTCCGCCGTCACCGCCGCAGGCATACTTACTTTCGCCGGAAGCCGTTTCAG
>DBVV01000156.1:201-1009 GCA_002308795.1 Mageeibacillus sp. UBA1255 | reverse complement strand
GCCAGCCGATGACGCTCTGCTTCCGGGTCGGCAACGTCGATAAAAAACGCTTTTTCGAAGCGAAACCTTTATGGAAAGGGGAGCTTTACGATAAGTGGAAAGCCGCCGGCAAGACGTCCAATCCCAGAGAAAACGTCCTTGTTTTCGACTACCCCGCGGAAGGCGTGCTTCATTTCAACACCACCCGCGTCGTAAAACTGGATCCGACCGATCCCTTCGACCTGACGCGCGCGGAGATGGAGGCGCGAAAACAGGCGGCGGAACTTATGTCTTTTTTCAGAGAGTGCGAAATACCCGGAACGGAAAAAGCGGAACTTCTTTACACGGCACCGTCTATCGGGGTCCGCGAAAGCCGTATGCTCGACGGTGAATACACGCTGACGGGAAAAGATCTGAGGGCATGCACAAGATTTGACGATGCCGTCGCGGCGGGCAATTACGATATCGACATACACAATCCGGAAGGAAGCGGTACGAGCCACTACTACTTCCCGAACGGCACCTGGTACACCGTCCCCTACCGTGCGCTGATCCCGAAGATCTCAGACTGCAGAAATCTCATCGTGGCGGGCCGGTGCATTTCGGTGGACCACGAGGCCCAGGCATCGATCCGCATTATGCCGATCTGTACCACACTCGGCGAAGCGGCCGGCGTTGCCGCATCCGTTTCGCTCGATGAAAACGTGCCGGTCCAGCGCGCTTCGGTCGGCAGGATCAGGAAGATCCTTGCAGAATCCGGCGCGTTCACGGGAATTTAAGGCAATACCGCACAATTCGTGTGCGGAGATTGCCGAGTAATTTATGTGCC
>DBVV01000156.1:0-122 GCA_002308795.1 Mageeibacillus sp. UBA1255 | reverse complement strand
GACGCCAAAACAGGCGCGGAAAGGGCCGGCAAGATCCGTGCATCGAATTGTGCGGTATTGCCTTAATTGAAACGGAGGCCGTATAACACCATGAAAAAACTGATCAAACCGGCTCCTTTGCG
>DBVV01000044.1 GCA_002308795.1 Mageeibacillus sp. UBA1255 | reverse complement strand
CAATTCAGACGATTTGTGTGCCACAAATTTTTCATTTTATTTTCAGGATAGATGAGGAGTGGCACACGATCTCCAATTCAGGCGATTTGTGTGCCACGAATTTCTCATTTTTACCTTCTAAAATTTCTGGAGGCAGAGCCAGCGTGGCACACAAACCTCAAATAAACCGATTTGTGTGCCAAAATTGACCGCCTCCGGGATGAGAGGCAGAGCCAGCGTGGCACACAAACCGCGAAAAAACCGATTAGTGTGCCAAAATTGACCGCCTCCGGGATGAGAGGCAGAGCCAGCGTGGCACACAAACCTCAAATAAGCCGATTTGTGTGCCAAAGTTGACCACCGTCGAGATGAGAGGCAGAGCCGGCGTGGCACACAAACCTCAAATAAACCGATTTGTGTGCCAAAATTGACCACCGCCGAGATGAGAGTCAGAGCCGGCCTGGCACATAAACCATAAATTTACCGATTTGTGTGCCAAATCTGACCACCGCCGACATAAGAGGCAGCGTCCGCCTGCGGATCAAATTCTATATCATGCTTAAATATACAATGTTAAATGCTGAAAATAGCAATGTACTTTGCAAAAAGCAACGCGGTATAATTATTATAACTATAATCCTGGGGGTATAAAGTATGAAACGATCGGTTTCAAAGTTTTTGACAATGGCATTGACCATAGCACTGATCATTGCGTTAACCGTTTCATTGACCATGACCGCATACGCCGCAAATGACGCGATGGAGAGCGGAAGCGCAGAGACCGAGCTGGAGGCGGTTGAGATCGCCACAGGCAGTACAGTAGGTACGAGGCTCAGGTGGGAGCTTGTGACCATCGGCGCTTCGTTTAACGTGACGTCCGGATTTACAAAGATAGTTTTCCCGCAGGCGTGGGGCTCGAATCCCGCTAACGGCGAGACGACCGAAGTCATTATGGAACTGTTCAATTTCAAGGACAGCTACGAGGAATCCGTGAAAGGCGAGCCTGTGTACACGAGGACTTTCACGTCGGATTCATCCGAGACGCCGGAAGCGACGGGATCGGGAAACTTTAATAATCTGACGTTCGACTTCGGAAAGGTGCTGCCCGCAGGAGCGTATTCGATCAGGTTCACGCTTACGTCCGGAGGCGATACGTATTTCGTTCCGCCGTCTGCGGCTGCGAAGTACGCTACGACGCAGGTAATGTACACGGATTTCGTTTTCAACTTCACGATCTATTTCGTGAAATCGGAAGGCGAGTACTTCAAGAAATTCGATATCGAAGGGCTGCTCGACCTTAAAGAGGTGGAGCTCACGACGGGTGCGAGGGATAATAATCCTGTCGAGCTCGGCGAGTCGGAGATCAGCATGAAGTTCGCGGTTCCGGAAGGAATGAAACTCTACTCGCTTACCGTGCCGAGTTGTCCGACATGGGGAAATAGAGAAGGCGGCAGCGACGCCAGAGTGGATATATACGCCTGGCAGGGAGATTACGACAAATCGATTGCCGCAGAGGCACTTGCGTTCAGCGAGGTATACGACCACACCGACGGCGATAACGCGATATTCATGTTTGAAAAACAATTGCCCGCAGGCGAATACCTCGCGGTGTTCTATTCGATCGGTGACATGCGCTTCGGATTTTACGGAGGCGGTACGCTTACCGAAGGCGTACAGTTCTTCCGCGACGGATGGGATACCGAATTCTCTCCGATCGTCAGAATGACGCTGCTCGAAAACAGCGAAGTAGAAGAATTCGTAGCAAGAGACCAGCTTACCGTTGACGGCGCGGATAAGGCGAAGGTAGGGGGCAACGACGAGGTCTCTGAGATCGATCTTACCGATCTTACCGGGAAAGAGCTCAGGATCTGGGGCTGGTACGCCAGCAACATCTCGGTGCCCGTGTTCGGGTATAAAGTTGACAACGGCGACGTCGTTTACGGCGAGTTCGCGAAGGCCGCCGAGGACGGTGTAAAGGGCGCCGCGAAAGAGCACGTCGGAACTGATGCTTATGCGTCAAGATACGAGATAATGGTTCCGATCGCTGAGGGCGATCACACCGTTACGGCGTACGTGCGTCTGGCCAACGGCGAGCGTGCGATCTGGACTGTGAAGTATAAGAACGGCCCGGATGCCACCGAAGTTCCGACAGCCGCTCCGACTGAAAAACCAACAGAGAAACCGACAGAAGCTCCGACGGATAATGCCACAGCCGCTCCGACTTCTGCTCCGAAGCCTACTCAGAAGGCGTCGGGATCCGGCGGAAAAGGGCTTCCGACAGGCGCGCTGATCGGTATCATCGCAGGTGTGCTGGTCATCGCAGGCGTTGCAGTCGCGCTGATCCTTAAAAAGAAAAAATAAGTGGGAGTAGGTTATGAACGGATCATTTCGCCGCAAAAAACATATATTGCTGATGAGCCTGGTAGGATTGCCGCTCGCACTCGCTTCGCTTTCCGGACCGACTTCGGACGTGTATGCCAGAGCAGCAGTAGCGGCTTACGACACGAAAGCTCCCGCCACGTGGCTCGACGGAGTTGACCCCGGAACCGGATCGCTCGGTATGCGGCTTAACGTAACGGAACCGATCATTGGATTTTCGTACGAAATGCGAACGATCGGGCGCGACAAATGCAGCGCGAGATTGTCCCTGTACCGCTGGAACAAGGACTTCAAAACGACGGTCGCAGCCGAGCCCGTTGCCACCAAATTCTTTGATACCGTTAAGAACGGAGGAAATTGCCAGATCACGTTCCCGGACGATCCGCAGAGCGCGGGAGAGTATCTTTTCCTGATACATGAAACGTCGGGGCAGACGGGCTGCAAATGCATGAACTGGGAGCAGTACGATCCGACGTACGGCCTGTGCTACGAAAACGGCATGGAAAACAAGCTTAATCTTAAGCTTTCAGTTATGTTCGCAGGATCGAAGCCTGAAAAGCCGTTTAAGAGATGCGCTCCTCAGCCGTACGACGAACACCATACGCCGCCCGAAGAATACGTTGTCCCCGAAGACAGCCTTATGTATACGCACGAAGTTCTCCCGGATACGTGGGTGTTCACCGACGCGCTCGGACGCGAATCGCTAACGTATAAAGACGTGGGACCCATCCGTGAAGATAAAACGGTGGCAATGTTCTACTGGACCTGGAACATCAGCGGCGGTTCTCCTGCGGCCAATGCCCAGAAGGCGATCGAGGAGCATCCGGAGGCGCTCTACAATTACAACCACCCGGTCTGGAACCGCGGTGCGCGATACTTCTGGAACGAGCCTGTATACGGATATTATCTGTCCAACGACCAGTGGGTGATCAGGCGCCAGGGCGAGCTTTTAGCGAACGCCGGAGTGGATGCGATTTTCACGGACAATACCAACAGCATTCGTACTTACCGCGAACAATACCTGGCGGTCTACGAGGCCTGGACGAAGGCAATGAACGACGGCGTTAAGACGCCTAAAGTCTCATATATGCTGCCGTTCAACGGCACGACCAACGCGTACATCCAGATGCGCTCGCTTTTCAATAACATCTACGCTAAAAACGTGTACCAGCCGCTCTGGTTCTACTGGGACGGAAAACCGATGCTGATGGCTCAGGTATGGGGCATTGATCCGACGGGCGAAGTTGAAAGCAATATGCTGGAATACTTCACGATCCGTAAAGACCTGCCTTACTACATCTGCGGCCCGGATAAGATGGAATACGGTGCGTGGGGCTGGCTGTCAATGTATCCGCAGGCGATCTATTACAAGAACGCCGAGGATGAGAAAAATAAGAAGCCCGAGCAGATCACCGTTGGCGTCGCTCAGAACCACAACTACGTGACGAATAAGATGACGGCAATGAACGGCGAGAATTGCGCCGGACGCGCCTACACTTCGGATCTTGCGCATATTGACGACCCTGACGGTGCGCTGTGGGGGTATAACTTTGAAGAACAGTTCGAATACGCGCTGAAAGTTGACCCGCGCGTCATATTCATCACCGGATGGAACGAATGGAACGTCGGCCGCGTCGAAGAATGGTGCGGTGTTAAAAACGCTTTCCCGGACGAATTCAACGACGCGTTCAGCCGCGATCTGGAACCGTCGCGAGGCGCGTTGAAAGACAATTACTATTACCAGCTGGTGAATTTCGTGCGCCGTTATAAGGGCGCGCATCCGATCCCGAAGCCCGGCGATGCGAAAACCATCGTTCTTGGTGGGGGAGAGGCTCAGTGGGACAGCGTCGCTCCGTATTATGCAGCGTACATCGGAAATACAGGCGACCGCGACGCACTCGGATTCGGGAACGTGAATTACGTTGACCGCTCCGGCCGCAACGATATAATCGGCGCCAAGGTTTCGCGCGACGATGAGTTCCTGTACTTCCACGTGGAGTGTAACGATAATATAACGCCGTACACGGACAAGCTCTGGATGAATCTGCTGATTGACTGCGTTCCCGGGAATATCGGCTGGAACACGTTCAATTACGTCGTGAACAAGACTCCGGCTTCCGCCCAGACGGTCGTGCTTGAGAAGTTTACGGGCGACGGCTACGCGTCCGAAAAAGTGGCTGACTGCGAGTACGAGGTAGACGGGCGGTACATGACCGTGAAGATCCGCAAGACAGATCTGGGGATCAACGGCGATGAATTTACCGTGAACTTCGCATGGACGGACAACGTTCACGACGTTGACGATAAGGGCGTCGAGATCGCTGACGGACGTCTCGAGTACGGCACTTTCTCCGGAGACATTATGGACTTTTACGTGTCCGGAGACGTTGCCCCCGGCGGCAGGTTCAAGTTCTGCTACGATACCACCGGAGCTATCGCGACAGGCGAGCCTGAAAACGGATCGTCCAAGCTTGCGCTCCAGATCGGCGCTATCGCCGGTGCCGCGGTGCTGGGTGCCGGTGCCGTGGCTGCTGCCGCGATAGTTAAAAAGAAGAAAGATAATGCAAATAACGAGAAAAGTGAAAATAACAAAGAAAACGTGTGAATTTAAGGAGGAAAAATTATGAAAAAACTTATTGCCGTACTTCTTAGCATGATGCTGCTGATGTCGCTTTGCGCAGGTGTTATAGCGGTCAATGCCGAAGACGGTTACGTTGCCGTCAATACTTATTCCGGCAGTTTTTCAGTTCCGGGGGAGAGGATCGGCCCGAGCTCTGACCGCGTACCCAACCAGGGCGCGTACTTCAACGCCGCATCAGCGTTCAACAAGATCTCGCTCCCGAGGTACTGGTCAAGCAACCCGAGCAACAGCGGCAGGGGCGACATCACCGTCCGTTTCGATCTGTTTAAGTTTGAGACCGACTACGCAACGTCTATCAAAGGAACGTCGCTTTATTCGAAAGAATTTACGACTAACAAAGACCAGAATGCGCCGCTCGAGTTCGATCTGGGCAAAAATTTTGAAAAGGGAAATTACGCTATCAGCTTTACGGTAGTGAGCGAAGACGACGGCCTTATCCGCTACTTCGTGCTTCCTGAGAACAACTGCGATTATTCCGATCTCCGCATCGGATTCAGCAGCATCACGTTCGGATTTACCGTGAATTTCGTAGAAGATGCGTCACTGGACAAGTATTTTGGAAGATTGCCCGGAACAGAAGGTCTTGAAGAGATCGAAGAATATATATTCGCCGATAACCAGGACGCCGGTGCGCGGAAGGTCAACGACGCTCCGCTCGGCGTGAGGTTCACCGTTCCCGCGGGCAAGGAACTTGTTTCGATCTCTGCTCTTCGTTCGCCTACGTGGACTGAAAAAGAGAACAATGACATGAAGGTCGAGGTCTACGCGTGGAACACCGATTACGACACCACCGTGGCAGGCAGCGTACTTGCGAGCGCCGAAGTGGTCGGTGACGTTGACAACGCCGATGCGGTATTTGCTCTTAACAACAGAGTTCCCGCCGGTGAAGTGCTCGCTGTATTTTCCGCCACGAACTCCGGTTCCGTTGGTTTATACGGAGCGAACTCCTCTAAATATATCACCGAGACTTTTGTAAGCGGCGAATCTGTAGGCTTCTATCCGAGGATCTCCGTTAAATATGCATCAAAAGGGGATGCTCAGGGACCTGAAGAGCCTGTCGTGACGTATTCCAATATGCTGATCGGAGAGGGCGCTGCTATCGGTACGTGGGTTAAGGGCACTGACAATACCGCCAGCGTCGCTTTCACTACCGCGGGCGGCCTTAAGGGAATCGCGCTTGGCATCTACTGGGCTTCCAGGGCTCAGGGTGACAATCCCACCGGTCCCGAGGCTACATGGACTGCCGAGCTGTTCGAGTATAAGGATGATGCGGAAACGACTTTCGCTCAGGCTCCTTTAAAGAGCACGACCGTCACGTCCGTTGCCGACAATAAACCTGCTTTCCGTCTTGAGTTTGACGAGGCGCTTCCCGCCGGTACTTACGTCGTGAGATTCACCGTCACCAACGCCGATTACGTTGACGACAACGGCAAGTCGCCTTATCTCGTGCTGCCTCTTCCCGATACCCGTGCTCCCGAAGCCGACAAGTTCGCTTTCTCGGGCGATGCGTTCAACCTTACCGTGATAGGCGAGACGATGGACAATTATTTCGTCGCTAATCCCGCGAATGTTTCGCTTAAACCCGCTGAGCAGCCTTCTACTGAGCCTCAGCCTACTACTGAGCCCCAGACCGAGCCTCAGCCTACGACTGAGCCGCAGACTGTGCCTCAGCCTCAGACAGGCGATTCTTCGGTCACAATTATCGCCGTTATCGCCGTGCTTGCGCTCGGTGCCGCCGTGGTCTTCATGAAGAAGCGCGCTTATTGATCTGACACTTTTGTGTTATAATTGAATCGAAAGGAAATGGGACAAAACTCCGAGTTTGAGAAGATTTGTCCCATTTCTTTGTTCATTTGACGCCGCCCTGGTGCGGCGCCCTTTGTTGAAATGGGACAAAACTCCGAGTTTGAGCAGATTTGTCCCATTTCTTCGCTCATTTGACGCCGCCCTGATGCGGCGCCCTTAGTTGAAATGGGACAAAACTTCGAGTTTGAGCAGATTTGTCCCATTTCTTCGCTCATTCGACGCCGCCCTGATGCGGCGCCCTTAGTTGAAATGGGACAAAACTCCGAGTTTGAGCAGATTTGTCCCATTTTCTCGCTCATTTG
>DBVV01000043.1 GCA_002308795.1 Mageeibacillus sp. UBA1255 | reverse complement strand
TTTCTACTTCATCGATACGGCCACAATCGACCAAAGGCGGATTTGCGGCCGTACTTTCTACCTCACTGATACGGCCACAAATGGCAAAAGGTTGAATTGCGGCCGTACTTTCCACCTCATCTATACGGCCACAAATGACCAAAGGCGGATTTGAGGCCGTACTTTCTACCTCACTGATACGGCCACAATTTTCCATTATCCATTTTTCATTTGCCATTCTCCATTGTCCATTATCCATTGTCCATTATTAATTTACCATTTTCCATCATCCGGTTCGCTTGCCATTGCATTTTTCCTCGTCCCGGAGTATACTCTTCGTGAAGAGATCTGCCGGCAGATTCGGACGAGAATCCCTGGAAGGAGACACAACCAGATGGAGAAAAAGCTATTCTTAAAATGCCTTGACGACACCGACTTAAAAATACTGATGAACGACTGCCTCGGAGAAGAAGCGGCGAATCAGACCGCCGCTCAAATGTACCTCGAATTTGAGGAAAGCGCAGCAGCATCGAGACAGGGCGACGCGGAATTCAGTTCCCGCCTCAGTGACATCAGGCTTATGATAGCGTGCGTATCCGATCCGGAGAAAAACGCATTTTTCACAGACGTTTTCCGCAAACTTTACGCGCTAGGGAGAACGTTAAGAACGTATTCGCGCCAGAGCGGGAGTCAGGAAAAAACACTCGCACTTTTAAATATGGCGAAAGAACTGCTTGACGCCTGCGAAACTATATCGTCCGGTGATATCGACAGATCGCCCGGAAAGCTTGCCGCCGAACTCAGGGCACTTCTGGATTTCCCGCAAAGATATGCAAAAGAATTGTCCGACATCGAAGCTACACTCGCATATATCCGCCGCGAACTCGCGGCATTGCCCCTGATAAAACTAAGATTCAGCTGCACCGACGGACAGGTCAGAGACTGCCACCTTGAACTTACCGGTAAAATACCGCTAAGAAAAGAAGGTACGCACTCCGGAGTAGCGGAACTCCCCGCCGCCCTTTCCGACGAACTAAAATCGCTCAGGCCGGAACTGTTCTCATCGATAAATACATTCTGCGAAAAGCAGGAGACGTCGCTGCTCACGCTCTCGTCTGCGGTATCGGCATTCAGTCCTCACCTGGAATACCTTCTGAACCTCGCGAAAATACATTCGCTGCTTAAGAAAAACAATATACCTCTTTGCGATCCCAGACCGAGCCGCAGGACAACTGATCTTATAAATCTTTGCGATATCTCTCTCCTGCTGCTCAGAAGGAACAATCTCGGCCGCACCGTTGTTATGAACAACTTAACGCTTCACCGCAAAGATGCGATGTCGCTTATGGCAGGCCCGATCGGAAGCGGAAAGACCTCATTCTTAAAAGCGATCGCTATCGCGCATATATTCTTTATGATCGGGCTAAGCGTTCCCGCAGCGATGGGTTCGATCATGCCCGTCTCCGGCATTTATCTGTGCTCTCACGGATACGACCCGGAACTTTTACCTCCCGACGACGAGCTGAAGGACTCCCTTCTTCTCGTGCTGTGGCCGGACTCGGAAGAAAGCAGCATAAAAGAACTCAACGAATGCGTTGCGAAACTGCTTGAATTTTCCGATAAGGGGGCGAACGGTATCTGCGCCGTCCGGACGTTCAACAACAGCCGTTCAAATTCGAATACGATCTCCGACATAATTCCCGAAAACGTACCGCTGCTCGACGCTATCGCAGGGCGCGACGGAAAACGCACGTTCCGCTTCAAGACGGTCCACCGCGGAGATGATTCAAGGGCGACCGACATCATCACCAGGTACGGACTTGACAAGAGCGATCTGCTGCTCAGGTTCAGGACGAACCGAAAATTCTGAAAGAGGTGCCGCTATGTCAAAGATAAAACTGCTTGAAACCGAACCGGACGACAGAATAAAAATATTAGGAGCAGACGACCTGCAGCTTGACCGCCTGCCGCTGCTGATATATCCGGATGACAATGACGTCCAGAAGCGCGAATACGCTGCGCTCACGCTCAGGATGCCTCTCTCGAACGTTGTCAACATCGCTCACAGAAGGGAGATCGCACGTGATTTCCTCTCGTCCGACGGCCTTCTCGAAAAGCTGGAGGACATTTCCGGCGATGCCCAGGAATTCAGAAAAAACTGGCAGGAAAACAGACGCGAACTGATATTGCGCCGCCATCAGGATGAATCCGCTTCCGCTTCACAGGATACCGCAGGAGAAGAGCCTGCTCATTCTCAGAACACAGGTATGAAACTCGAGATGGCGAAGCTGAACATCAGATGTTTCCTGGAACTTTCGGAAAGACTGCACAAGCTTATAGACTACCTTGCGTCGTACACGCTGTATGCCGAAGGGCTGCTGGAATTCAAGGAAACGTGCATTAAAATGTACGCATCATATGCTTTTTCAGACGTTCCGAGAGGAAGGAGACTGCTCGAAGCAGATCTCTCCGATTTCACGGCGGAGCTGCTTTTAGGGCTAAACGAGAACCTGTCCGTAGAATCGATCGATCTGAATATGCTTTATTCCGGCGACGGTCACGGAGATAAAGGCAGCGATAACGCTCTCCCGGAACAGGACGGTTTCGATCCGCCTGTGACAGGAACGCTCAGCATGGACTCGCTTTCTTCCCTGCTCACCGCATCGATCGATAATCTGAACGATCATACTGTCGAATCGTGCGAAGAACTGATCGGGCTGTTTCAGGAGCTTTGTCTCGAATTGAAATTCTACCGTTTCTGCTGCGACTTCTGCAAAGCTCTCGGAGAAGCGGGAGCCAGATATATGTTCCCGCAGGTCACGGAAGCCGGGTCGGCAATAACCTCGATACTTGCCCTCAGGGATCCGCTGGAAGTTCTATCCGGCGAAGGGTTCGGAGCCCCGCACGACATTCTTCTTACTCCGGAGCGCAGCGGTATCGTCGTGACAGGCCCGGGAGGCGTCGGGAAAACTGCCCTCTTAAGAGCGGTCTGCACGGCGCAGATATTGGCTCAATGCGGCCTTCCGATCATCTGCCGCGACGCTTCGCTTTCTGTAAAAAGCGGCGTTTTCGTGTGCTTTACCGATGTATCCGACCCTGACAGAGATCCTTTGCGCAGATTCGAATCCGAGGCACAGGCGATAGCAAAAATAATCGACAGCCTGATGCCGTACGCGCTTGTCGCCTTAAACGAACTGTTCGAGACGGTAAACTTTGCCGACGCGTCAGATGCACTTTACAACATTTTCTCGGTAATGACGCAGCATAATATAGCATTCTTTGCGACGACCCACATGCCGAGGCTCGCAGAACGGTTCATCGAAGTTGACCGCATCACAGCTATGTCGATGTCAGGCGAGAGCAAACTTGAACCTATGATCATACACTGATACTGCCGGGTGCTCCGGTAAAACCGAATGCCCGGCCCGGAGACTGACGAAATGAACGACATACTTCTTATAATTATTGCCGTCGCAGCCGGACTCGCTTTTATCGCGGGTCTTCTGGCCGTAATAATCCTTGCCGTAAACATGAAAAATCTGAACAAGGTCCAGGAAGATACGCGCAAGAAAAGTGACCTTATCCCCCTGCTTTACCAGAAGCTTGAGAGCACTGCCGAAGAACAGCGAAGAAGCGAACAGGAAAACGCGCTCAGGTTCAGCAACTTTTCCCAGGACAGTCTTAAGGCACAGTTAGAGTCTCAGAAAGACATCGCCAGATCGCTGCAGGAACTGCAGGAAAAAAATTTTAACGAAAGCCGCAGAAACGCAGAAATACTCCGCACCGAACTGGAGAGGATACGCGGAACGGTCGATGAAAAGCTGAACGAGACTTTAACAACGCGTCTGGACGCTTCGTTCCGGACCGTTTCCCAGCAGCTTGAAAACGTGTACCGCTCGCTCGGCGAAATGAAAGAATTGTCCGCAAACGTGACGGACAACGTCAGCGGTCTTAACCGGATCCTCTCTAACGTAAAGGCGCGAGGCACCTGGGGCGAAGCGCAGCTCAGGAACATCCTGGACGATATCGTCCCTACTTTATATGAAACTAACGTTGCCACCAATCCGGATTCGCAAAAACGAGTCGAGTTCGCCGTAAGGATGCATACGGGCCTAGATAGTTCCGTCTATCTCCCGATCGACTCCAAATTCCCGATAGAGGATTACGCCAGACTCTGCAAAGCAACCGATGAAGGCGATTTCCAGTCTATGCAGGAAGCCAGAAAAGCTCTTCGCACAAGACTGATCGCAGAGGCCAGATCCGTTTCCGAATATATTCACGAACCCGAAACGGCGCCTTTTGCCGTACTCTACCTTGCTACCGAGGGGCTGTACGCAGAGATCGCTTCCGACGAGGCGCTGACGTCTAAGATCCGTTCTGATTTCAGGGTACTTCTGTGCGGCCCTTCAACCGTCGCGGCTCTTCTGAATTCGCTGGCAATGGGTATGCGTACGGTCGAGATCAACCGCAAGGCGGAAGAGATCCGCCGCCTGCTGGCATCTGTCAGGGATCAGTACGGGAAATTCACCGTAAACCTTGCGAAAGTACGTAAAAAAATATCCGAGGCAGAGAGCGCGCTTGACGAAGCCGAAAAGCGCAACAGACTCATTACAAAGAGGCTTGAACGCGCCGAGCTCGGGCAAGGCGAAGGCGAGATCGAAGGCATCGAGGCCCCCGCGGTATCCGGCTTAACGTTGACCGACAGCGACGGTATCGTTTTAGGCGACGACGTGACGGGCGGAAACGGAGAAAGCACAGAGGATTAAAAATTGTCATCCACGAGCGTCACTTTCTTAAAAGGTGTGAAAGGAAAACGCGCCCTGCAGCTTAAAGAACTGGGCGTGGAAACGCTTGACGACCTCGTGCGTCTTATCCCCCGCTATTATGAAGACCGGACAAATATCGTCGGCGCCGGAAACCTGACCGAGGGTGCGTGCGTGACCATCCGCTGCCGCATCATGCGTGTCTCATTCAGGCAGATCGACAGAAAACGTTCCGCGCTTAACTTGATCGTCGAGGACAATACCGGGCGTGCTTCCATTACTTTTTACAACCAGCGCTGGAGCAGAGATAAATACGAGAAGGGCGCGGAGGCAATGTTTTTCGGCCGTGTCACCCGCGGCTACCGCGGTCTCGAACTTATCAACCCCGAAGTCCTGATCCTTTCCGGCAGCCGTACGAGCGCGCTCGACGGTGATGACGTTTACGGAGGTGACGATCCCGTTCCTTCCGAGCTCGAAGCAGATGAATTCAGCGGAATTTACCCTGTTTATCCTCTCACAAAAGGTCTATCCCAGAAGATGCTTCGAAAATTCATTTCCGAAGCGCTGAGACTTCTTCCTGATTTTAAAGAAACTCTACCGCCGGAGATCCTTTCGAATACCGGCCTTTCAGGCAGAAACGAGGCGATGAGAGGCATCCACCGCCCCGAATCGCTGGAAGACGCAGAGCGTTTCCGCCGCAGGATCGCGTTCGATGAATTATTAGAGACGCGCCTAATGCTGCTGATGATGAGGCAGAGCTATACCGGAAGCGGCGCGGGGATCAGGTTCAGACACTCCGACCTGACCTTTATGCTTGAAAAAGCGCTCCCGTTCGAACTCACCGACTCGCAGCAGGCCGTATGGCGCGACATATTGTCCGACATGACGTCCAGCCGTCCGATGAACCGCCTCGTTACAGGAGACGTAGGATCCGGAAAAACAGTGCTGGCGATGCTTGCGATGTTGACCGCCGCCGGGAATGATTATCAATCCGCTTTTATGGCTCCGACCGAGGTGCTCGCCGAACAGCATTACAACAACATAGCGCCGCTTTTCGGCAGTCTGGGCGTGTCATGCGCGCTGCTCACAGGTGCGGTTTCCGGGAAAAGCCGTGAATCGATCCTGGCTAAGATCGCCGACGGTACGGTCAAGTGCGTGATCGGAACGCACGCGCTTATACAGAGCGGTGTGGTGTGGAACAGGCTCGGGCTTGCGGTTACTGATGAACAGCACCGTTTCGGTGTCCGCCAGAGGGGCAGTTTCATGCACAGTGCGGAAAACGCCTGCGTCCCGGACGTTATGGTAATGACGGCGACGCCGATACCGCGTACGCTTGGAATGATACTCTACGGAGACCTCGACATATCCAGGCTCGAGACGCTGCCATCCGGCAGATTGCCGATAATCACGTACCTCGACGACGGGCGGAGACGCGAGCGGATATATAAATGGGCGGCAAATATTGCCCGCGAAGGGCAGCAGATTTATATCGTTCACGCGGCGATCGGGGATGATCAGGACGAAACCGGCGCAGGTGACGGAAACGGGTTCGGGCAGGATGATGACAACGGTTTATTGACGGCGGTCGAGAATTTCTCAGATGCGGGCGAAAAGTATTTTCAGGGAATCGCCACTTCCCTGCTCCACGGGCGCATGAGCGACAAGGAAAAGAACGACGTTATGCGCCGTTTTGCCGCAGGCGAGATAAGCGTGCTGTTCTCCACGACCGTCATCGAAGTGGGAGTAGACGTTGCCAACGCAACTCTTATGATCGTCGAGAATGCCGAGCGGTTCGGCCTTGCGCAGCTTCATCAGCTTCGCGGCCGCGTCGGACGCGGAAAGCTTCAGTCGTATTGCGTGCTTATGTCGAGCCGCAGGATCAACCCGGATCCGCCGGATGACGACCTCATCTCACGCCGTCTTATCACGCTCCGCGACTGCCTTTCCGGAGAAAAGATCGCGGAAGAAGACCTGCGTCTGCGCGGTCCCGGGGACTTTTTCGGAGTAAACCAGCACGGTCTTCCCGAATTCCATGCAGCAAATCTTTACACCGACGGCGACCTCCTAGAGCTGTCCGAGAGCGCTGCCCAGCACGTCATAGCTGCGAAGTCCGGCCCCGCTAAGGATTATTCGGATTACGTCCGGGCAAAACTGCCCGAATTAACCATTTTATAAAGTTATTGAAAACCGTCGCAAAATGTGGTATTATGCCTTTCGGGCCTGCGCAAGATGATGTGATCCGCACATCCCAAAGCCCTTGACAGGCAGAAATGATCTGACAGATCCTCTCATACAGAGAAAGGTATTCATTCATATGGCCGATAACAGGCAGCATAACATAGTATCGATCCCCGGCTTCGTTGACGTGCACGTGCACTTCAGGGAGCCGGGTTTTTCTTATAAAGAAACGATGGAAACCGGAGCTGCCGCGGCCATCGCAGGAGGATACGGAGCCGTATGCACGATGCCTAACCTGAACCCCGTCCCGGACTGCCTCGAAAAGCTCGAGCCGGAGCTGAAAGCGATCGCGCGGGCGGAGAAAGCGCTCGATGAATCATACGGTCATGCGGGCGAAGGAGACAGAAGAACGCTAAAAATACTGCCGTACGGCGCCCTCACCGTAGACGAAAAAGGCGAGATGCTGGCCGATCTGGAAGGCCTCTCCCCTTACGTCGTCGCTTTTTCGGACGACGGCAGAGGAGTACAGTCTGCCGCAATGATGCGCGAGGCTATGCGCAGAGCGAAAGACCTTGGAAAGCTGATAGCGGCGCATTGCGAGGACAATTCCCTCCTCCGCGGCGGATATATCCACGACGGTACGTACGCTAAAAGGCACGGCCACAGAGGCATCTGCAGCGAGAGCGAATGGAGGCCGATCGCGAGAGACCTGGACCTGGCGGCGGCAACGGGCGCGGCGTACCACGTATGCCACGTTTCTGCGAAAGAGAGCGTCGAACTTATCAGGCAGGCCAAGAAGAGCGGCGTAAACGTCACGTGCGAAACAGGGCCGCACTACCTTGTCCTCACCGACGAAGATATTCAGGAAGACGGAAGGTTCAAGATGAATCCTCCGCTAAGATCCGCCGACGACCGCGACGCGCTCATAGAAGGAATAATTGACGGCACGGTGGATATGATCGCGACAGATCACGCGCCGCACAGCGCGGAAGAAAAAAGCCGCGGGCTGGAAGGCAGCGCATTCGGGATCGTAGGGCTCGAAACCGCTTTCCCGCTGCTGTATACTAAACTGGTGCGCACGGAGATCATCACTCTCGACAAACTAGTAAAACTGATGTCCGATTCGCCCGCAAAGCGCTTCGGCATACCGACCGGCGGCATCAGGCCGTTTAACTGGGATCTTGACAATGAATTCACGGTCGATTCAGCGTCGTTCGTTTCGAAGGGCAAGGCGACTCCCTTCGATGGATGGAAATTATACGGAACTATCGTTTCAGATCTCGCGGGGTGACTCCCCGCTTTTTTATAAGCCCGCGAATGCAGGCTGACTACTCAAGGAGGTTCTTTTTATGGCAAAGCGTACGGATGTAAAAAAAGTGCTGATCATCGGCTCCGGCCCGATAGTCATCGGACAGGCGGCGGAATTTGACTACGCGGGAACGCAGGCGTGTCTCGCACTAAAAGAGGAAGGGTACGAGGTTATTTTGTGCAACTCGAACCCCGCGACCATAATGACCGACACGTCGATTGCCCATAAAGTATATATGGAACCGCTGACGCTCGAATACATAGCAAAAATACTCAGGTACGAGCGGCCGGACGCTATTGTCCCCGGTATCGGCGGACAGACGGGCCTGAACCTCGCGATGCTGCTCGACCGCAAGGGCGTTCTTAAAGAGTGCGGCGTGAAGCTGCTCGGTACTCCTGCTTCGAGCATCGAGCGTGCCGAGGACCGCGAACTTTTCAAGGAAATGTGCCAGTCGATCGGCGAACCCGTCATTCCCTCCCAGATCACGTATAATATGGACGAGGCCAGGAAGGCCGCGAAAGAGATAGGCTACCCCGTCGTGCTGAGGCCCGCTTTCACGCTAGGCGGCACCGGAGGAGGCTTCGCAAATAACGAAGAGGAACTGGAAGACCTCGGCCCCAACGCGTTCAACCTCTCCCCCGTCAGCCAGGTGCT
>DBVV01000160.1 GCA_002308795.1 Mageeibacillus sp. UBA1255 | reverse complement strand
TTTAAGCCTCCTCAAATCCGGATTTACCGAATTCATTCTACCAATCGTTTTTTTCCGAAATGCGGAACAACCTCTTTTGCCCTGGTAGACAAAAGAGGTTTCTTCGATTATGTGTATGATCAAAAAAGATTGGGTCATCAGACTACACTTACGCTCTTTCCGCGTCGTCCAATCTATCTACACTCCCAAAATCGAAATGCTGCTCTAAGGACCCGCCGGAGGTGACAGTTACAGATATTTTATTCAGCTGATCATTATTCAAAACCTCAGACAATTCCGCAGGCTTCCCGCCCAATCCAGCTCTGCGAAGCACTGTAATTATCACATTTCCTCCAGGCATATCCACTTCAAGATCCAAAGCATAAGCGCCGTCCTTAACTGTAACTGACTTGACCTCCACCAAATCAGAACCGGGTGTGAGTTTATAAATATCCACAATAATACCGCTTACCTGCTGCGGTACACCAGCATCATCCAAATAAGACACTGAACCGGTAATACGGACGATACCTGAATCATTGCCATCCGTCCCAGGTCTGAAAACTCCTCCGTATGAGTCGACCCGGTCAATGATCTTCTTGCCCGCCAGTGACATTGCCGTCTCCATGCTCGCAGTACTGATAAATGTTTTTTCTGCCGAATTGGCCGTATAAATATTGCAGTTTCCGAACAAATAATTTTCCCGCCCGTCTGAAGGGATAAGTCTCACGCGGACGCTTCCGTTCTTATCCGGCGACGCATAAAAAGCAACGTCAAAACACTGATGCCCTTCCACATCATATTTGTTATAGACAAGCGAAGAAATGTTCACGGGATCAACGAATTCCAGATCATAATCAGGAAAATTACCGTAATTTTCGCTAAAAATCACCAAAGTGACGGTTATCTGGCTATTCTTTTCGAAGCAGTTGTTTTCCTCAAGCCCGACTGCGCCGAACCGCAAAAAACCGGGTTTCTCTTCACCAGCATCTTTAAAATCGGCCAATGCAGCCAAAACCAAATCTCTGTTGTCACCTGTAATGACAGGCTTCCGGCGGATCGACGTGGTCAATACCGACACAGCTGACATCACGAATACAGCGGCAATCACTGCGGCAGCGATCGCTGTCATTGCCCTCGTATTGATCCTCCCGAGAACGTTCCTTGGCCCCGATTTTGTTTCAGAATGAGTATTTTCACGCAGGTTCTCCGCGTTTTCCACATATTTATCATTGATCTTGCTGAGTGCGTCATATAATTCTCTGTTTTTCATCGTTATTCCTCCCGATAAATGATTTGAGACGGAAACGTATGCGCGTAAGCTGCATTCGAACACTTCCGCCGCTGATCCCGATCCGGCCGGCAATTGTTCCCGTGTCTTCGAAGAAGTAGTAGCGCATCACGAAAATATTGCGGTCCCGCTCGGTCAATGTCTCAAGGAATTCGTTTATGATCTCAGCAAGTGCGTCGCTTGTCATGCCCTCCGGAAGGCATGGCCGGAGCTCGTCAATAGTTCTGCTGCCCGATTCGGTCAATTCATCTTCGGTGATCCCGAAAATTCCTGCCATGGCCTGGATGCTTCTGTAGTCCGGTATCCTGCCGCCGTTTTCCCACTTCGATATGAGTTCGTGGGTAACAAACAGCTTGTCCGCCAGCTGCTGTTGAGTCAGGCCGCAACGGTTCCTGTTTGTTCTTATTGACTCGCCGATGGTCATAATCCGACCTCCTTTCGCGGGAGATTATATCACACGTATTATGACCTGTAACTTGACAATATGCAACAACGGTGACTATTCGAATCCATACTACCTATGCTAAAAGGCCTATCCGATCTTTTTAGACTACACACCTTTAGGTGTATGATCAAAAAAGATCGGCTTCAAGCTCATTCTTGATGCGGATGAATTCCTTATCTTCGCGGTACGGATCGTAAACAGGGCGGTCAAGGTCCTTGAGCGTGTAATAGCTCATTTTCTTGTCTGTGCTCACCGTGTAATTGCGGTCCATATCGATTCGGTTCAGCAAGGGAGACGTGTGCTTTTCGATCTCGCTCCCATTTGCCCATTCTTCGAAGGCCTTAATATACTCGACCGAATGCTTCAGTTCTTCAAGGCACAGTTCCCGCTCTCCAGCCATCGCATATCTTCGTGAAAGCCTGCCGGAAAATTCGCTCATCCGCAAATTGTAAAAGCCCAGATCGCCCCGGGGAAACAGCCCTTTGTACAGCCCGATAACGTATTTCCAGATCTCGATCGCTTCATTGTGCGGATAATTATCGGCGAGGAAATAGTTGATCTCGTCCGCCGCGTGGGTTATTAATTCCATTGTAAGCAACTGACTGTGTTCTATCAGCTCTTCTCCCTCAAGAACGTGATTAAGCAGAAAATTCCTGCTTGTGATCATATCGGTCGCCGCTTCCGCGTATTCTCGGGCTTTCGCTTTGTTGCCCAGTTCTCTGTTCAGAATGACCAGTACCTGTCTGGCAGAATCGCGTTTATCTGTGTCTGGCGATTTCTGAAGCAGAAATTCGCCAAGTTCGACGGCTTTCTCCGCGATCGACGCGTCGTTGACAACGTGTCTGTAGCTGGATAAAGCATACATATAGTTGACAATGACTTCCTGATCGTTGGGATACTCATTATACGCGCTTTTCCAAAGCTCGTAATTCTTGGCGATCTGTCCCGTGTGACAATATTCGAAGGATTCTTTTGACCATTTTTCGATCTTTCCGCGCCGGATCTCTTCGCCGGTGCCAAGCAGTTCGTCAACGGATACATCGAAAAACGCGGCTATCCGCGGCAACATCATTATATCCGGGTATCCCGTTTCCCGCTCCCATTTGCTGATCGCCTGGGGCGATATCTGCAGATGCTTTGCCAGTTCGTCCTGCGTGACGTCTTTAGCGAGCCGCAGTTCTTTTAGTTTCTTTCCAAAGCTGAATTCCATTTTTACCACTCCTCCTGAAAAGTAACGGGCGCTCGTTCTGACATTATAATACCAGTGCTTTTGCGCCAAAACAATAACCGCGCTGTTGCGATTTGTTGATTTTTTCAACGAACTGTTGAGTTGGAGCGAATAACGATCTGCTGCCCTGGCAGAATATGATCGTTTGTCAAACGACCAAAAAACGTTTCTTTAAGTTTCTGAAACAAATAAACCGGCCGAGTTATTGTTTCGGCCGGTGCAAAACGGTCAGGCTAATATCATTCCGCGTCGATCCAAATTGCCGGGCGCACCGCGATCATGGAGCCGCCGATGCTGAACCCGCCGGTGACTTTGATGATCCCCGAGGCGGCGACGTCGATTATTACGTCGGAGCCGAAGCTCGGCGTGCGCAGCCACCACCGGCAATTGCCGTAATACTCGCTTGACGCGTTGTCATCGAGCAGGCAGTTGCGGTTTTTCGCATATTCCGTCGGAGCGCACTGCCTGAGCTTGTCCACAGTGCCGTACTCGCCGGAAAAGCCGTATTCCGTGTTGACGGCTTCGTCAAGGCTGAGGATAAATACCTTGTCGGCAGTGTCGTTGCCGCCGCTCGTTCCCTCCTCGGGATTGTCTGGATTTGCGAGAGAAGTAAGTGAGATCCACGCTTTTTCCGTCTTTCGTTGCCAGAACGATTCACTCGACGGGTTCCGCGCCGTTGGAAGAGTCGTTGTCCTGCTCGAATGTGCCGAACATGACAACGTTCCCGACTTTCAGCTCGGGAGCGTGGTCGAAAAGGTCCTTTACCGTAGCGTGATCCCAGCCGCTCATAATGCCGAGGGACGCCGCAGCGATGAACATATTTTCCATGGCAAGGCAGCAATCTTCGAACGACGTGCCTCCTTCTTTTGCGGAAACGAGTATCATAACCGGCGCGCTGCGTTCCCAATCACGCGGTTTTATTCTATTCGGCCGGTTCTTATGGGCAGAAGAAGTTATCAGCCCTCGTCTCCGCATTCAGCCAGTTTTTGCCGTTCAAAGCGTTAGTGAACGTGACCGTCACATCATCTTCGCCTTCGATCGTGACCTCTACGGAAACTTCACTTGTCGCGTCGTATCTCCAGCTCCAGCTCGTGATCTCGGTAACGCGGTAAACTCCGGGGGCGACGTCTGCGATCTTTACGGAGCCGCTGCCCGGGATGATGACGGTGAGCTTCCTGAACGGTTCGGCCTGTTCGTTTTCTTCGCCGTTTTCTTCGTCTGGACCGCTGACCTTTTCGATCTCAAAAACGAAGTTGCTGCCTGCCGATTCGCCTTCCACGATCTTGCTGATGACAAGCCCCGCCTTACCGGGATTTGTGTTCCAGTCGATCTTCACGTTGATGACGTTGGCCATCAGGTGCCA
>DBVV01000038.1 GCA_002308795.1 Mageeibacillus sp. UBA1255 | reverse complement strand
CCTTTACCCAATTTCGGCCGTATCGATGAGTATGCGAAACCGTGACGTGGCGCTGCACGGCCGGGAGGCGGCGTCAAATTTTGCAAAGCAGCGAGCGAAAGAGTATAATTGACCACGCAAGACCCGGGCGAGGGTAAAACGAACGCGGCGGAACAGGCGAAAAGAAACGAACCGGAGGCGTACGCACATGAAAAAAGAACGCAAGACAGGGATAAAAAGAGTGGCGAGCGCGGCGATAGCGATCATAATGATATGCGCGGCGGTATTGACCACGGCGGGATGTACAGGATCAAAAAAAGACCCGGACCTCAAACTGCCGAGGACCAACGTTGCCCCGGCACCGCTAAAAACACAGCCGGAACCGGCGGACAACGGCGCGGAAGTCGTGTATACGGTAAACGGCACGATCTCGTCGAATATGGTCGTACAGCGAAACGCATACTTCAACGTTTTCGGCAGATCGGATAATCCGGGCGGAGTGATATACGGCGAATTCATGGGCGAAAAACGGTACGGGACCGTTGACAAAGACGGCGGATGGGAGATCAGGTTCTCTTCCCACGAAGCCACGAAGGAGCCGCAGACGCTGAAGATCTACCCCAAAAACGGCGAGGTCAACGAATTCACGGACATTCTTGTCGGCGACGTCTGGGTCGTATCAGGTCAGTCAAACGCGGAACTCGTGTACGGTTTTGCGCAGGTGAGGACGCCGGATTACTCGAAAGAAATCAAAAAGGAAGACAACATCAGGATTTACACGCAGACGCGCCAGTCGGTACTCGACGCAATGGAAGCGGGGAAAGTTGACGTCACGAAGCCGCAGGAAGAAGTGATCGGAGCAGGGACGCACTGGGATAAAACCTCGATCGCGACCGTTCAGCCGTTCTCGGCGCTGGGATATTATTTCGCAAAAGAACTCAGCAAAACCGTTGACGTCCCGCTCGGGATCATCGAAGCAGCCTCCGGAGGATCGACGCTCCACGAACTGATGCCTGTGGATATTGCCGCCGAACTCGGATTTGTAACCGGACCGACCGTCCCGCCCGGAGGATTTTACAACACTCTGATCCATCCCTTCACACGCAATAAGATCACCGGTATGATCTTTTATCAGGGCGAGAGCGAGTGCGCCGGCGCTCAGTACACGGTATATGCCAGAAATCTGAAGCGAACGGTCAGCGGTTACAGACACGCCTGGGGCCTGTGTTTCCCGTTCATAAACATTCAGCTGAGCTCTCACGGAATCGAGGGGGAAAGCTACTGGCCGGAGCTTCCGCTGCTGCGTGCGGCACAATTCGACGCATATAAGATGATGGTAAATTCGTATATCGTCACGGCGATGGATCAGGGATTTCAGATCGGAGACCCTGACTGGGCACATCCGTATTACAAGTTCGAATTAGGCAGGCGCGCGGCAAAGATCGCGGCGTACGTGGTTTACGGACAGGGGGACGAGGCACATTCTCTGGCACCGGAGCCGGATCAGATCAAGTGGAACAAAGATAATTCGATCGAGATCACGTTCAAAAACGTTGGCGACGGGATAAAGCTTGTAACAGGAGACGGCGTCCAGGGCCTGTGGGCAAGCGACGAGTACGGGGACAAGATGTATTGCGAGGTAGAGATCGTTGACGGCCACACGATCCGGATCATTCCTACGCGCGACCCGGTCGCGGTATCGTACGGCATCTTCGCCGACGGATCGGCGGAAAAAGCAAATATTGCCAGCAGCGACGGTATCCCGATGCCCGCGTTTATGATCAAACGTTAAATATAGACGGATTTTAAGGATTCAAGTGAGCCCCGGCAGCAGTGTCATCAGCGGAAGTGTGAGGAAGCACAGCAGCGTTGAAACGAATATGCAGTTCGCGGCGATCTCGGGGTCAACGTGGTAAATCTCAGAGAAGTTAAGCGTATGTGATGCGCAGGGTGTCGCGGATAAGATCACCAGGGTGAATTTTAAAGCCGGAGGCAACGGCACCAGCAGCACCAGCCCGTAGCAGAACAGCGGAAACGCGATCAATTTAAGCCCGGAGGCGAGATAGACCCCCGGGCGTTTTACTACCTTTTTAAGATCCGAGGCGGCCAGGCGCAAACCTACCACAAACATGCAAAGGGGAGCAGTCATACCCGCGATATTGCCCGCCATCGAAGTGACGGCGTCAGGCAGCTTTGACCCCAGATCGAAGAAATAAAAGGGCAGGGAAATCAGTAGTCCCACGGTGGCGGGATTCAGCAGCGCGGCTCGTACCGAAATATGCTTTTTATCCCCGGTGAGCAGGTAAACGCCCAGCGTGAAAGTAACGATGTTCATTGACACGATAAACATCACCGCGCAGCATACGGCCAGGGGCTCATCGGGCAGCAGCGCACGGATGATGGGAAGACCGAAAAAACCTACGTTGCCCAGAACGGAGGCAATATTTATGACCCGGGTCTCTCGTTCGTGCCTCCGTTTGCCCGCGATCAGGTAAAACAGCAGGCAGAACGACAGCTGTGCCACTAAAGAGACCGCGAAAAATATACCCATCTGAGCCAGGTGGGAGGGTTCGTATTTCAGCGACGCGAAGCTGGTGAATTCCAGGAAAGGCGTGCCGATGTACACCAGGATTCCGCTGATCGTAGGGATGTGGTCCGCGAAGGCTTTCTTGAATTTGCACAGCAGGAAGCCGGGGACAATGCACACCAGCGTTACCAGCACGTTTGTCAGCGCGATCTGAAATGTTGTCATTCCTGCTCCCTCCTTCGCGACGCTTCTGCAGCTGTCAATGCGTTTCTTCAGGCCATACGAATGTGGAATTAAGGCCAAGTTCGCCGTTGTCTATTAGTATGTCTATCCCGGAGGCGGAGCGGTTCACGGCGGTCAGGAACCAGATCCACTCGGCGAGCTCTTCTTCCGTTGCCCACTTCTTAAGAGGCGTCACGGCCATGATCCTGTCCCACAGCTCCGGGTCTTCGGTCACCGGCCGGTTCGATTCGGTCAATACTCCGCCGGGGGAGATGGAATTGACCACCGCACCGTATTTTGCCAATCTGACCGCGACGTTTTTCATATAACCGACCAGGCCGGCCTTTGACGCCGCGTATTCCGGAAATTCGAACCCGGATCTTGCGGAAGCCGAAGCGTTGAACAGCACGGCGCGGATCGACGGATGAAAAGCGTATTTTTCTACCACATTTATGGCGCCCTTAAGGTTTACGTCTATATCGTCGCGCGAGTTTTGCGCCCCTGCGTTTGAAAAGATGATCTCGGGCAATTCGGGCAGCTCCGGAAGCGATCCGGGCACGGTCACGTCTGCGATAAAATGCGTATAGCCCGGGTGGTCAATGCTTCCTTCCTGCACGTCGATCCCGACGACGTACGCACCGTTATTTAAAAATTTCATTGCCGCGGCTCTGCCTATGCCGCGTGAGGAACCGGTTATGAGGACAATCATTTCATCGTTTCCCTCCCCGTCAATTCTTTTTCGAGCGCGAAATATTCATTGCCAACGTTTTGCTTATGCCACATCCGGCTGATCATATAGCCCAGAGGCGAGAAGATGGCTTCCATTACCAGTTCGAAAGCAGCGCCTATCAGAGAACAGGTCAGGCACTGGATGAACGTCCAGTGAAAGCCGTCCCAGAAAATCGGAGCGAACACCATGAAAGTGATGACCGAAAAGATCAGATTATCTGAAGTCTGACCGATGAACGTCGAAACGTAGCTGCGCGCGAAAAATGCGACTTTTCCGTCCGGATGGCGGCGGAAAAGCTTTCCGATAGCAAAATTAAGGAAGTTGTTTATGAGTGCCGAGGCAAAAAAGGCGATCGTGCTGCTCAGCAGGATGAACCAGGTGCCGCCGAATATGTTGTTGAATTCGGTGTAGTCTGCGTCGACGCCGGTGGCTGGAATTTTCGCGACAATGAAGAATATAAGGCAGGCCAGCAGATTCGTCAGCATGGCGAATATTGACAGTTTGGTGGCTGCTTTCGGGCCGAAGTGTTTGGTGACAACGTCCATACACAGGAACGATATCCAGGATACGAGTATACCGCCGTCGAGGGCAATATATTCAGTCTGTACCAGCGTTTTATTGGCCAGAAGGTTCATCGTTATGACTGATATCGTGAACAATGCCACGATGACCGACGGGATAGAGCGGAACAGCGCCGCCGTAAGTCTGATCTTGTTTTTCATGTACTGTTTCTCCTTGGTTTTGTTTTGTATAGCGAAGGATTTAGAGGCCGAACTTCGCTTATGCGCCGTCAATACGGCCGGGGGAGCGTATTTGCGTCCGCCGTGTGCAATTTTACCACCTGAGCGCCGTCAATGCAACGAATTCCGTTCCAGATAAATCAAAGACCGGCAATCTTTAGCAAAGCAGCTTTTGATCGCCGGTCTTAGGCGGGACTTTTTACGGTCCCTTTTAGATAACCGTAACGGTTACGTCATCTTATTTTTTCTTTTTCTTAGAGATCAGCACGCCTGCCACGATAGCAGCGATAGCGACGACACCGACGACGATGCCGATGATGAGACCGACGTTCGGGCCGGACGGTTTATTGTCATCCGTTTTGTTCTCAGTAGGCTCGACTGCCTTTTCCGTTGCCACAGGAGCATCTGTCTTAGCTTCGGTAGCGGGAGCCTGGGTCTCCACCGGCTTTTCCGTAGGAGTCACTTCGGGAGTGGCCGTAGGTACTTCGGTAGGAGCTTTTGTAGGAGTAGGCTCGGATGTCGGGACGGTTATGCTGCCTTCAGCAAGCCATTTGTCACCGAACTCTTTCGCGGCATTTTCATTGGTGAAGAAAGCCATATAATAGAGTTCGTATTCGCATTCCACACTGCTTCCGGAGAACGGATCAAGACGGCAGTCAGACATCAGACCGGTCCACTTTTTGTTCTTACCGAGATTAACGTTTACGTACTGTTTCTCTGAGGTCTCCTCGTAATCGAAAAGGACATCTTTTGGCTCGTCATATCCGGTATTCTCATCCGTCTGGAAGTAGAACTGACCGCGGTCGCCTGCAGCGGGATCGATGCGGGCACCGATCTGAAGGATCTTGTACTTTTCGGTGTCAAGTTCAAACATTTCGCCATCTAATTCGAGTGCAGTGAACATAAGGACGACCCAGGGATCACCGACCTTGCCCATAGAAATTATGTAGCAACCTCTTTCGTCGTCGAAGTATATGTCTTCGATCGAATTTCTCTGGGTGCCGAAGAAATTAGCATAATCATCTTCATTATTGAAAAGAAGGATCGGGCCGGGGGCGTTGTCAAGCTCGGAAGGATCAGGAGTGGCGGTAGGCTCGGGAGTGGCATTGACCGCGCTGCCGTCTGCGCTGTATTCGAACGAAACGGGCACGCCGGCGTTGGTGATCATCTTTACTATAGTTCCGTCTTCAAACTGAGCGACGAAATCGATCGTGTGATTGCCCTCGATGGCGGTGGTGTCAACGGTGATCTTGTAGCGGCTTGCATATGAGCAGCCTGCTGATGCAGCGGCGGCGACAACGGCGTCTTCAGGTGTCTTTTTAAACTCTTCGTCTATAACTGGTGCACCGTCGTCGATCACGTAACCGAAAGCGGTGAAATCCATTGAAGTCGTTGCGGCCCATCCCTGAACGCCTACGCTCTCGGCAGGTCCGCCTACTGCGCCGAAGTCTTCAAGAAAAGTGACGGGATCGGATTTAATGGTCGAACCGTCTTTAAGTATCCAGTCCCACAGCACGATAAAAGTGGAACCGAAATCTTCAAATTCGGTCACCGAAGAATCAGCGCTTACAGGGAACGCGAACATTGTTACGAGCAATGCAGCGGCCAATAAAACGGGAAGGATTTTTTTCATATATATGCCTCCAAACATAAGAAAAATGATCGGCCGGCAGAGTAAAATAAAGCATCGAAGAATTGCCAGCCTTATATGAGAGGTATTTTACTCCTCGGCAGCGAACGTTGTCAATTATTGAATGGCGAAAGGCTCTACTCCCAATTTCGTAGCGG
>DBVV01000055.1:2252-2843 GCA_002308795.1 Mageeibacillus sp. UBA1255 | reverse complement strand
TTGCCATTTGCCATTTGCCATTTGCTATTGCCATCACTCGGTTCGCACCGCTATTGACGCACAAATCGCTGCAAGTGTATAATACACACCCGAAGCGGACAGCAATAAAAAAACGATGCCGATCGATTGTCCGCGCTAATGCAAAAAAGCAGAAAGCGAATGGTAAAAAATGCTCAGGATCGAAAAATTGACCAAAATATACGGCAATAAAGCCGCTGTAAACGCGCTGGACCTGCATATTGCCCCCGGAGAGATCTACGGATTCATCGGGCACAACGGCGCAGGTAAAACCACCACGCTGAAGAGCGTCGCAGGCATACTGAAATTCGACAGCGGCGAAATATATATTGACGGCCACTCCATAAAGACCGAGCCGATCGAATGCAAGAAAGTGATGGCGTACATTCCGGATAACCCGGATCTGTACGACTATATGTCAGGAATAAAATACCTCAACTTTATTGCCGACATCTACGGAGTAAGCTCGCAAAGGCGCGCGGAACTCATCAAACGCTTCGGAGACGCACTCGAGTTGACCGAATCTCTCGCCCAAAACGTTTCGGCATATTCGCACGGAATGAAGCAGAAACT
>DBVV01000055.1:0-2206 GCA_002308795.1 Mageeibacillus sp. UBA1255 | reverse complement strand
ATGGACGAGCCGTTCGTGGGACTTGACCCGGTAGCATCACACACGCTCAAGCAGCTGATGCGCGAGATATGCGACGGAGGAGGGGCAATATTCTTCTCCACGCACGTGCTGGAGGTTGCCGAAAAACTGTGCGATAAGGTCGCGATCATCAAAAACGGGGAACTGATCCGGTCGGGGACAATGGACGAGGTCCGCGGCGATGAGTCGCTCGAATCTGTTTTCCTGGAACTCCAGGAATGATGAGAAGGTCAGGGACGGTCAATATCATGCTTAAAGTTTTACTTAAAAAGCAGTTTACCGAGCTCCTGGCGGGGCTCTTCCGAAACAGGCGCACGGGCAAGATGCGGTCAAAAGGTGCGATCGCCGGATACGTTATTCTGCTTGTATTTGCCGGAATCTCGCTGATGTTTTCGTTCGGAGCGCTGTACTTTTTGCTCGGGCTATCTACGCTTCGCGGTGGTAATCTGTTCGGCTCGATGGATGAAACGGCAAGCTACCCGGGACTGTACTTCGCGTTCACGGGTGTTGTCGCCGCGATAATCGGGCTCATCGGAGGAATGTTCAGCACGTACACAATCCTGTATTGTCCCAAGGACAACGAACTCCTTCTTTCCATGCCTATAAAACCGGTGACGATTTTGGCCGCACGCATGGTGAGCGTGTACATCCTCATAATTCTGTATACTTTTACCGCATTTCTGCCGTCGATCATCGTATACTGCCTCCTCGGACGTTTCAGCTTCGGAATGCTGTTCCGGGCTCTGGTGATGTACGTGGCGCTTACGTTTATGATTCTTGCGATATCGTGCGCGCTTGGCTGGCTCCTGGCGATAGTAGCGGCGAAGCTGGGCGGCAGGAAAGCTGTCACCGTCATTTCGCTGATCGTTTCATTCGGTACGTACTATTTCTTCTACTTCGGACGCCAGCAGATAATGAATCTGATCACCGAAGATCCAGCGAAAGCCGATCACACGTTCAAAACCGTGCTGTTTCCGTTCTACGCATACGGTCGCGGAATAGCAGATAACTGGCTATATTTCCTGCTTTTTATCGCGATAGCTGCCGTGCTGATGGCGATGGCGCTGCTTCTGCTTTCCCGCAGCTTCATTTCGCTGGTGACAACGAAAAAGAGCGGCCGGAAGAAGGTGTACGTAGCCCGCACGGTCAACGCGAATTCTGCCTCCGGTGCGCTTTTCCGCCGTGAGATCCGCCGTTTCCTCACCGATCCTCTCTACCTGATCAACAACGGGCTTGGTTCGATCATGATGATCATCGGATCCGTCATCATTCTTGTCAACACGCGTGCTCTCAGAAGCGTAACGGCAGATCTTCCGCCGGTCTTCGGCGTTGATCTGCTTGCCCTTGCCATTCTGGCGGGTATCTGTCTTTTCTCTTCGCTGACCGTTATTTCGGCGTCAACGATCTCTCTTGAGGGTCACAGTTTGTGGGTGCTTCAGTCGTTCCCGGTAAGAACCGAGACTATCCTGATCTCGAAGGCTGCCGTGCATATTCTTTTTGCGGGAGTTCCTTCCGTGATCCTGGCCGTTTGCGCCGGTATCGTGATCGATCTCGGCTGGAGCACGGTCTTACTTGCCCTTGCCGCGCTTGCGTTCACTGCGCTCGTGTGCTGCTTCGGCTTGTTCCTCGAGGTGCGCAATCCGCGGCTCGACTGGACTGACGAAAGTATCGCGGTGAAGCAGAATCTGAACGTTTTATTCGCTATGCTGGGCGGGTTCGGTATCGCTGCCGTCCTCACCGCGGCGTCAATCACCGTTTGCATCTTCCTGCCTGTGCTCGCCATCCCTGCACTCGCATTTGAGACCGCCGTTTACGCTGGGCTGTCAATACTTTTCTTCCGCCTTTCTGTGAAGTCCTGGCCGCGGCTGTGTGAAAGTTAAATTTAAGCTTTTGCTGTATGATTTGAAAGAGGCTTCGGCCTCTTTTTTTGTGTCAGGCTTGATCCACCCGCCCCGGCTTTTTTCCTGTTTCCGCCGCCTTGGTGCGGCTCCCTTAGTTGAAATGGGACAAAACTCCGAGTTTGAGCAGATTTGTCCCATTTCCTCGCTCATTCGACGCCACCCTGAAGCGGCGCCCTTTTTACAAATGGGACAAAACTTCGAGTTTGAACAGATTTGTCCCATTTCTTCGCTCATTTGACGCCGCCCGGGTGCGGCGCCCTATTTGCAAATGGGACAAAACTCCGAGT
>DBVV01000090.1 GCA_002308795.1 Mageeibacillus sp. UBA1255 | reverse complement strand
CGACATATAATCCTCCTTTGGTTAGCATTGGCTAACCGTATGCGTTAAAATCAAGGGCTTGCCGCCCCGATTTTGTTTTTTATATTTATCCGAGCGCCACGTCGAGTGCCATCATCAGCGTAAAGCCGAGCGCGAACATTATCACGCCGATGCGGAGCCCAGAGCCGTGCCTATGAACGGGATCGCTATCCCCTCTGTCACTTTCAGCCACATACCGCTTCTCCGATCTACAAGTTAGCAGCGGCTAACTCTTGCTTCAAAAAATAAAGAGAATAATTCTCCTTAATGACGCAAAACCATGCGGGTTAGCGTACGCTAACTATTATATCCGATCTTTTCCCGTATGTCAATAGGTCTGTCGATTTTTAGGGTACGATTCAAAGTTTTGTAATAATATTTGTGTGAAATCTGTCTGGTAGGTCATGACGTTATTTAAACCCGGATTTACCGAATCTGACCACTTATCTGACCTGAACCAGCGGCGGAACAGATGAAAACAATGGAGAATATTGACGAAATCATAGCCGGAACCGGGCAAAAAACGCCTGAAAAGGCCTGTTTGTGGATATAAAAGCGTCAGCAGCGATCAAACCTTTTTCATTTTTTCGGCAAATTGGAGTTACGTTTAAAAGCGACAGCAATTACCGCGGCGGCAATGCCAAGCGCAGCTATGGCAGACAGCGCTATGATCAAACCGGTATTGACGCTGTGTTTTGCCTCCCGATCTCCCGCGGGATCGTCGCTGGCGCCCGTTTGAGCTCCGTTGTCCGCCCCAAACGTGAACTTCAGATCATACGTAGCCGTAGAGAAATTGCCCGCGTGCGCCGGATCTGTAACCGTCCTGTAAACACACCTGTACTGGGCCTTGTCCGCGCCGTTCCCGTTAAGATAGCAGACTATTGCTTTAACGAACGCGCCTTCCGCCCGGTAGTCAAATTTATCGAGTACCCCCGTCTTATACTCGCCGGTCTTAACGTCCAGTACAGGACGGTCGGGGAGGGCAATCCACTCCCATCTGATGAGGGCTTCTACTGTGTAGCCGTGATCCGTAAGCGCGTACCTGCATTCGGCACCGTCCTCAAAAATACCGACCTTCTCACCATTTAAATGATTGTGACGCTTCATTCTGATCCTGTCGCCGCTCAGCCAGAACGTGAAAAACAGCCCTTCGAGTCTGTCGCCGTCCGGAATAAAGCCTCCCGGATCGAACGCGACTTCAAAACAGTCGTGCATTTTAGCGGTATCAACGTCGTTGTCGTAAATGTCGGCTCCAACGTAGATGCCCTGTTCACCGTAGTAAAAATACGCATAGAGCGGGAGCCTGCTGCTCTCGTCATAGTAATCCGCCCACATGCCCGTGTTTTCTTTATTGAGCGAGACTTTAACGGCGCCGTCCCATTCGCCCGGGGAAAAAGTACCGTCGATGACAACGTTCTCCGGCACGATGCCGAGCTCATATTCCGTCGTTTTAGCGAAGGCAACAACCGAAAAAGCGAAGGACAATAGCAAAACAAAAAGAATGATTTTTTTCATACTCATCAGATCCTGTCGGAATAATAAGCTCTACGTGGGTACTTTACCCCTGACTTTTTACCACCACGAACGAATCACCCGGGATCTCCACGGTGTAAACGCCTCCGGAGGGCTTCACGCTGCCGGAAGGCGCGATCATACTGTCGTCGGAGGGAAGAGTTGACTCGCTGAAACAATAGAGATCCATTGACGCGCCGCCCAGAGCAGGCGCAGTGATCTTCAGCGTCTGAGGTTTGGACGAGCGGTTCACCAGCATGAACGACCAGGCGCCGTCAGGCGACTTGACCGCTACGGCGTCGCAAAAATGATCTGTGCCGCCGGTGATATCGTAAACTTCCGAACCTGGCACAGCGGCGTTGCAGACCATGCCCCAGGAATAATAGACAGGCCTTGGCTTCCATCCTTCGTTCTTATAAGCGAACAGGCCCATCATCATCAGACCGCCGTTCGAACCGTCGTCGGGGTTCCCGGAATAGTAGTAATAAACGTTGTGGAGCGGCCAATAAAGCGCGCCCGTAGCGCCGAGCTTCATGGCGTTCACAGCGAACGAAGCAATATAAAGGCCGCGACCGAAGCTGTCGGCGTTCGTGACCATATATGCGCCCTGGCTGTGGCCGTCGCCGAATTCGCCCATGAAAAACGGCGTGTCACCCGCCAGCTTGATTCGCGGGGCAAGGAAGTCACGGATCGTCGCGTCAAGCGCAGGATCCTTCACGTCCCAGGCGTAGTTGTGCGAATTGAATTTACCTGCGGTCCCGGTCAGACCCTGGACGTTTTTTGAAAACCAGTCGAAATGTTCGGCGTCGTCGCTGCCTACCAGCGTGATATCGCCGAGGCCTTCACGGTCAAGCCTTGACCGCACCGTTCGCACGTACTCACAATAATGCTCTACGCTGACCGGAGTATCCTTTCCTTCGCGGAACGAATAGCTGCCTTCGTTCTGAAGGATGACGTCGGTAACGCAGCTGAGCTTCCACTCATTGCGCGCGTAATTGATCAGATAACAGATATTTTCCGCCATTTCGGGGAAGCTGTTCGGCGCGCTTATCCAGTCGTTAACGTCCCTGTAGCAAAGCCAGCCGGTAGAGGATACGGACGCGCCCCACCACGTCAGCGTAACTTTTACGCCCAGTTCCTCGCACGCCTCCAGGTACCTGCGCACGCAAATCATCTCTTCCGTATCCATCTTAAAGCCGGACGGATCGGCAGTATCCGGGTCGTCGTTATCGTTCTGCGGCTCTAACCATTCGGGCAGGATCATCATACGCACGCGGGCAATACCGAGCTTACGTATGCGCTCTTTTATCATGGCGAATTCTTCTTCCGTCACGCCGCGGTCCGTGTTGAAAGATACGAAAAATTTAGGGTCCCATTCCGCTCCGAATGCGTCAATTTTATGTTTGTTCGGCGTGTCGGATAATTTAAGCGTATACGTACGGCTCTCCTCCGTGACGTGGTTCTCATACATCACAAGATTGTCCACCAGCAAAGATCCGCTGCTGTTCCAGAGCCGCACGCCCGCGGAGATCCGTGAAACGGCTGTTGTGACGGAGAAAGTGAAAGACAAATGCTCCCAGCCGTCGCTCTTACCGAGGTTTACGCCTCTGGGCGAAACCTTTTCCTCTTTCCAGTTACCCAAAGTATCGTAGCCTGTGTAACCGATCAGCACGCCTTCTCCTGTTTCTCCGGTATCATATTTAACGTCCGCTTCGATCGTGTAGCAGGCATTATGGGTGACTGTAAAATTCTGAAAGCAGACGGCATTGTCCGGGGCGGCAGATTCGATCTTAAGGCAGTTGCTCCCGTCCGGTCCGGTATTGTTCGCAACGGAGAAAACAGCCCGCTCGCTGCTGCACCAGGTGTCCCAATCCGTCAGTTCATTTGCGCTCTCTTCAAATCTTCCGTTTAAAAACAAGTTGTTCATATTGTTTTCCTCATCGTCCGGACCTGTTTTTGTACATCCGGCCAGCAAAAGCATTGCGGTCAATGCCACAGCCCCAGTCTTTTTTATCAAATTTATTATTTTTTTACCGGTCAACAGTTCAGCATCTCCTCTCGGGTCGCGGTTAGCGTTCGATCGAATTATTCTCCTTTCTGCTTTTTTTGTCAAGGCTGAACTTTTTGTGGACAGCGTAAAGAGATTGTAGGT
>DBVV01000091.1 GCA_002308795.1 Mageeibacillus sp. UBA1255 | reverse complement strand
CCGCTCGCTAACGCATCGCGGCCGTTACGCTCCGCAAAGCCGACCGTTGGAAGGCGCAAAATGCATCGTACGCCCTTTTAAACGAGCGCACATCTCTGAAGCTCGCGGCGGCTCCGATTTTCCTTTACAACTGCTCCGCCCCATGTTATAATATAACCGTCCCATGACCGGAACACATCGGTGTTGTGTCGTGTCGGCGTGCTCCTGCTGATTGGAACCGTCGACCGGGTATTTTTGCGGGACAATGCATGTAGAAAATTTTTGGTCTAAGGAGGTAGAAAGATGAAAATTTTCGGAATCGGTTCAATGTTTCTTCTGGCCGCAGGCATTCCCACCGGAGCGATCATAGGAGTGGTCGCAGCCGTAGTCGTGATCATAATCATGGCAGCCTGCTACAAAAAAGCACCGCCCACGGAAGCGCTTGTCATCACCGGCGTCGGACACCGGGAACCGAAAGTGATATCCGGTAAAGGCGCGGTCGTAGTACCGGTACTGCAGCGCGTTGACCATCTGCTGATGCGGATAATGAAAGTTGACGTTAAAACTCCTCAGACCGGTGTAAAGACCCTGGAAGGCGTGCCGCTGTGGCTTGACGCCGTCGTCACCATTCAGGTGTACGCGAACAGCTCAACGGTAAGCAATAAAGAGATCGAACTTGCAGGCTGCAAGAACCGCAAAGAGTTCATAACGATGCGCCAGCAGGCGGCTATCTCGAACTTCCTGGGATATAACGAAGAAGCTATCTCAAACAAGGTCAACGACGTGCTGCAGGGTAATCTGAGAGAGATCGTTGCCACCATGACGGTCATCGACGTGCTCACGAAGCGTAAGGAATTCGCCGAGAGCGTGATCGAAAACGCACGGCCGGATCTGGCTAAGATGGGCCTCGAGGTCGTAACGTTCAATATTCAGGACATTCAGGACGCGCTGGACAATTGCGGCGAGCGCCACGGCGTTGTCGAAGCTATCGGCGTACAGCGCGAGATGGAAGTCAAACGTGACGCGGAGCAGGCGCGGGCAACGGCTATGCGTGACATAGAGGTCGCTAAAGCCAATGCTGAGCGCGAGACTGCCCAGCAGCGCGCACAGGCCGAAAAACTTACGGCGGAGGCGAATACCGCGCTGGCACTCAGAAAAGCCGAACTGAAAGCGGAGGCTGACAGAGCGGCTGCGGATGCTGCGGCAGCAGGACGCATTCAGGAGCAGCTGCAGGAAAAGATCAGGAAACAGGCAGAAGCAGACGTCGCGATCGCGGCTCAGGAAAAAGAAATACTTCGCGCAGAAAAAGAAGCGGAAGTAAGGCAGCGCAAGCTCGACGCAGAGATCCGCAAAAAGGCTGATGCGGATAAATACCAGGCTGAAAAGCTGGCTGATGCGCAGAAATACGCGGCAGAACAGCGCGCCGCGGCACAGAAGGTGCAGCGCCAGCTGGACGCTGAGGCCCGCCTCATAGAGGTGGAGAAAGAGGCCGAAGCGAAGAAGGTCGCCGCCGAAGCCGCTCTGGTGGAAGCGACGCGCAGGGCCGAGGCCGAGCTTGTCGAAGCGACTAAGAAGGCCGAGGGTATCCGGGCTGTCGGTGAGGCCGAAGCTACGGCGACGAGGGCGAAGGCTCTGGCTGAGGCTGAGGGTATCGATAAGAAGGCCGAGGCTATGAAGAAGTACGGCGAGGCGGCGGTCATCGAGATGGTTATGAAGGCATTGCCCGAGATCGCAAGGAACGTTGCGGAGCCGCTTTCGAGAGTGGATAAGATCACGATGTACGGCGAGGGCAACAGCGCTAAACTCGTCAATGATATCGTCAACAGCACCAATCAGATTACCAACGGCATTACCGAGGGTATGGGAATCGATCTCAAGAGCCTGCTGTACGGAATGCTCGGAGGTAAGTTAGCGGCGTCAGGCGGAAAGAACGTTACGGTCGTTTCTGCCGATGATGCTGACGACGGGAAAGAGGAAAAATAAATGCGTCGCAGTAATGTGATCTCGTTATTTATAATGTTTGCGGCAGTATCGGTGTTTATCATCGTCATGGCTTTCGTGGGGAAGAACCCGAAGCAGACGATCGCAAGCCCGACTGCAACCAACCCGGTAGCGGTATTGCCCACGGCAACGCCTGACGAAACGAAGGCGCCGGACGTTACCGCTTCCGCGGTGCCGGAGACTCCGGTGCCTACCGAAGAGCCTACGGAAGAACCGACCCAGGCACCCGTTGTCCGCCCTGTAATTAATCCGTCGGATTTCAGCAATATGTCCACAAAGGCCGTGTCATGGGGCATCAGCGGTTCTGTCGTGACGAAGGAAGACGGTACGGAAGAGATGGTGTATACGATTGAGGACGCGGCTCAGAAGGCTGCGGACGGTGCGTCGTACATCTACCGTATGGCTGACGACACGGAGAAGAACATATATCTGACGTTTAATCTGGGTTATGAGGATGCCGCGAAGAGCACGCTTAAAATACTGGACAGGCTTAAGGCTGCCGGTGTTAAAGCGACGTTCTTCATTGCAAAAAACTACTTTACCGAGAACGAGGATATTGTCCGCACGATAATCGAGCAGGGGCATACGGTCGGAAGCCGCGGCGATATTTTTGCCCGGGGAGAAGACGGAACGGGTATGGCTTACCTCGCTACGTCGGAATTCAGTGATTCTATGTGGAGCATCGAGGAGCTTTACCAGGGGATAGCAGGTGAAAATACCCGCATGACGCTGTACCGCCCGGATAAGTTTTCGGTAAGAGATCTTGCGCTGGCGGAAGCTATGGGCTATACCGTAGTGTTCAGATCGTTCGATTATTATGACTGGGACGATAAAGTCGACGTAAACAAGGCTCTTAGGACGCTTAAGGACAATACCGCCGCCGGTTCCGTTTATCAGCTTTCGTCTTCGAAGGTCAACGCAGAGATCCTTGAAGATTATATCATCTGGGCAAAGGATCGCGGATTCGGGTTCGGCGTACTGTCGGCGAACGGTTGACCGGCGGAACGTTTCTGATCGGAGCGGCATAAGTACGTGCCGCTCGTTTACAAGGTTTCAACAGGAGAAAAATTCAACAAATGATCAAAGGTGTATTGACCGTTATCGGAAAAGACAGGGTGGGGATAATTGCCGCCCTGTCTCATATATTAGCTGAGGCGAACTGCAACATTCTCGACATCAGCCAGACAACGATGGATGATATTTTCACAATGACGATGCTCGTTGACGTCACCGACGTGAAGGGCGGATTCGGGCCGCTGGCCGAGACGCTTAAAAAGGCCGGAGACGATATGGGGCTTCGCGTCCAGCTCTGCCACGTGGATATTTTCAACGCCATGCATAAAATATGAGGTGCCGCTGTGTTTATTTCGACAGATGAGATCATTCAGACGGTGACAATGATCCAGCAGGAGCATCTTGATATCCGTACGGTGACAATGGGTGTGAACCTCCTTTCGTGCGTGCGTTCGGATATTGACGATACGTGCAATGCGGTCTACGATAAGATCACTTCCTGCGCTTCAAGGCTGGTGGAGGTTTGCCGGCAGATCGAGATCGAGCTCGGCATCCCGATCGTAAATAAACGCGTCTCTGTAACGCCTGTCGGGCTTATTGCCCCGGCAGATCCGGAAGGCTGCGTAAAGCTTGCTGTAACGCTGGAACGCGCCGCAACGGCGGTAGGGATCAACTTCCTGGGCGGCTTCTCGGCGCTCGTCCATAAAGGGACAACGCCTTCGGAACGTGCGCTGATCAGTTCGATCCCGGATGCCCTGAATGCCACTTCGAAAGTGTGCGCGAGCGTAAACGTGGCCACCACGAAGGCGGGCATAAATATGGACGCTGTGCGTGAGATGGGCTTCGTGATCAAACGCGCGGCTGAGCTTTCAGCTTCGAGCGGAGGGTCAAACTGCGCGAGGCTCGTGGTACTTTGCAACGCTCCCGAGGACAATCCTTTTATGGCCGGTGCGTTTCACGGCGTTGGCGAGCCGGATTGCGTCATTAACGTTGGCGTCAGCGGCCCCGGCGCGGTGAAGTGCGCTATCGAGCACGTGCGCGGGGAGAATTTTACCGTGCTGGCGGAAACGGTGAAGAAGACGGCGTTTAAGATAACCAGGGCCGGTCAGCTCGTTGCCGAACTTGCCAGCAGCAGACTCGGAGTGCCCGCGGGGATAGTTGACCTGTCGCTCGCACCGACACCGGCGGTAGGAGACAGCGTTGCCCGCATAATAGAAGAAATGGGTGTTGGACGCTGCGGAGCCCCCGGAACGACCGCCGCACTGGCGCTGCTGAACGACGCTGTGAAAAAGGGCGGATTGATGGCCTCGTCCCACGTGGGAGGCCTGTCCGGCGCGTTCATACCGGTAAGCGAAGACGAAGGCATGATCGACGCAGTGCGGCGCGGAAGCCTCTGCATCGAAAAGCTGGAGGCAATGACCTGCGTTTGCTCCGTCGGTCTTGATATGATCGTCGTGCCCGGCGATACCGAAGCGCATACGATCTCTGCCATCATCGCGGACGAAGCTGCGGTGGGTATGGTCAATTCCAAGACTACCGCCGTGCGCATCATTCCTGCCCCCGGAAAAGTCGTGGGAGACACGGTCGAATTCGGCGGACTTTTAGGCTCCGGCCCGGTCATGAGCGTGCGTCAATACGAAGGCAGCGACAGCAGCAAGGCGTTTGTTGACCGCGGCGGCAGGATACCGGCGCCGATGCAGAGCCTCAAGAACTGACCGCAAATTAAGTTTATATGAATGAATTAACGCGAAAAATATACGAATTCGCACAAAAAACATTGACCCCGGCGCGGTTTTCACATGACGTCAGGGTGATGGAAGAAGCAGTGCGGATCGGAAAAACGGAAGGTGCGGACCCGGACAGGTGCGCTTTAGCGGGGATCCTGCACGACGTCGCGCGCGAATATACTTTGGAACAATATACGAAGCTCGGGCTCACTGAACAGCCCGGAGCGAACGACCCTGAAAGCGCATGCTACGACCACGTGCTGATGCACGGAATGGCAGCGGCGCAGATCGGGCGCGAAACGTTCGGGATCGAAGACGAAGAAGTGCTCGAAGCCGCTGCGTGGCACACCACCGGGCGGCCGGGAATGAGCACACTCGCACAGATCATATTCGTTGCCGACTACACCGAACCGGGCAGGGAAGGCGCTCACTTTGACCGCGTGCGGGACGTACTTAAAAAAGACGGAGTCCTTGCCGCCTGCGCGGAAGAAGCAAAGCTGTCGGCAACGTACTGGCTCTCTAAGGCGGGACTCTCAGCAGACGCCCGGATCTCGCCGGAGGCAATGCCGCCGAACTGCCGGTTCTCGTACGAAACGATGTTATGGGCGCAGGAACAAATGAAGGAAAATGGGACCGAAACCAATCTGAAAGCACCGGCTTTCATACGGAGGGACAATATGAACAAGGAAAATAGCAAAAAGTACACCGAAATCGTTGTGGCGGCAATGGAAGACCGCAAAGCGAAGGACATCGAAGTGATCGATATTTCTGAAAAAACCACCGTGACCGACGCATTTATCCTGTGCAGCGGTACGTCGTCAACTCATCTTCGCGGTATTGCGGACGAGGTCGAGGAGAAAATGAAGCAAAACGGCGTGAAACCCGCGCGCATCGAAGGATACGACACGGCACGCTGGATCCTGCTCGACTTTATAGACGTCGTTGTCCACGTATTCCTCGAAGAAGAGCGCCAGTTTTACAGCCTCGAACGGCTCTGGAGATAATTCCGGAAATTCAAACTTTTTTCATAGATTTTTACTCAGCAACTGTAAAATTTCCCGCGATTGTCGTCTGTATCAGTGAAGGGAGGTCTTAAGCGGAATGCAACCGGGCAAATCACCTGATACGGCAGCGACTTTTGCGGAAACGGACGAGGAACTCGTCGAGCTTTATTTTGCCAGAAGCGAGCGCGCCATCGAGGCGACCGAGGCAAAATACGGCAGGTATCTTCGCGCCGTCCTGGACAACGTCCTTGACAGCGCCGAGGATCGAGACGAGTGCCTGAACGACGCATACTTGTCGGCCTGGAACCACATCCCGCCGGACCGCCCCCGCAGTTTTCAGGCATACCTGACAAAGATCGTCAGGAACGTCGCGCTTGACCGGCGCAAGGAAATGAACCGCAAAAAACGCGCGCCCGCAGAGGGCTTCGACAGCTACGACGAGCTGGATGAAGTTCTGGAGAGCGGCAGGACCGTGGAGTCCGAAGTGGATTCCAGGCTGCTCTCTCGATATCTGTCCGAATTCGCGCGCAGGCTCCCCAAAGAGCAGCGGTACGTTTTCCTGTGCCGGTATTATTATGTAGACAGCGTAAACACCATTGCCGCGAGACTGGGCCTGAGCCCCTCGGCGGTCTACCAGATGCTGGCCGCGATCAAAGGAAAACTGCGCGACGGACTTGAAGCGGAGGGTTTTGTATGAAAAAAGAGACGTTCGAACGGGCAATGCTTGATATTGACGACGACCTGCTGGACGAGGTGGGTCAATTGCGTTTTGACCAGTTTGCGGCGGAGGAAGCGGCAGCTTCTGCGG